>NZ_BDCE01000043.1 GCF_001613345.1 Nocardia uniformis NBRC 13702 | reverse complement strand
AAACACTGCCGCAGACGAATCCGTGCCGCACTCCGGAGAGCCACTCCGTGCCGGGATCGAAACCAGCATCGGACAGATATGGCAACAAATACTGGGCGGCGCTGTGCCCGGCCGAGACACCGGCTTCTTCGGCGTGGGCGGCGACTCGCTATCGGCCACCCGGCTGGTGAGCCGCCTCGAACGCGAACTCGGCATCACGGTGACCCTGCGCGAATTCTTCACCACCCCAACCATCGCCGGAATCACCCACAACCAACCTCAATCCGGAATCGATCTCGAAGAAGGTGCTTTGTGAACGTCACCGAACTGGTAACCGACCTGCGACAGCGCGGAGTTCACCTGTGGGTCGACGGTGAGCAATTGCGGTTCCGCGCCCCCCAGGGCGTGCTGACCGACGAACACCGTGCACAGTTGGTGGCGCACAAGCCCGCGGTGCTGGAATATCTCACCCGGGACCACGCGGCGATCCGTATCACCGCCGACACCGCCTCCGCGTACGAACCATTCCCATTGACCCCGGTGCAATCGGCGTACCTGATCGGACGCGACCCCACCTACCCCTTCGGCGGCGTCGCCTGCACCAGCTACCTCGAAATCTCCTACCCCGGTATCGAACCCGACAGCGTGGAGCGGGCGTGGAACGAACTCGTGCGCCGCCACGACATGCTCCGAGCCACCGTGCACAGTGACGGCTACCAGCAGGTTGCCGCCACCGCACCCTGGTACCCGATCCCGGTGACGGATGTGCGCGGCGCGGATACGGCAGGTATCGATGCCGTACGCGACCGGCAACGAGACGACCTGCTCGGCCCGTCCGGCTCCACCGAAACCTGGCCGCTGTTCGCCCTGCGCATCACCCGCACCGATCCCGGCTGCATTCTGCACCTGCTGCTGGAACTGCTGGTGCTCGACGCCGCGAGTGTGCAACTACTGCTGGCCGAACTCGGCGAACTCGTCCACGCACCCGGCGATGAGCCACGGCCCACGCCTGAAATCGGCTTCCGTGACTACGTTCTCGGTGTCCAGCGGCTACGCAACGGATCGCGGTACGACCGGGATCGCGACTACTGGCAGAACCGGCTCGACACCCTGCCCGCGGCACCCGAACTGCCCGTCGAGGCGGCCGACACCGCCGACCCCGCCTTCGACCGGCTGCACCATTGGCTACCCGCCACCGAGCTGGCCGGATTGACCGGCACCGCGAAAGCCAACGGACTCACCGCATCCGGCGCGGTGCTGGCCGCCTACGCCGAGGTCATCGGGCGCTGGAGCCGCAACCGCCGATTCACGCTCAACCTGCCGGTATTCAACCGGCTCCCGGCCCACCCCGATATCGATGCGGTACTCGGCGATTTCACCTCGGTCAACCTGCTCGGTATCGACCTCGACGAGCAGCACACCTTCCTCGACCGCGCCCGCGCCATTACCGCGCAGCTGTTCACCGATCTCGATCATCGACTGTTCGACGGTGTCGACGTACTCGGTGAACTGACCCGCCGTGCGGGCAGCCCGGTCCTCATGCCGGTGGTGTACACCAGCACCCTCGGCGCCGACGATGCGGGCGCGCGTACCGACCGGGGCCGCATTCTGCGCGGTATGACCCGCACCCCACAGGTGTGGCTCGACTGCCAGGTGACCCCGTACGAAGACGGATTGATGCTGTCCTGGGATGTGCGCCGCGGCGTGCTGGCCGACGGTGCCGCCACCGCCGCCTTCGCCGCCTTCACCAATCTCGTCTCCCGGCTCGCCGCCGACCCCGCCGCCTGGACCGAGCAGTATCCGGTGCCACTGCCGCCCGCACAGCGCAGCCGCCGCGACACCTACAACGACACCGCCGTCGCCATTCGACCACGACTGCTGCACCAGCCGATCCTGGATCGGGCCGACACCCATCCGGACGCCCCGGCCGTGCTCCACCGCGACGGCGCGCTGAGTTTCGCCGAGCTACGTCGCCGCGCAGCCGCCGCGGCGGTCGCTCTCCGTACGGCCGGAGTCCAGCCCGGCGACCTGGTCGGTGTTCTCATGGAGAAAGGTCCGGAACAGGTCGTAGCCGTACTGGCGGCACTGCTGGCCGGAGCGGCGTATGTGCCGATCGAGGCCACCCAGCCGATGGCGCGCAGGGAGCGGATCATCGACCGCGCCGGGATCGACGTCGTGCTCACCCAGCCCTGGCTACGTGACGCCGGTGAACTACCCGCGAATGTGCGCCCGGTCCCCGTGGACCTGGTGCCGGGCCCACCCGAATCCCCGACAGACTCCGCACCCATCTCGTCCAATGACATTGCGCCGCAGACTGATCCGTCGGCCCCGGCGTATGTCATCTACACCTCGGGTTCGACCGGAGAACCGAAGGGCGTCGTCATCGCCCATCACACCGCCGCGAACACCATCGACGACATCAACCAGCGCTTCGCCATCGGGCCCGGCGACCGGGTACTCGCCGTGGCGAGCCTGGCCTTCGACCTGTCGGTATGGGACATCTTCGGGGTACTCGCGGCCGGTGGTGCGGTGGTGCTCCCCGAGCAGGACCGCGCGGCCGACCCCTCGCATTGGGGTGAACTGGTGCAACGGCATTCGGTCACCCTGTGGAATACCGTGCCCGGGCAATTGCAGATGCTGCAGGACTTCCTCGACACCACGCCCGCCCGTACCGCCGACTCATTGCGGCTCGCCCTGCTGTCCGGTGACTGGATCCCCCTGGATCTGCCCGACCGGGTGCGCGCCAACCATCCGAACCTCGACGTGATCGGCCTCGGCGGTGCCACCGAGGCCGCCATCTGGTCGATCCACCATCCCGTGCGGCAAGTCGATCCGGCGTGGCGCAGTATCCCGTACGGCACCCCGCTACACAACCAGACCGTGCACGTGCTGGACAGCGCACTACAGGATTGCCCCGAATCGGTCACCGGCGAGCTCTATATCGGCGGCACCGGCCTGGCCGAGGGCTACCTGCGCGACGAGGAGTTGACGGCGCAGCGGTTCATCCACCATCCGCGCACCGGTGCCCGGCTGTACCGCACCGGCGACCTCGGCCGCTTCCACCCGGACGGCAGGCTCGAATTCCTCGGCCGCGAAGACACTCAGGTCAAAATTCGCGGACACCGGGTCGAACTGGGCGAAATCGAGTCGGCGCTGCGCCGCCATCCCGCCGTCGCCGACGCCGCGGTACTGATCGATAGTCAGGGCCCCGCCGCCCGATTGCTCGGATTCGCCGAAATCGCGACCGACGGGGTCACCGGCGACTCGACCGCGCGCGACGTGCTCGCCATCGCCGAGGACACCGTGGCCGCGGTACAGCGGGAACTCGATGGCGAGTCGTTCGTCGCATTGATGCGGGCGGTCGATGAGATGGCGATCGCGTCCATCGCGGCCCGGCTGCGCGCCGACGGCGTATTCGGCGATCGCACGCGCACGCACGACCTCGCCGAGATCGCCGCGGCCACCGGAGTTTCCGAGCGCCAGCACGGACTGCTGCGGCGCTGGCTGTCCGCCCTGGTGCACGCGGGAGCGTTGGTCCAGGATCCGGCAAGCGGGCATTACCACGATCTGATCGCCGCAGGACCCGACGCGGTCGCGAACGCGTGGCGGCGCATCGATGAGCTGGACGGCATCGTCGGCTACGGCAGTGAAACCCTGGCCTACATTCGCAGCTGCAGCAGCCGACTCGACGACCTGCTGCGCGGCGATCTCGATGTGCGCGAATTACTGTTCCCGGCAGGGAAACCCGGAGCGGCGCACGCCGTCTACCGGACCAATCTGGTCGCGCGCAGCGTACATCGCGTCGTTATCGACACCGTGCGTACGGTGGCCCGGCAGTCCCCGCACCGGCTGCGGCTGCTCGAGGTCGGCGGCGGTATCGCGGGCACCAGTACCGACCTGATTCCCGCGCTCGCCGAATTCGAACCGGACTACCACTTCACCGACATATCGGAATTCTTCCTCGGCGAAGCCCGCCAGAAATTCGCCGACCATCCGTGGGTGCGCTACGGCCGCTTCGATATCAACGCCGACGCGCTCGAACAGGGGTTGCGGCCGAACTCGGTCGACGTGATCGTGTGCGCGAACGTGCTGCACAATTCCCACAATGCCGACGAGGTGCTGGCACGGCTGCGTGACCTGCTCGCACCGGGCGGCTGGCTGGTATTCCTCGAACCGACCCGGCAGCACAACTACGCGCTGCTGGTATCGATGGAGTTCGAGTTCTTCAGCGAGCTCACCGCTTTCACCGATGTTCGAGCGGGTACCGGGCAGGCCTTCTTCACCCGTGACCAGTGGTTGCGGCAGCTCGACGACGCCGGTGCCGATCAGGTTCGCGTACTGCCCGCCGAAGACGACCCCCTTGCTGCCTCCGGACAGGGTGTCTTCCTCGCCCGATTCAAGGGCGAGCGACGCAGCGTCACCGAACAGCAGCTCACCGAGCACGTCGCGACACTGCTACCCGGCCATATGGTGCCCGACGACATGTCGCTGCTGGACGCGCTACCGCGATCCGCGAACGGAAAAGTGGACCGCGCCGCCCTGGCCGCTCGCGTTGCCACAACACCGTCCGAGGCCGTGGATCCCGCCTTCACCCCGCCCGCCGACGAGATCGAGCAGCGGATCGCGCAGCTGTGGCAGGAGATGCTCGGCGTACCGCGAGTGGGCCGCGACGAGAATTTCTATGCCCTCGGGGGCGATTCACTGCTGCTGTCGCAGATGGTCGGTCGGCTGCGGGAGCGGGTGCCCGAGATCGCCGACGTCGAATGGCAGGAACTCCTTCGCGACATGCTGCGAAATCCCACCGTCGCCGCGCTCGCCGCCCACCGCAGTCGCACCGAGGCGGATCCGGCGCGGGCAGAGCAGCGGACAGCGGTGCGGGCACTCGGCGGCGAGCCCGGCCACAGCAGCGGCACATGGGTGCTGGTGCACGGTGGCACCGGCACCCTGACGCCCTACAACGCGTTGCTTCCGCACCTGCGCTCCGCACATCCCGGCGCCCTGATCGGCCTCGAGGTCGTCGACCCGGGACGGTATCTGAATCTGCCCCCGGAAGCCGTAATCACCAAGCAGGCCGCCGATTACGCGACCGAACTGCTCGCCCACGACCGCCGCTTCCGCATTATCGGATACTCGGTGGGCGGCCTGCTCGCCGCCGAGATCGCACGCACCCTCACCGAGGCGGGCGCCACCGTGGACGACCTCACGGTGATCGGCTCCTACCAGCCACCCGCGGTCCACGACGAACTGATGATCGACTACATCTTCGCCCAGTCCATCGGCATCGACCCGGCGACCATCGGATTCCCCACCGACACAGCGGCATTCGATATCGCGGTGCGCTCGATTCTCGACCGCACCCCGGACCGGATTCCGGTGGGCGCCCTGACCGGGCTGGACGGTGACTCCGCGCCGCTCGCGGCGAAATTCCGGGAACTGGCCGCCATCCCACGCGCCGATCGTGTCGCTGCCCTGTACGCGGCCGCCACCGGCGGGGCAGGCCCCTACCACTCCGGTGCCGGGTCGCTCGACGAATTCCGCAGCCAGCTCGACGTTTTCGCGCAGAATCTGCGTGCCATGGGCGAACACCGTGCCGAGCCCTATTTCGGGCCGCTGCGGGTATTGCGCAATAGCGATTCCGCGACGCTGTTCGGCAGTCGGGCTGAGGTGGATCGGTTCTGGTCGCGGGTCGGCCTCGGATCGCTCGCCATCGAGGACCTCCCCGGCGATCATCTCAGCAGTATGGCCGCGGCCAATGCCGCGGCACTCGCCGAGCGGATAACCGCCCCGTTCCCGGACACCGTCGTCGAGGCGCGGCCGTGACCGACGTGGCAGGGCCGGTGGCGGTGCTCGGCGCCACCGGCGTGGTCGGCCGAGCGGCGGTGCGGATGCTCACCCGGCTCGGCATCGGCGAGTTGCGGGTCGGGGCGCGACATATGGATATGGACCGAGGTGCGGTCGACGCACTGCCGCCCACCGCGCGGCGGTACCGGGTGGACGCCGACGATCCGGACTCGCTGGCGAAGTTCTGTGCGGGAACAAGACTCGTACTCAACTGCGCCGGACCGTCGTATCTGCTGCTGGACCGGGTCGCGCGGGCGGCACTGTCGGCGGGCAGTGACTATGTCGACGTCTCCGGGGACGGGCCCACACATCACCTGCTCGAGGGTTCACCGCTGCTGACGGCCGGGCGGACCGCGGTGTTGTCGGCCGGCATGCTGCCCGGTCTGGCCAATGTCGTTCCCCGGCTGCTGGCCGACGACCTGACCGGGGCCCGGCTGATCGTCTACGCGGGCGGTATCGAACCGTTCGCGGCGGCGTCGGCCGGGGACCTCGCCTTATCCCTCGACAGTTCGGACAGTTCCGGTGCGGGACACTGGTACGGCGAAACCCTGGCCGCGTGGTCCGGCGGCCGTCGTCGGCGCCGTGCCCTGCCGGTGGGGGAGAACGTCGAGATCGCCGGGTTTCCCGGCCGGGTGACCACCATGCCGTTCCTCACCGCCGATGCCGAACGGCTGGCCCGCACAACCGGACTCGACGATCTGCACTGGTACAACGTCTTCGTCGGCAGTGCGCTGCGGCTGACGCTCACTCGGCTCCGGGGTCACGTCCGCGGCAGCGGAGAATCGGATTTCAGCCGCGGCAGCGGAAACTCGGACTTCAGCCGCGGCAGCGGAACACTCGGACCGATCGTCGAGCGGATCCGTGCGGCGGCCGAACTCGATCTGGTCGGACTCGACCCGTTCTACCTGATGGCGTTCACCGTCGTCCGGCCGGACGGCACCGACACCGCGGTGCTGCGCACCCCGAGCAGCTTCGAGCTCACCGCCGCCACCGCCGCGTGCGCGGTCGCCGCCGTGCTGTCCGGCGCGGTGCCACCGGGCCTGCACTATGCCGACGATGTCCTCGAACCCCGCCGGTTGATCGACGGCGTGATCGAGCTCGGGGCATTGCCCGTATGGCAGACCCACCGGAACGCCCACGACGAACCGATGTTGGAAGGCAGCCTGTGAACGACTCGACACGGACGCGGAGTGTCCGTCCGACACAGCCGCGGAGCGTCCATCCGACGCCGCCCCCCGCGCTACCGAAGGTCGTCGTATGCGGTACTTCGTTCGGCCGGGTGTATCTGCAAGCCGCGCACGAAGATCCGAACGTCGAACTCGCCGGTGTCGTCTCCCGCGGCAGCGCCGCCTCACTGGATTGCGCGAAAACCTATGGGGTACCGCATTACACCGGTATCGATGCGCTGCCCGACGATATCGACATCGCCTGTGTCGCCGTGCGCGCCGGTGTCGCGGGCGGCGACGGGGCGGCGCTGGCCCAGAGCCTGCTGGCCCGCGGTATCCATGTGCTGCAAGAACATCTGCTGCACCCCGATGAACTCGCCGAGTGTCTGCGGACCGCCCGCGAATATGGGGTCCGCTACCGGCTCAACGCGTTCTATCCGCAGCTGCGGCCGGTACAGCTGTTCCTGCGTGCGGCCGAGCTCCTGCGGGAGCGGCAGCAGCCACTGCACGTGGATGCCGTGGCCGGTGGGCAGATGGTCTATCCGCTGCTGGACATGATCGGCCGAGCGGTCGGGCGACTGCGGCCCTGGGCATTGAGCGAACCCGCGCCGGTACCGCCGGAGCTGGCCGCACTGGCCGATCGGCCGATGCCCTACACCCACCTGACGGGGGTGATCGGGGGTGTTCCGCTATCGCTGCGGGTGCAGAACCAAATCCATCCCGCCGATCCGGACAACCACGCACTGCTGTTGCACCGGTTGGCAATCGCCTTCGACAGCGGGGTGCTGACCCTGGCCGACACCCACGGTCCTGTGCTGTGGAGCCCGCGGCTGCATACCGGCCGAGACGAGGCCGGACGGCTGATCATGGCCGGACCCGGCACCGAACGGTTGGCGGTGCCGACCACCGAAGTGCTGGAACCGGCGGATATTCCGACGTTCCGGACGGTTTTCGACGAGCTCTGGCCGCAGAGCGTGCGTACCGCGCTGGCACAGTTGCGTGCCGATATCGCCGACCCGCGCCGATCCATCGGCGCCGGACAGTGGGCGGTGACCGTGACCGCCATCTGGCAGCGGCTCACCACCGCGATCGGTCAGCCGGAGCTGATTCGGCCGCCGGCACCGACGCCGGTACCGCTACCGGAGTTGCTCGCCGCCAGCCGTAGCGACTGCTTGCGGGTCGCTCGAAATGGACAGGCCGCGATGATCGGTGACCTCGTATGAGCGAGCACAGTGAGGCGACAATGAACACGGCCGCGAGTGCGCTCGTGCCGGAACCGAACATCGGCGGTGCGGGTATGGGCGCGGCCCGATCTGCGCGTGAAATATCCGACCTACAGGCGTTCTCGACCGATCCCTATGCGGCGATGCAACGGCTGTACCGGGACAACGGTCCGATCTCCCTGCTCGGGACTGCCCCGATGAGGTTCTGGCTCACGCTCGGGACCGAGGCGTGCGAATTCATTCTCGCGAACAGTCACCTGTTCAGCTGGGAACGGGCCTTCTCCGCGCTGGCTCCGCTGACCGGTTCCGCCGCCCTACTGGTCAATGACGGTGACCGGCATCGTCACCTGCGCAAGCTGGTCGCCCCGGCCTTCACCGCCCGCCGGGTCGCCGATCACCACGCGACGGTCACCCGCCACGTCGAGACGGCCGTCGCCGGGTGGGCCCGCGGCGATATCGTCGACGTGTACAACGCACTACGTCCGGCATTACGGCTGGCCACGGTGGAGAGCCTGTTCGGCGTGTCCGCCATGGCCCGCTCCGACGGTTTGGACGACTGGCTGCACGACATCCACCGAGCCATCGACACCGATGTGCTCGGCGGCACGCTCGAACGCGGATCGGGCTCACCGATCTGGCGTCGGGCACTGCTCGCGCGCTCCTCGGTGCACCGCTGGGTCGTCGCGGAGATCGAGCGTCGCGGTACACGGGCAGAGCCGGGCGCGGATGTGCTGGGCGTGCTGCTCCGCGGTGTCGACGGCACCCGGCTCACCGACGACGAGATCACCGATCAGCTGGTCAGCCTGCTCGAGGCCGGGGCGGAAACGACTGCGGCGCAGCTGTCGTGGACGCTCTACTGCACACTGCGGGACCGCGCGGTGTGGACCGGCATCACCGCCGCGCTCGCCGATCGGCCACCGGCCGAGGAACTCGACCACATCGTCTCCGAAACCATGCGGCTCTATCCGGCCACGGCCGTCATCTCGCGCACGGTAGCCACCGAATTCACCCTCGCCGGACAGCGATTCGCTCCCGGCGATCTATTGATCTTCAGCCCGTTCCACACCCACCGGCTGCCGTCGGTATGGCCGGATCCGGAGCGGTTCGAACCTCGGAGATGGGACCCCGGTTCCGAGTGGTATCGCCGTCCGGCGCCGTTCGAGTTCCTGCCGTTCGGGGGCGGTCCGCACCGCTGTATCGGCGCGGGCTTCGCGACGATGGCGGTCAAAGCCGCCTTCGTCGCCGTCGCACGGCGCATCGATGGCGAGGTGTTGACGACGGATGCGCGTCCGCACGGTTTGATCGGCATGCATCCGCGCGACGGGATCAGCGTGCGCATCGACGAAAAACGCTGAGGCACAGGCGGATGCGGATGCGCCCGCAGCGAGGACCGCGGGCGCGACTGGTGCCGTTATCGGGTTCGATATCGCGATGTCGTGTGGCCGCACTTCGTCATTCCGGGATGACGGGGACTATGTCGGCACCGTGCGTTCGAGTTCAGCGGTCGCGGGGTTTGCGCAGCACGCCGGTCTGTGCGGTGAGCTGTTCGCCGACGAGTCCGGTCTCCTCGGCGAGGTCGTCGATGCCGAATGTGTGCCACTGGCTGACATTGCGCACCATCCTGGTGGGCGCCGCACCGCCGCTGACCCGCCATGTCGAGGTCATTCGAAGGAGGTCGCCGCCGATCGGCACGGCCTCGATCGAGCCCTCGTAGACCAGATCGCCGATCTGCTCGCGCGCCAGTTCCATCTTGGGCAGCGAGGTGGGCCGGTTGATTGGCAGCAGTTCGACCAGCACCGGCGCGCCCGGCGCCAACCGAGGCAGGATTCGATCCCACAGTGCCCGACGGTCTTCCAGCGCGATATGACCGATCACGCCGAACAGCACCAACGCCGAGATCGAGTCGGGCAGCACCACAGATTCCGCCGACTCCGAGACGATGGTGACCCGGCGCCGCAGGTCCTCGTCGGCGATCACGTCGTGGGTCAGGACCGCCCGCATGGCCGGTGCGGGTTCGCAGGCCAGGATCTTCGCCGAGGGGAGCACCTCGGCGATGATGCGGCAGGTCCGTCCGGTACCCGCCCCGATGTCCACCACCGGGCCGGTGCTCGGGTCGACCTCGGCCAATACCTTGCGCAGGGCCGATTCGCCCTCGGCGTGTGCGCGGGGAACGAGATCGTAGAACTCGGCGACGGGCGAGTAGAAGTCGGCCATGCACCTCTCCTTCAATTGTGGTGTTGCGGTGTCGAATACCCTCTTATTGAAAAAGGTTATCATTAAGCCCGTTTGGTCGGGTAGCGGTAGAAGGGTTTGCGATGCCGTCGTTTCTGGAGTTGTCCATGCATTTCTTCCTGCAGATGGCGGTGATCCTCGTTCTCTGCGGGCTGCTGTGGCCGGCGTTTCGGCGCCTGGGTCAGGTGCGGGTTGTCGCGATCATGGCCGTCGGATTTCTGCTCGGTCCCTCGGCGCTGGGCGCTGTGTGGCCGGCCGCGCAGGAGTGGTTGTTTCCCACCATGATTCGTATCGGCGGCGAGCAGGTGCCGCATCCATCGCTCACCGTCATCTATGTGGTCGGCCAGCTGGGGCTGGTGCTCTACATGTTCCTTGTCGGAATATCCTTCGACACCGGTACTTTCGTCTCGCATGTGCGAGCCGCGGGTGTCACCGCCGCGGCCGGGATTGTGGTACCGATGTTGCTGGGCTGCCTCACCGGGTACGTGCTCGTCGCGCAGGGTGGCTACTTCACCGATAAGGTGGACCCCTGGCAGGCCGGACTTTTCACGGCCGCCGCCATCGCCATCACCTCGTTTCCCATGCTGGCGTGGATCGTTCAGGATGCCGGTCTGTATCGCTCCCGGCTCGGGACCATGGCCCTGTCGTGTGCTGCCGCCGATGACGCCTGTGCCTGGATCCTGCTAGCCACCGTGGTCGCCGGTGCCGACGACAGCATGGGCGGCGCCGTACTCGCACTGGTCGGCGCCATCGGATTCGTGCTGTTCATGTTCACCCTGGGGAAGCGGTTGCTCGGCCTGCTCGATGGCTGGGCCGAACGCGAGACACGCGGCGGACGCGGCGACGAACTGCCGGTCGGTCCATTGGTCGCGATACTGCTCACGGTGCTGCTGTGCGCCTGGTTCACCGATTTCGTCGGTATCTACTCGGTATTCGGCGCCTTCATCGCCGGAGTCGTCATGCCCCGGGGGTGGCTGCTGGACCTGGTACGCGCCCGGATCGAACCGCTGGTGGCCTACCTGTTGCTGCCCGCGTTCTTCGTCTTCGCCGGTCTCAATACCGAACTGAGCCTGGTGTTCGAGCCGTCGGTGCTGCTCGCGGCCGTCGCGGTATTGGTGGTCTCCTTCGTCGGCAAGTTCGGCGCGATCGCCGTCGCCGCCCGCGCCCACGGGATGAGCTGGCGTGAGGCGGGTTCCATGGGCACCCTGGCCAATGCGCGCGGACTGATGGAGCTGATCCTGCTGAACATCGGCCTCACGCAGGGGCTCATCACGCCCGCGCTGTACACCATCCTCGCCGTGATGGCCTTCGTCACCACCTTCGCCACCACTCCGATACTCCGGCTTTTCCAGCGCAGCGCACGCAAGAACGGGATGACCTTCGGAGCCGACGGCGAGATGCCCATTCCCGCAATGGAATCGATGCCGAGTGGCCAGCGGGGCACTGCGGCGGTCGGCTCGTGAGGTACGAGGCCATGCCGACCAGGGCGGAGCTGGGGACGGTCGACGGTGACCCGCGTAGGTTCCGGAATGTGCTGGGGCGGTTCTGCACCGGCATCACCGTGATCACCGCCATTGGGCCCGGCGGCGCTCCGGTGGGGTTCGCCTGTCAGTCGTTCGCCGCTCTGTCCCTGGAGCCGCCGCTGGTGCTGTTCTGCCCGGTCAAGGGTTCGCGCACCTGGGCCGCGATCGAACGGGCGGGGAAGTTCTGCGTGAACATCCTCGCCGAGGAGCAGCAGCGGGTGTGCGCCCGCTTCGGCTCCCGCGAGCCCGACAAGTTCGACGGAACAGGCTGGCGCACTTCCGAACTGGAGCTGCCGCTACTGGACAACGCACTCGCTGCGATCCAGTGTTCGGTAATGAGTGTCGTCGACGGCGGCGATCATCTCATCGTCGTCGGCCGGGTGCTGGCGCTCTCGGAATCCACCGATTCCGGTCGGCCGCTGCTGTTCTACCGCGGCCGGTACACCGCCATCGAACCCGCCGAGACGCTGCCCGTGCCGTGGCGCGCCGACCTGGAGCACTTCCTGACCACCACGACCTTCGACTCCTGGCTCTGAGCCCGCCGAGGTGCTGGCTTCACCGACCCTTGGGGAGGCCTGCGACGAGTCCGTCGATGATGTCGGCGACCGCTGTCTCGGTATGGAATTCGGCGCGGACATCCGCCCACTGCGGGAGTAGTCGAGCGGCAGTGGGGAAATCGGCGAGCTGATCGGCGGTGATCAGATCCGACCAGTAGGGGAGGGCCGGCTCGCCTTCGGTGTCGTGATGCGCGGCGGCGGCGCGGCGACTCATCAGTTCGCCCACCACGAAACGCCACACGGTGAGGTACATGTACCCGGCCTTCCGGTCGGAGGCGCCCAGTTTGTTCGCGGCATCGATGAATTCGTTGAGCATCCACATGGCGGAGCGTCCGGCGCTCTGACCGGTGACGAGAATGTCGGCCACCCACGGCAATTGGTGCAGGGTGTCGATGAGGTAGCCCACGATGGCGATCAGGCGTTCCCGGGGCGCTTCGGGTAGCTCGGGGGGTCGCAGATCGTCGGCGATGACGCCGAGTACCACCGTGAAAAGTGCTGCCTTGGTGGGGAAGTGGTGGTAGATCGCGGCGGTGCTGACCCCGAGGTCGCCGGCCAGGCGGCGCATGCTGAACGCCTCTGCCCCCTCGGCGGCGAGCAGTCGGGTGGCAGCGGTGACAACCGCGTCCCGCGGCAACCGGATCGGGCGTCCACGTCTGCGGCTCGGGGTATCGGACATCCGGTGATTCTCCGTCCGGTAGCTCTCGACAGTCGGGGTAAGGGTGTGCTAACCATATTAAAAATACACGTTACTAAATTTGGAGGTCGTGGTGTCCGCACCGACTACCACCCACCGGGGCGCCACACTGGCCGTCGTCTTCCTGACGATGTTCCTGGTATCGCTGGACCTGTCGATCGTCAATGTCGCGCTACCCGCCATGGATGCCGCGCTCGATCTCGGCCCCACCGGCCTGGCCTGGGTGATCAACGCCTTTCTGCTGCCCTACGCCGGATTGCTGCTGCTCGGCGGCAGGCTCGCCGACCTGGTCGGACGCCGCACCCTGCTGCTCGGCTCGCTCGGCCTCTTCGCCCTGGCAAGTCTGTCGGGTGGCGCCGCTCAGGAGGGCTGGCAGCTGATCGCCGGTCGCGGGCTACAGGGTGTCGCGGCCGCCGTGCTGACGCCCATATCCCTGGCGCTGGTGACCGCCGAATTCGAGGAGGGGTCCGCCCGTAACAAGGCGATGGCCATCTGGGGCGGCGCGGGCGCGGCGGGTGGCGCACTCGGGGTGGTGCTGAGCGGGTTGCTCACCGATCACCTGAATTGGCGCTGGGTCATGTGGGTGAACGTCGTGTTCGTAGCCGCCGCCATGGTTGCGGTCCTGCGCGGGGTGGACAACAGGGTGCCCGCCGGGCACCGGCGGCCCGACATCCTCGGTGGACTGCTCGTCACCGCGGGTGTCACCGCACTGGTGCTGGGTGTGATCGGTACCGACGAGTACGGCTGGGGCGCACCGCGGGTGCTGGCCTGGTTCGTCGCGGGCGCGGTCGCCCTGCTGGCCTTCGCGGCCGTCGAGGCCCGGGTCGCCGACCCATTGGTGCCGCTGGGTTTCCTGCGGCGGCGTTCGCTGATCGGTGCCGCGGTCTTCGGATTCCTGCTGACCTCGGCGCAGATCGCCAGCTTCTTCTTCGTCTCCCAGATCATGCAGCGCGTCCTCGGCTACAGCCCGACCGAAACCGGTCTGGCCTTCCTGCCCTTCTGTGTCGGCATCATGGTCGGGCTGCGCGCCGCGCAGTTGTTCGCTCGCGACCGCGGACCCCGGCCGGTACTGCTCGCCGGCGGCCTGGTCGGTGCCGCCGGCCTGCTGTGGTTCGGGTTCACCGATCCGTCCAGCGGTTTCGTCACCGGAATTCTGGGGCCCTCACTGGTCTGCAGTGTCGGCGTCGGTGCCGCGATGGTGGCGATGGGCCTCGCGGCCGCCTCGGGGGTGCCCGCCGAACAGGCCGGGCTGGCCTCGGGAATTCTCAACAGCTCCCGCCAGCTCGGTGGTGCCCTGGGGCTGGCGGCCCTGGTGACCGTGGCCAGCTCCGTCACCGGTGACTCGATGACGCCCGATGCGCTGTCCGATGGTTTCAGCACGGCCTTGCGCGTAGCCGCCGCACTCCTCGCCCTCGGCGCCATCGCGGCCACATTGATCGTCCCGGGCACTCGCCCGGAAGCACCGACCCCGGACACCGGCGACGCGCTGCCGCCACACCCGTCGACCGCGGCTGCCGACCGCATGGCCGAGTAGCCGCTGCCGTAGCCGAATCGGCGTTGGCAGTCGGCTCGTCCTCCGTCATCCCGGCCAAAAGCGGCCGGAATGACGGGGAGCGCCGTTGCGGTGATAACCGGGCGTTGAAGCCTGTCTGGCAGGGGCAGGCAGTTCGCGGTTGCCTCGTCGCTGACCCCCGCAGCCGGAACGGGCGGGGTGTGGCCCGGCCGCGCGGTATGGGTTTCGCTCGGTGATCGCCGTCGTGGGCGGGGTGGCGGCACTTGTCACTCGCTCGGCTGATTGCAGTCACGACAGGTCCCGTACACGTCGAGGCGATAGTTGACGTCGGAGAACTGGAATCGCTGAGCCACCCGCCCGGTCTGGTGTCCGAGACTCTCGACGGTGAACCGTTCGGCGTGGCCGCACCCCCGGCAGACGAGATTGTGATGAGTCGCGCTGCCGTCGTAGGCGCGGTAGAGCAGCTCACCGCCTTCGCCCCGCTGCGTCTCCACGAGTTGCTGTTCCTCGAGTTTGTGCAGGATCCGATACAGGGTGGTTACGCCCATGGAGACGGCGGCGGCGGAGCGCATTTCATCGTAGATCTGCTGCGGCGTACGGAAGCGGTCGTTGCGTCGCAGTGCCTCGAGTACGGCTCTGGTCCGTGTGGTCCAGCGGTGCCGCACCGCGGCGTTTTCCGCGGATCGATCGGAAGTCGGCATCGTATTCGCCTCGGGTGTCAGAGGATTCGCGTTCGAGGATGGGCGGTGTGGTGGGGCGCGTAGTCACGTTCGGCGGATTGCCCACACACTCAGTTGCGGGTCGACCGCTTCGGTGTGCAAACCGTGCTCGGCGGCCTCCGCGGTCAGTTGTTCGGGGGTGAGTACGTACCAGATATCGGACGCGGTCAGCCGGTCGCGCACGGTGTCGCCGTCGTGCACGGTGTAGCGCATCGTCCAGGTGACCGCATCCGGCCCGGTGGGTTCGGCCGCTGCCGTACCGGTGTAGCGGAAGCGACCGACGGACGCCTCGCTCATCGGCGTTTCGGCGATGAGCTCCGGCCGGGTCGGCGGTGCGAGCGTGACGATCGCGCGTGCGCCGCCTGCCAGGCGAGCGGCGATCAACTCCCACAGGCGATATCGCTCGGCCGCGGTGAAATGGCCGAGCACATTGGCGAGGACGAATCCGGACACCGTTTCCGGGAGGTCGTCGATGCTGTCCAGGGCGGTGCGACCGATGATGGTGACACGGTCGGTCAGGGCCGGGTCCCGGCTCACTCGCACGAGCAGTGCGGTCCGCAGCGCCGGATTCGGTTCGATGGCGATAATCGGCACCTCGGGAAACGCCTGTGCGAGCGCGGCGGTGCCATCCCCGACTCCGGCTCCGATGTCTACGAGAGGGTGGGCCGGGTCGATATCCGACAGGGCAGCGGTCACTGCCGGTCCGAGCGCGGTCCAGACATCGCGGAGCAGGACGCCTACGTATTCGGCTGTGCGGTCATAGAATTCGTCACTGCGGGTCGCGGACGTCATGATCGATTCTCCTCGGTCTGTGTGGATCTGGGAGCGCACCGCGTCTCCGGTCGATGGTGCCGGAATGTCATGGGCTCGATCCTGTTCTGCTGTCACGGGTTGGGTGGTGTCGCGCAATGGCACGCGACGCTGCCGCTGCCGCTGTGTGGACGATCTCACAGCGTCGAGCGGGCGCGGGCGATCGCGGGAGGGAGGTCGCGCAGTAGCGGGAAGCGTTCGAAGACCGGCAGACTCGCGGCGAGTGGGCCCCGGGAAGGACCATACGAGCGGACCGACACCGCCATCGCGCGGGGATTCCACGCGCGCAATGTTGTCGGGACCTGGCTGCGTTTGATGCCCCATGGCATCGGCGGAGCGGTGTAGTTCCGGGTTCTGTGGAAGCCGCGCAGCGTCTTTCGAGAGAACCATGGCGGAATGGTGTCGAACATCAACTCGACATCAGCGAAGCGATCGAAGATCGCCGTGCATATCTCGCGCACCTCGTCGGCGTCGAAATACATGAACAGGCCCTGGGCGCTGACGAAAACGCCCTCGGCGGAATCGACTTCGTCCAGCCACGCCGGGTCCAGTGCGCTCATCGGCAGATATCGGCACCGCTGACTCGACGGCAGAAACCTCTCCCGTAAGTCGATGGCCTCGGGTACATCGATACACAGCCAGCGCACCGCCCCATCGTCACAGCGCTGGAACTGGGTCTCGAGCCCGGCGCCGAGCTCGACGACGACCCCACCGGGATGTCCGGCCCGCCACTGCCGTAACGCCGAATCGAATCGCGCCGACCGCACCGCGTGCGTGCCATCGGGTGCGCCGAACATCCCCAGGTAGTCGAAGTCGATGGAGTCGTAGATCCGTACACACTCCGGATCTGACAGAACGCCGTCGGCCCGTTTGGCCTCGGACGCTCGATTATGCAGCGTCCACAGCATGGTCAGCGGGATGCCCTGCAAGCCGAGATCGGAGTCCATATGCCTGCCCTTCGGATGCGATGTGGTGTGCCGTCAGGCTATCGAAAACGGTTTCCATTATCCACGAATCGCGCGCAATCCCGTGGCGGCGGTGGGAGTTTCATCGAACGTGCGGCGGCCTGCCATCCTGCAGCGGGAGTACGGAGTCGAGGCGGGGTTCGGTGAGGTCCGCACGGCGCGCCAGGAGCGGATCGTCGGCACAGGACACGCGCCGGAGGTGATGAAGCAGGACGGCAACGAGTTCCTGGCCACGATCCGGTTCGGGTGGAGTCTGTGTCGGTCGGGTCGGGTGTGGCGTTCGAGCTGGAATGCGAGCGCGGGTCGATGCCGCCCGCGTTCTTCGACGCGGTCGAGGCCACCGTCCGCCGCGAGCTGGCGCGCGGGCCGCTGCGGTGGCCGGTCCCGACGGAGCACACCCGCTTCGAGCCGCTGCGGCAGCCCGCCCGAACGTGACAACGGCCCGATGGCGCGGCCGGGGCGGCGAGGCGCCAGCCATTCCGATCCGCGTCGAGGAGGTCGACCCGTCGCGGGGTCATCGCGGGGTCAGCACGGCCACCGGGATGATGCGTCCGGACTTGTCCTGGTACTTCGCGAAGAACGGCGCCTGTCGGAGTACGACGTCATACCACAGCTGGTCCCGGCCGGTGGCCTCGGGGACCAGCACGATGGCCGGCGTCGCCGCGGCCGACACCCGATGGGACGACGCCGCACAGCTCTGCGCCGCCCGAGAGGCGCTCCTGACTCGGATCAGCGCCGAGCTGGCACCACTGGATCCCGCCGGCTACCGACGCCTCCTCGAGAGCATCGACGGTGCGCTCGGGGCCGAGGCCGTGACAGCGGCTCGATGGGCCGCCGACCAGATGCCCCTCGCCGCCCTCGTCACGACGGCGCGGGACCAGGCGCAGGCGTGATCGGCGAGCGTGCGCATGGGAGATGGGGAATGACACGCAAGCTACACGGGAGCACGAGAAGCGGCGACCGGCGCTGCATAGGGTCAGGAGACGAAAGTTCAGGTCAGTCGCCGTTTCGGGGCATCTCAGCAGGTTGCGGGGGACCGGCGATTAGATGTCGTAGCAGAGCTCGAAGTCGGACCTGATCGACGGCCGGTGCTGGCCGCGTTGGAATCGTTGGAATCCAGCGGTTTCTGCGTTGGCCAGCGCCGGTCGGTTGGGGCGGCGGTCGGCCCAGTGCACGCCCAGCAGCGCACCGTAGGACCAGCCCGCCAACAGCGGCCGAGCCACCCCTGTGGCAGTGAGGACCGCATCGAGATCCCGGACGGCGGCCTCGAACGAGTAGTCCACGGACCGCTTCGATGCGCCGCAGGCCTGTTCGTCGTAGGTGATGTGCCGGTAGCCGGGGCCGAGGTCGGCGATGACACGCCGCCAATGCTTTTGGCTGGCGAAGGCGCCGTTCAGATAGACCACGGGGGTACCCGGCCCACCGGTATCGATGACGGCCAGTTCGGTGTCCTCCACCGGCAGCACGCCGGTCCAGGCCGATTCCCCCCCGTCCGTCGCACCACGCGCGGCGGCCACGACAGCACCCTTACCGATTCCGCTCGGTGAACGGCACCTCGAACGCGCTTGCGCCAAGGTTCCGTAAAACCCGCACCGCGAATCTTGCTAGGAGAGACGGGATTCCGCTGGGATAGGACTATGTCTCCGTCGTACCCATATGAGTCGCTGCCATCAGCGCTCGAACGCTACGGGTGCGGTCACGATGACGAACCGCCGCAGCGTCGGTCACCGCTCGCTCGGCCGTGAGCCTCCGCTCCGGCTGAACCGGTTCGTCGTCTCTGGCTTCCCTATCGAATTCGCATGGCGGACAGGCATATCGGCCTGACCGCCGCCATGCCGTACCCACTGGTGGTTCAAACATGTCTGATTTCTCGCACCCCGCGCGCAGCGTGCTCGTTACCGGCGGCACCGACGGGATCGGCTTCGCGCTGGCCCGACGGCTCGTCGACGACGGTGCGACGGTCCTGCTGCATGCCCGCGACCAGGCCAGCGGTGATCGTGCCGTCGAGGACCTGGTCAAAGCCGGCGTGGAACCGTTGCGGCTGCGGTTGGTGGTCGCCGATTTCACCCGACTGGGTGAGGTGGCCGCGCTGGCCGAACAGGTCGCGCGCACCGTGACCGGGCTCGACGTCCTGGTCAACAATGCCGCGATCGCCGGGCCGGAACGACGCACCATCACCGAGGACGGCCACGAGGTGACGCTCCAGGTCAACTACCTCGCACCCGTCCTGCTCGCCACCGTCCTGGCGCCGGTCCTCGCATCGGTATCCGGCCGGATGGTGAACTTGACCTCGCGCACACATCGCGGCGGCGCCATCGGCTGGAACGATCTGGCGCGCAGGAACTTCTATCTGCCGTTGCCGATGTACGCGCAGTCGAAGTTGGCGCTCACCATGTTCACCCGCGACTATGCCGATAAGCATCATGGTGAGCTGACCGCGGTGAGTGTTCATCCGGGCGCGGTGGACACCCGCATGCTGCGCGTCTACGGCAGGCAGGGCATGTCGGCTCAGGATGCCGCCGATATTGTCGCCGACCTGTGCCCGCCGGAACGCTCGATCGTCAACGGCGGCTACTACGACGGCCGCGACATCGCCGCACCCGCCGCCCTGGTGGACAACGCCACCGCCCGTGCTCGCCTGGCGAGACTGACTGCCGAACTGCTGGGCATCGACTGAAAAGCCGGAGAACCGCGATGTCCGAACGTGTTTTCAGAAAGCGAGCCGCCACAATGATTCACCCCCTCCTCATCATGCTGCGTGAACACCTCGGGCATTGGCAGCGGCGGGATCGGATGACACCGCAGGAGCGAGCGAACCGCGCCGTCGGATACTCACCGCCGGCCGTGGTCAGCGCCTCGCTGGGATACCACTCACCCCGCCGACCCTAGCTCCAGCGCGGCCGATCCGTTCGGTGCCGGCCCAGGCACGGCGATGCCGGGTCGGTCCCCTCGGGAGTGTCAACAGACGGTCGCGGCCCCAACCGGGCGGGTATGCCTGTTCGGTGGCGATGCGTGGTGAGCGGCGTCACCGTATACAAAGCGTAAAGAAGTTCGGACTGGCTCGTTTCTGGGGTGACCGTATAGGGATCGTAAGGATTTCAACGCAGTACCAGACCGGGCAGCGACGCCCGGCCGACACCCGAAGGGGCCGCTTCGTGAGTACGACCATCGCCGAGGCGGTGCAGATACTGCCGCTGCTGGTGCACTGATCGCATGCCACGCACAGCACAACCGGTCGTGCGCCGTTTGGGTCCGCTGGGTCATCCGGCGCGGCTGACCGTCGCGGGTTTCATGGCGGTCAATCTGCTCGGTGCCGCTCTGCTGACGCTTCCGGTGGCTTCCGAATCCGGCGAGTGGACCGATCCGGTCACGGCGTTGTTCACCTCGACGTCGGCGATCAGCGTGACCGGTCTGGTGGTGGTCGATACCTCCAGCTACTGGTCCGGTTTCGGGGAAGCGGTAGTGCTCGCGCTCATCCAGGCTGGTGGGCTCGGCATCATGACCGCGGCGTCGCTGCTGGGATTGCTGGTCGCCCGGCGGATGGGGTTGCGGATGCAGCTGATCGCGCAGGCCGAAACGAAGGCGCTGCGGCTGGGCGAAACCCGTCGGGTGGTGCTCGGTGTCGTCATCATGAGCTTGACAATCGAACTCGTCACCGCGCTCATTCTTACCGCGCGGCGGCTGGCGACCACCGACGACCCTTTCGGTTCGGCGTTGTATCACGGTGTGTTCCATGCGATTTCGGCTTACAACAATGCCGGTTTCGCCCTACAGGAGGACAGCCTGGTCGGGTTCGCCTCCGACCCGTGGACGCTCGTTCCGATGATGGTGGCGTTTGTGCTGGGCGGCATCGGGTTTCCCGTGGTGTTCGAGGTGGTGCAGGTCCTGCGTTCCCGGCGGCGCGGTAGGCCGGTGCCGGGGTGGTCACTGCACACCAAGATCACCGTGGTCACCTATGCCGGTCTGGCCGCAGCGGGTATCGCGCTGGTGACAGCGCTGGAGTGGTCCAATCCGGCGACTCTGGGGCAGCTGCCGTGGCCGAGCCGTTTACTGGGCGGGCTCTTCCACGGCCTCACGCCGCGCACGGCGGGCTTCAACTCCGTCGATGTCGGTGCGATGCATCCGACCACCCTGTTGATCAATGACGTACTCATGTTCATCGGCGGCGGCAGCGCCGGTACCGCCGGTGGTATCAAGGTCACCACCTTCGCGTTGCTGGCGTTCGTCGTCTACGCGGAGGTGCGGGGGCAGCCCACCGTGCACGTCATGGGCCGCCGTCTGGCCGCATCGGTGCAGCGACAGGCCATCAGCGTCGTGCTGCTCGCCGTCGGAGTCGTGATGGTGGCGACCATGGTGCTGCTGCGGCTGTCGCATATGCCCCTCGATCAGGTGCTGTTCGAGGTCGTTTCGGCCTTCGGTACGGTCGGCCTGTCCACCGGCATCACCGCCGACCTCCCCGCCGCCGGTCATCTGCTGCTGGTCGCGGTGATGTTCCTGGGCCGGGTCGGACCGATCACCCTCGCGTCCGCACTCGCGCTGCGCGAACACGAACGACGCTATGAGCTACCCGAGGAGCGCCCCATTGTTGGGTAGGAACACCACCAGGTCCCCGAAGCATCCGACGACCCGGGTGGTCGTCATCGGGCTCGGCCGGTTCGGTAGCTCATTGGCCCAGGAGCTGGTGGAGCACGGCTCGGAGGTGTTGGCCATCGACTCCGATCCGCGCCTGGTGCAACAGTTCTCCAATGATCTGACCCATGTCGCGGTGGCCGACACCACCGACCCGGGGGCACTCGAACAGCTCGGCGTCCCCGATTTCCCGCACGCGGTAGTGGGTATCGGCACCGATCTGGAGGCGAGTATTCTCACCACCTCGCTGCTGGTCGAATTCGAGATTCCCCGGATCTGGGCCAAGGCCACCAGTCGGCAGCACGGCCGGATCCTGGAGCGGGTCGGTGCGCACCACGTGGTGCTGCCCGAACACGATATGGGTGAGCGGATCGCGCATCTGGTCACCGGGCGCATGCTCGACTACATCGAATTCGACGACGACTACGCCATGGTGCGCACCACTGCCCCGGCCGCGGTCATCGGCAACGCCCTCGCCGAAAGCGGTCTACGCGAGCGGTTCAACGTCACCGTCGTGGCTATCAAGCGTCGCGGTGGTGGATTCACCTATGCCACACCGGATACCGTGATCGCCGAGGGTGACCAGCTGATCGTCTCCGGCAGTATCGCCTGCGTGGAGTCCTTCGCCGATATCGTTTGAGGCTGTCGCCGACACCGGTCTCATCGCCAGGGGGATGTGTCATCGGACTGACAATCCGGTGTGGAAAGAGTCAGCACGCTGACATGGTGGCAGGCGCATCGACGCCGCACGCCGATGTCGTCGCGGCTGTCGAAATGCTCTGATACGCAGCGACTCTCGTCAGCTGAAGGTCCTTGCTGAGTTCGAGCGCGTGATGCTCCCTGCTCCCTGCTCCCCGCTCCCCGCTGATGGGAAGATCTTCGATCCGGTTTCGGGGCAGGATATGACAGGTCATCGATCGTATGAGGTTGTCGATCAATCTGCGTGGGAAGGGATTTGTCAAACGAGCTGTATGCTGCGGATTCGCCGAAGAGGCTTCTGTGAAATAGCTACCTTTTAGATTCGGCGCAAACTGCTCGACTATTTGAGTCATTGCAATTTCAGTTATCCCGTCCATGGATGCGCATTCTGTTGCCATTCGGTGGTCATCCTCCCCGCACGCCCCGTCGGTTCGGCGCGAAAAACGCTCGGGCTGTTGTGAATACCAGCGGGTAACTTCGTCTCGATATGCAATCGCAAAGGCGTGCAGCTAGTTTCGGTTACGGGTGATTTGCCCGAATTAATCGAGATCGTTTGCCGAGCCCATTCCCTGATGGAGGAAGTACGCGTGCGAATCCTGCTCGTCGCCAGCGCATTCAACAGTCTCACCCAGCGGATCCATGCCGAGCTGCGAATTCGAGGTCACCGGATCGGGGTCGAACTGGCACTCGGTGACGACCTGCTACGTGCACGAGTGGCGCGGTTCGAACCGGATCTGATTCTCGCACCCATGCTCACCGCGGCGATCCCCGAGGACATCTGGTCGCGGCACACTGTACTGATCGTGCACCCCGGCCCGAAGGGCGACCGCGGGCCGTCCTCGCTGGACTGGGCGATCAGTGCAGGGGCCGCGGAGTGGGGTGTCACCGTCCTACAGGCCGTGGCGGAGATGGACGCCGGGCCGATCTGGGCGTCGGAGCCCTTCCCGGTTACCGCGTGCGGCAAGAGCGAGCTGTACCGCAACGAGGTCGCCGACGCGGCCGCTCGGGCGGCGCTGCTGGCGGTGGAGCGGTTCGCCAGTGGTGAGTTCGTTCCCGAACCCCTCGACTACAGCCGCGCGGATGTGCGCGGACAGCTCCGCCCCTACCACGCGCAGGAGTTTCGCCGCATCGACTGGGCCGCCGATACCACCGCGACCGTGCTCCGCAAACTTCGCTCCGGCGACTCGCAGCCCGGTGTGCTCGACGAGCTGTTCGGCCGCGAATTCTTCCTGCACGGCGGGCATTTCGAGGATCGGCTGCGCGGCAATCCCGGCGCGGTGATCGCCACCCGCGACGGTGCGATCTGTCGGGCCACCATCGACGGCGCCGTGTGGTTACCGCAGCTGCGCGCCCGCCGCACACCGGGTGGACCGGCCACATTCAAGCTGCCCGCCACCGATGTCCTCGGCCCCCGGCTGCTCGCCGGAATCCCCGAGGTGCCGGTCGGTCTCGTCGAAGCCGCCACCCGCGACACCTGGTCGCAATTGCGCTACCGGGAACACGATGAGGTCGGCTATCTGGAATTCGCCTTCCCCAGCGGTGCCATGAGCACCGCCCAATGCGAGCGGCTGCTCGCGGCCTACCGGTGGGTGTGCGAGCGTCCGGTCAATGTGGTGGTGCTCGGACCGGTCCGCGACTTCTTCTCCAATGGCATTCACCTGAATGTGATCGAAGCGGCCGCCGACCCGGCGACGGAGTCCTGGCGCAATATCAATGCGATGGACGACCTGGTCGAGGCCATCCTGTCCACCACCGACAAGCTGGTGATCGCGGCGCTGGCCGGTAATGCCGCCGCCGGTGGCGTCATGCTGGCGCTGGCCGCCGATGAGGTGTGGTGCCGCGAATCCGCGGTCTTGAACCCGCATTACCGGCTGATGGGCTTGTACGGGTCCGAATACTGGACCTACACCCTGCCCCGCCGGGTCGGCGAGGAGCAGGCCGCCCGGCTGACCCGCGAGGCGCTACCGGTCGGCGCCCGGGCGGCCGAAGGGCTCGGGCTGGTGGATCGGGTACTGCCCGGTAGTGCGGCCGAGTTCTGGACGCGCGTGCGGCAGGAAGCCGAAACATTCTCCAGCGCACCCGAACTGGAGGACCGTCTGCTACTGAAGAAGCAGCGCCGCGCCGCGGACGAGCGAGTCAAGCCGCTGGCCGCGTACCGCGAAGCGGAATTGATCCAGATGTACCGGAACTTCTGGGGTGCCGACGAGCCGTACCACCGGCTCCGTCGAAATTTCGTACACAAGGTGTGCGCGCAGGCGACCCCGGCGCACCTGCTCGCCTGATCCGGCGGGCCCACCGGCCCGATCAGCCACTGATAGACCCTCTTCGAATGACGTGATCCCTTGTCCGCCAGGGGATCCGACGACCGTACCCGCGTCAGGAGTATGTCGATGCTCGAGATCGATCATTTCAGCCACGGCTGGGTGACCCCCGCCCTCGCCTACCTCATGTCCTTCATCGGTTCGGTGCTCGGCCTACGCTGCGCCGTGCATGCCCGCTCGTCGCGTTGGCCGGTCGGCTGGCTCATCGCGGCGGCCGTGGCACTGGGCGGCTGCGGCATCTGGGTTATGCATTTCACCGCCATGCTCGGCTTCGCCATCGAAGGTGCCCCGATCCGCTACAACGCGGAAATGACGGCGCTGAGCGCGATTATCGCGATCGTCGTGGTCTGGATCGGCCTGTCGATCGCGGTCCGGGTACGGCGCGAATTCATCGCACTGCCGTTCGGTGGCATCATCACCGGATTCGGCGTGGCCGCCATGCATTACCTCGGTATGTATGCCATGCACGCCGAGGCGCACATTACCTACGCACCCGGGCTGGTAACCCTGTCCCTCGTCATCGCCGTGGTCGCGGCAACCGCGGCGCTCTGGTTCATGCTGCACATCGAGGGCTTCCGATCGACCGTCGGCGCAGCCGTCATCATGGGTATAGCGGTATGCGGAATGCATTACACCGGAATGATATCCATGCACGCCCACCCCACCGACGATCCGTCCACCGGCGGAGTCGACCCGATCCAACTGCTCACCCCCATCCTCACGACCGTCACCCTCATCACCATCACCCTGATCCTCGTGGTCGGCCTGGCCGAGGCCGACGCCCCCTCCCGCCGCGAATTCAGTGGCTGGGAACCCGAACTCGCCCCGTCCGTCCCCGGCTCCGACTGGCCCCGCCTGACCCCCGATCGCGACCGCGGAGCCCCGGGCGTCACCGGCCTCCTCGCCTCCAGCCGCGCCACTGCTCGACGTAGTGGTTCGCCCGACTACACGCGAGATCGAGACTGATACGCGGGAGCCCAACCCGTCCAGGCGGTTTGGGCTCCCGATGTCGTTGATTTCCCTAACCGGCCGCCCTGTTCCACCGCCGGGAGATATCGATCGCGAATCTGCGGTCCACCCCACCTGGGCCGTCCGAGCGCGTTGCGGGAATGCCTGCGGAATTCCCTAGGGGTGCAGGTGCTCCGAGATGTGGTCGGCCAATACCTGTGGTGCCTCGAGTGATGGCCAGTGACCGATGTCGGCGAGAATGACCACTCGGGTCTTCGGCCGCAACTGTTGCAGCCGTTCAGGCATGGCGGTGATCGCGATCGGATCATGAGCGCCCCAGACCAGCAGCAGTGGGCCCGTGTAGTCGACTAGCCCTGCGGTCCAACGGGATTGGTGCTCTCGGCGTTCCAGGATGTACCGGTTCTGGCGCGGCAGCAGGCAGGCGCCGCCGCGCAGCTGGATCAGCTCGATGAGGGACTCGATCGCATCCGGCGGCGGGGGAGCGGCGGGGGTGAAGCTCTGCTCCAGTGCCCGCGACAGGATGCGGGCGGGTAGTGGGAACGGCAATGCCGCGGCGGGCAGCCGCAGCATGGCGCGCTGGCCGAGGGTCAGCTGCGCGAGGTCGATGAAGATCGAGCCATTCGTCAGGATCACCTGCTCCGGCGTGAAGCCGAGCTCGCCGGTGTTGTGCCGGTACAGCAGTTCGGCGACAACGGTGTCGCCCATATCGTGGGCCAGCACCGCGCACCGGTCGATACCCAGCTGCGACAGCACCGCTTCGACCAGGTCGGCCTGCTCGAAGAGGGAATAGCGTGCGGTGCGAGGCTTATCGGAGAATCCGAAGCCGAGCAGGTCCAGCAGCACCACCGGTCGTTGGTGCGAAAGCTGTTGCGCCACCGCGGCGAAATCATGCGACGAGCCGGGAAAACCGTGCACGACAACCAGCGGTGGCGGGCCGGAGGCGCCCATTTCCACCACGAAGATCTGGTGGGGGCCGACCGATAGGTAGCGGCCTCGCCGCCCCCACTGCAACACGGATTCATTCATGGTTGAGCATCATCCTCGAATGGTCCAGCCGGGGCGCATCCAGTGTCGAGGCCAGCGGTTCGCGGGCCGGTACCCGCGCGCCAGCGCATCGTCGGGGGCGGTCGTAAACGCTAGGGAGCTGCGTTCACAGCGGCACTCAGTGGACCGCATCGGCGCGACTCCAGGGCCGCGGCAACGAGATAGGCGCCGCCACCGGTCAGGGCCAGAGCCCAGTACATATTCGCTCCCTCGAGGAACAGGGCGGCCGAAGACATCACGGCAAGCCAGGTGCCGAGCGTGTATTGCAGGACATCATGAAGGGCGGCTCCGCCCGCGAGATAGATCATTCCGATGATAAGGCCGGATCCGGTCGGCCACAGCAGCGTCTGTACCTGCTCCTCGTTCAGCGCCGTACTCAGTGCGGTGATGAGGAGGGTCAGTGCGCCGAAGCCGACCAGCCACGAGACAGCCAGCAACTTGCCGACGACCGCCTCGCGACCGCGGACGCCGCGCTGCGCTCGGGCGATGACCACGCCGGTAATGATCAGGGCTGTCAGCAATCCCCCGCCGAGGAGGACCGCCGGGACGGCGGACGGCATCGGCAGACCGGGATCGTCGCCGTGGGACACGGCGAACGCGCCGTATCCGAGTAACCAGGCGACGCCGAAACTCAGGTAGGAGGGGCGGTTGTCGAGGACGGCACCTACGGTGGGCGTGCCGCCAGGATTGGGGTGGGGCATAAGGAAAGTACAGCCCGGCCCGGCGCGGCACTCCATCGACGAGACACTCGAGTCCATGCTCGGGCGTCTCGGGCGTCTCGGGCGCGTTCGGAAGGAACTGGGAAAACCACTCAGCTCGGCGGGTGAATGTGGGTCGCGTGTTGCAACCAGTCGGGTAGCTCCGCGATGTCGCACGGCAAATCACCGACCGGTTCGACATACACCCGAACCCGATGACGCGCCCCGAAGGAATGCGTAACGTCGGTGACCACGAAAACGGTTCCGTCCCAATCGGACTCGATGTGGTGTCCGATCGTCGGAATGGGCAGCGGGTGATGATCGGCGACGGTGACCGTCACGGTCTCCGCAGAGCCCGGACCGCCCACACGAACGTGAAGGTCATAGGAGGGAACGAGGAAAGGGTCGTTGGACGGCATGGTGGTTCTCCGTTCCGAATCGCGGCCGCTGTCGTCCCCACCCCGGCCAGGCGGGGGAGCAATGTGACAGTGGACAGGGGCCGAGCCGGACACTAACGGACCCGAATCCGCGTTGTCTATGCCGGCATTCGATGGCGCACCGGTAAGTCTCGGCGAGAGTGGCCACGAGCAAGGGGCGAATCCGCTCGAGGTGGCGACCACCCTGGGCTAGGGTCGGGCGAATGGATCTCGAGTGGCTGCGCGCCAATCCGCATCTGGTGGGGATATTCCTCGAGCATCAGCGGATTCGGGTGACCCCGGTGGTCGGCGGCGATATCTGTACCGCCGAGCGATTGACGCTCGACGACGGCAGCGACCTGTTCGCGAAACGTTTTCCCGGCACCCCGCCGGCCGGTTTCTTCGCGGCCGAGGCCGCTGGACTGCGATGGCTGACCGTCCCCGGTGGTCCGCCGCTGCCCGAGGTGTTCGTGGTGGACGCGCGGGTCCTTGTGCTGGAGTGGATCAACCATGGCGCGCCGACCGCCGCCGCGGCAGCGGATTTCGGGCGGCGGCTCGCGGTCATGCATCGCGCACCATGTGCCGGATTCGGCGCGGACTGGCCCGGATACATCGGCACCCAACCGCTGGACAACACCTTGGCGGCGGACGTTTCGTGGCTCGAATGGTATCGACGCCGCCGCGTCGAACCGTATCTGCGGCTGTCCCGGGATGCGGGCGCGATCACCGATTCCGATGTCGCGCAGGTGGAGTCGGCGCTCGACCGTAGCGAGGTGCCAGTCGAACCCCCTGCGCGGATACACGGGGATCTACACCCGGGGAACGTGCTCTGGGGCCGCAACCAGGTCTGGCTGGTGGATCCCGCCGCGCACGGAGGTCACCGTGAGACAGATCTGGCCACGCTGCGCCTGTTCGGCGGGACACCGCACCTGGACCATATATTCGGGGCGTATCGGGAAGTCCATCCCCTGTCGGACGGCTGGGAAGAGCGGGTGGGACTGCACCAACTCCATCTCGCGCTCGTCCACACCGCACTGTTCGGCTCCGGCTACGCGGCTCTCGTCCGCAGGGTCGCCCGCTGACGAAGGTATCCGCGAGTACCGGCCACGCGCCATGACCTCGTTGGCTCGACAAGGGCTACGTGATATGTAACACGGGCAATTATGTTGTGCACAACCAAATTGCTGTCTACTGTTTCGGTATGGCCGATGATTCGATGGCGCTCGAGCAGCAGGTGTGCTTCCCGCTCTACGAGGCGATGCGGGCGATTACCGCCGCCTACCGGCCGAAGCTCGAGGCGTTGGGTCTCACCTATCCGCAATACCTGGTGATGTTGGCGCTGTGGGAGCGCGACGATCGCACCGTCGGTGATCTGTGCGCGGAACTCGCGCTCGATTCCGGGACGCTGTCTCCACTGCTCAAGCGGCTCGCCACGGCCGGACTGGTCGAGCGTCGTCGTTCGGTCGCGGATGAGCGGCGGGTCGAGATCAGTCTGACCGAGCGTGGGCGCGGGCTGTACGGCAGCGCACGCGATATCCCGGCGCAGATGGCCGAAGCCACCGGACTGTCGGTGGAAGAGCTGGTGGCGCTGCGCGAAACACTGCGCCGCGTCACGCGGGCACTGAACAACGCGAAAGAGAGCTGAGATGAACATCCTGTACACCGCCGAGGCGATGGCGACCGGCGACGGCCGCAACGGTCACAGCCGCACCACCGACGGCAAGGTCGCTGTGCCCCTGTCCACTCCGAAGGAGTTGGGCGGCAGTGGTGAGGGCACCAATCCGGAACAGCTGTTCGCCGCCGGATACGCGGCCTGCTTCCACTCGGCGCTGCGCCGGGTCGGTACTCAGGCCAGGGCGAATATCGCCGATTCGGCGGTCGGCGCGAAGGTCGGCATCGGCTCCAATGACGCCGGAGGGTTCGCACTCGCCGTGACGCTCGAGGTGTCACTGCCGCACCTGTCGCGCGACGAAGCCCGGACCCTCGCGGACGCGGCGCACCAGGTGTGCCCGTACTCCAATGCGGTGCGCGGCAATATCGACGTCCACGTCCTTGTGGCCGAAGACTGAGAAGGAGCGGAATATGCGTGCAGTAGTTATCCAGCAGTTCGGCGAGCCGACCGAGGTCCTGGCCACGGCCGACCGACCGCTTCCCGCGCCCGGTCCGACCGAGGTGCGGCTCCAACTGATCCTCGCACCGATTCACAATCACGATCTCGCCATCATTCGCGGCGTATACGGCTATCGGCCGCCGCTGCCCGCCGTCCCCGGCACCGAAGCCGTCGGCCGCGTCGATGCCGTCGGATCCGAGGTCACCGGCCTGGAAACCGGCCAGCGTGTAACGGTTTCGGGCATTCAGGGAGCGTGGGCCGAATACTTCCTGGCTCCCGCCGCCGCGGTCGTCCCGGTTCCCGACACGGTGTCCGATGCCACCGCGAGCCAGTTGCTCGCCATGCCACTCAGCGCCCTCATGCTGCTGGAAGACTTGCGGGTGTCGTCCGGTGACTGGATTGCCGTCAATGCCGCCAACGGCGCGGTGGGCCGACTGCTGAACGTCCTCGCGCGGGACCGCGGGATCAATGTGCTGAATCTGGTCCGCAGCCCGGATTCGCAGAAAGCATTGCAGGACTTGGGATTCGATCCGGTCATCGACACCGAATCCCCCGACTGGCTCGAACAGGCCGCCGCCTCCACCCAGGGTGTTCCCATCGCCCGCGCCGTGGACCAGGTTGGTGGCCGCACCGCAAATGACTTGCTCGCGCTACTCGGTCCGCGTGGTGAACTGATTTCCTTCGGTGCCCTGTCCGGTCAGCCGCTGCTGATCGATCCAGGCAAGATGATCTTCAAACAGGCTGTTGTGAAGGGGTTCTGGGGCTCCAAGCGAGCCGAGGAGATCGGGGCTGGCGACCGCCACCGCCTGATCGCCGAACTCGTCGAACTCGCTGCCCGAGGCGTGCTGCGACTCGATGTAGAAACGGCATTCCCGTTGGAAGCCGCCGCCGAAGCCGCCGCCGCCAGCGAGCGCCCCGGCCGCAACGCCAAGATCGCGCTGGACTCGACGCGACTCTGACGCCGAGGCGCCGACGGTGCCACCAAAGAGGATCCTGTCCTGGGATCGGTCGCTGCCGCATGGGTTTTCCATCCCGACCCTTGTCCTAGCCACCTATCGGTAGTAGTGTCCGGACACATGTCCATATCTTGTCTGGGCAGCTGATCCGGGAAGGACTTCCAATGACACTGGTCAAGCCGCAGCGAGTGTCCGGGGGCGGAGGCGAGCACGGGCATCTCGAGGAATTCCGCACCGATCCGATCGCGCTGATGGGCCGGGTCCGCGCCGAATGCGGTGATGTCGGGGCCTTCGAGCTCGCCGGGCGCGATGTGATTCTGCTGTCGGGCGCCGAAGCGAACGAATTCTTCTTCCGCGCCGGCGACGACGACCTCGATCAGGCCGCGGCCTATCCGTTCATGAAGCCGATCTTCGGTGAAGGCGTGGTCTTCGACGCCCCACCGGAACGTCGCAAGGAGATGCTGCACAACCAGGCTTTACGTGCGGAGCACATGCGCGGTCACGCGGGCACCATCGCCCGTGAGGTCGAGCAGATGCTCGCCCGATGGGGCGATGAGGGAGAGATCGATCTGCTCGACTTCTTCGCCGAGCTCACCATCTACACCTCCTCGGCCTGCCTGATCGGCGTCAAATTCCGCAACCAGCTCGACGGCCGTTTCGCGCAGCTGTACCACCAGCTCGAACAGGGCACCGACGCACTGGCCTATGTCGACCCCTACGCCCCGATCGAGAGCTTCCGCCTCCGCGATGAGGCGCGCGTGCAACTGGTCGAGCTGGTGCAGGCGATCATGGATGAGCGCGCGGCGAATCCGCCTGTGGGCAAGGACGATCGCGATATGCTCGACGTCCTGATCTCGGTCAAGGATGAGCAGGGGGTTTCACGATTCTCGGCCAGTGAGATCACCGGAATCTTCATCTCGATGATGTTCGCGGGGCACCACACCACCTCCGGCACCGCCGCTTGGACGACTATCGAACTGCTGCGCCATCCCGAACTGATGAGTGCCGTCGTCGCCGAACTCGATGAGCTCTATGCCGACGGCTCGGAGGTCAGTCACAATGCGCTGCGGCAGATTCCGAATCTGGAGGCGGCGCTGAAGGAAGCTCTGCGCCTGCATCCGCCGCTCATCATCCTCATGCGTATCGCGCGTGGCGAGTTCGAGGTATGCGGTCACCAGATCGCCGAGGGTGACATGGTGGCCGCGACTCCGGCCGTGTCGAACCGGATTCCGGAGGACTTCCCGAATCCCGACGCCTTCGATCCGGGCCGCTATCTCGATCCGCGGCAGGAGGACCTGGTCAATCGGTGGACCTGGATTCCGTTCGGCGCGGGCCGCCACCGCTGCGTAGGTGCGGCCTTCGCGCTCATGCAGCTGAAGGCGATCTTCTCGATTCTTTTGCGCGACTACGAATTCGAGATGGACCAGCCGTCGGATTCCTATCGCAACGACCACTCCAAGATGGTGGTGCAGTTGCAGCAGCCGTGCCGTGTCCGCTATCGCCGTCGGCGGCGATGACTCGTCGCGCCCACTCACGGTCAACAATGACGTCGACCTACCAGGAGGATGCTGTGTCAGCGCCGCCACTGCCCATCGGATTCGATCTCACCGACCCGGCCCTGTGGGAAACCCGCAATCCCGTCCAGGAATTCGCGCAACTGCGCCGTACCGCACCCGTGTGGTGGAACGCGCAGACCGATGAGGCCTCCGGCGGATTTCGTGACGGCGGATACTGGGCTGTCACCAAACACGAGGACATCAAGGAGATTTCACGTAAGCCCGAGCTGTTCTCCGCGCAGCGCAAGGGCGCGATCATCCGGCTGCCCGGTCAGGTGACCGTCGACCAGATCGAACTCACCGGCGCACTGCTGGTGAATATGGACCCGCCCAAGCACACCAAGATCCGCCGCATCATCTCGAAGGGATTCAGTCCACGCGCCGTAGAGGGGTTACGTGCGGCGCTGACCGAGCGGGCCGAGCGGATCGTGCACGCGGCCAAGCGGGAGGGCGGCGGCGATTTCGTCGAACAGGTGGCGTGTGAGCTACCGCTGCAGGCCATCGCCGAACTCATCGGTGTGCCGCAGGAGGATCGGCGCAAACTCTTCGACTGGTCCAATCAGATGCTCAACTATGACGACCCCGAATACGGCGACGCCACCACCACCGATGCCTCGACCAACGCGTCGGTGGAGATTCTCGGGTACGCCTGGAATATGGCCGAGCAGCGCCGCGCCAATCCGGTGGACGATATCGTTACCCAGTTGGTGAACGCCGACCTGGACGGCGAGGCCCTCGGCTCCGACGAATTCGGCTTCTTCGTCATCCTCCTCGCCGTGGCGGGTAATGAGACCACCCGCAATGCCATCACGCACGGTATGAAGGCCTTCGTCGACAATCCCGACCAGTGGGAGTTGTACAAGCAGCAGCGCCCACGTACCGGACCGGATGAGATTGTGCGCTGGGCGACGCCCGTCACGGCCTTTCAGCGCACGGCGACCACCGACACCGAACTCGGCGGGCAACTTATCCGTGAGGGGCAACGTGTCGGATTGTTCTACGGCTCGGCCAATTTCGACGAGGACGCCTTCGCGGACCCCTTTACCTTCGATGTGCTGCGCGACCCCAATCCGCATCTGGCCTTCGGTGGCACCGGCGCGCACTTCTGTGTCGGCGCGAATCTGGCGCGCCTGGAAATCGACCTGATGTTCAACGCCATTGCCGATGCCATGCCGAACCTGACCCAGATCGCCGAACCACAGCGACTCCGCTCGGGCTGGATCAATGGCATCAAACACTGGCAGGTCCGCTACGAGTAGTCGGTTGGCAACGCGACGCGGCCGGTGACGTTATGAACGACACCGGTACGCGGCGACTCCCGAATCAATATGCGATGAACAGAATTTCGTCGGGGGTGTAATCGTGGCCGGGGTGTTTCTCGGCGAGATGGTCCTGGGTCAGCGCGATGAGCTGGGCCTCGTCGGGAGCCGAAATATGTTCACCGCAGGGGCAGTTGAGTCGAGTTTTCATGGTCACACAATAGCGTTACAGCACAATGAGATTCGCGGTGAGCGGAAGGTTTGAAGTTCGATGAGTAGGCAGTATCGCAACCGATCGATCGCGGGCCGCACCGTCGCCGTCACCGGAGGCGCGCGCGGGATCGGCCGGGCCATCGCCGCGGAGCTGTCCGCACGTGGTGCCGCCGTCGTCATCGGAGATATCGACAGCGAGACCGCATCCGACACCGCCTCGGCCCTGGGTCTGGCCGGGGCCTTCCGGCTCGACGTCACCGACCCCGCCTCGTTCGCGGCGTTTCTCGATCGAACTCGGGATACGGTCGGCCCGCTCGACGTGCTGATCAATAATGCGGGGGTCATGCCACTCGGCCTGTTCACCTCCGAACCCGACGAGATCACCCGCCGAATCCTCGATGTCAATGTCTACGGCGTAATGCTCGGCACCAAAATCGTATTGCCGCACATGCTCGCCCGGGGCCGAGGACACTGCGTGAATATCGCGTCCCTGGCCGGAGAGAACCCGACCCCGGGGATGGCCACCTATTGCGCGAGTAAACAGGCGGTCCTGAACTTCACCGATTCGATGCGCCGCGAATACCGCGGCCGTGGCGTGCACTTCTCTGCGGTGCTGCCCACCTTCACCCGCACGGAAATGATCGCCGGCACCCGAGCGCCGTTCGGTCTACTGGCCGAGCCGGAGGATGTCGCCCGGGCGATCGCCGATCTCATCGCACGGCCACGTCGACGCGTCACCGTCACCCGGTCAGCGGGCTGGCTCGCCGCGGCGAATAAGCTCACCCCCCGCCCGATCGGGGAATTCATGACCCGCCGACTCGGTATCGACCACATCTTCCTCGAAGATGTCGACCAGACCGCGCGCCGAACCTACGACGAGCGGCTCCGCCGCACCCGATAACCACGACCGACCGGGTGACCGGGCCGCCAACGTCCCCGCCGTTGTCGTAGTGGATCCGTATTGTCCAGCGCATGACCGACATCGCCCCATTGGCCGCGTCCGAGCGAGCGAAATTCGGTGATCCCGGCGTACACGCCATCGTTCGCAATGGGCGCACCGTGCACGCGGTCAGTATGGGCAAGTGGATCGGGGCCGAGGAAGTGCCGGAGTTGTTGTGCCACACCGGCGTAGCCGGTTGGTCGCCTGCGGCCCTGCAACCGACCCGGGCGGGCGTCAGCTGTGTGCGGTGCCTGCGCAGCCTCAATAGCGACGGCGACAGCGTCTCTCCACAGCTGCCCTTGTTCGGCAGGGACTGGCAGTCGGACCAGCCAACGCCCTGACACGAGCGGCCGACAGCATCGACACATACCCGCGTGCTGGGTCGGCGATCACGTCCGGACAGGTGTCGGTAGTAGTATTCGGACATATGTCCGCCCCCTAATCGCCCAATATGGAAGCCACCCGTCGACGGTTGACCGGCAAACAGGCCGAAACCGTCGACCGGCTCACTACGGCAGCAGTGCAGGTGCTCACTCGTGAGGGCTTCGCCGGCACCACCATTCGACTGATCGCCGCCGAGGCGGGTGTCGGTACCGCCACCGCCTACACCTATTTCTCCTCCAAGGAGCACCTCATCTCCGAGGTGTACTGGCGACGATTGACCGCCCTGCCGCCCGCGGAATTACCCGACGCCGACGGTGCTACCCGCGCGCTCGCGGTACTGCGGCAAGCGGCCATGCTGGTCGCGGACGAGCCCGCGCTGGCCGCCGCGGTGGGCCAGGCGCTGCTCGGCAACGACCCCGACGTCGCACATCTGCGGCTGCGTATCGGCGGCGAACTTCGAACGCGCCTGACACACGCACTCGGAACGGATGACACCGAGGATCTGGAATGCCTCGAATTGCTGTTCTACGGCGCAATGCTGCAGGCCGGTATGGGCCATCTTTCCTACGCGGAAGTGGCCGATCGAATGGAGAAGTGCGCTCGCCGATTACTGGCGTGAGGCTAGGACGTCTTATGTGGCACGGCGGTAACCAGGCCGCCGTCCATCACGAATTCCGATCCGGTCGCATACGAGGACTCGTCGCTGGCCAGGAAGAGTACGAACGTGGCGACCTCTCGCGATTCGCCCGGACGGCCGAGGGGGATGGTCACCAGATCCTCGGGTAGCGCGGCGGTCATCGGCGTGCGAATCAGGCCGGGGTGGATGGAGTTGACGCGAATATTGTGCGGTGCCAGTTCCAGTGCCGCCGATTTGGCCAGACCGCGCACCGCCCACTTCGACGCCACATAGCCGTGTGCCCACGGTGCGCCGCGCAGGCCCTCGATCGAGGAGACATTGATGATCGAGCCGCCACCCGCGGCGATCATGGGATCAACGCAGGCCCGCATACCGAGGAATGTCCCGGTGAGATTGACGTCGATAATTCGACGCCACTTGTCGAGATCGAACTTCCGCAGTGGTCCGCCGTTGACAATGCCCGCATTGTTCACCAGCACATTCAGTGTTCCGAACTCATCCACCGCCTGTGCGACCGCAGCGTCCCAATGATCGGGTTCGGCGACGTCGAGATGGACGAAACTCGCTGCGCTGCCGAGTGATTCGGCCAGGGTGCGGCCCTCATCATCGAGTACGTCACCGATGATCACCCGGGCGCCCTCGGAAACCAGGAGCCGCGCGTGCTCGGCACCCATTCCGCGTGCGCCCCCGCTGATGAGTGCGACTTTTCCCTCTACACGTCCCATGTCGGTGACGCTAACATGCGACTGGAATCAAATCCAGACGCCTGTCTGGAGTACTGACCGGGAGGAATGTCGGGTGTATGCCCCGCACACCCTCCCGTATCCCCGGAGGAGAAATATGCCCATCCGTGTTGCCCATGTCGGCACTGGAAACGTGGGCCGTCTGGCCCTATCCGGCCTGATCGGCAGCCCGAACTACGAGCTGACCGGGGTATGCGTCTCGACGCCGGACAAAGTGGGCCGCGATGCCGGCGACCTCGCCGGTCTCGGGGTCGCGACCGGGATCGCCGCGGTGGGTGATCTCGATGCTCTGCTGGCCACCGAGCCCGAATGTGTCGTGTACTGCGCCATGGGTGACACCCGGCTCCCGGGCGCGATGGACGACTGTCGACGTCTGCTCACCGCCGGCGTGAATGTGGTCGGTTCAGCGCCCGGAATCCTCCAGTATCCCTGGCAGGTGCTCCCGACCAAGTACCTCAGCGCGGTGGAAGACGCTGCCGAGCAGGGGAAGTCGAGCCTGTTCATCACCGGTGTGGACCCGGGCTTCGCGAATGACCTCTTGCCGCTCGCGCTGGCGGGCACCTGTCAGACCGTCGAGCAGGTGCGCTGCATGGAGATCGCCGACTACGCCACCTACGACGGCGCGACCGTCATGTTCGATGTCATGGGTTTCGGAAAGCCGCTCGATGAGATTCCGATGCTGCTGCAACCGGGAATTCTCGGCCTCGCGTGGGGTCCCGCCATCCGGCAGCTGGCCGCCGGGCTCGGTGTGACCATCGACGCGATTACCGAAACGTACGAACGTGTCCCCGCGCCCAGCGCATTCGATATCGCCGCCGGTCATATTCCCGCGGGCGGGTTGGCCGCCCTGCGGTTCGAAGTGCGTGGCATGGTCGCGGACGAGGCCGTGATCGTCATCGAACACATCACCCGATTGCACGAGGATCTGTGCCCGCACTGGCCACGGCCCGCACGGGGTGGTGGGTGCTACCGCATCGAAATCGTCGGTGAGCCTTCCTATTCCGTCGATATCATTCCAGCCAGTCGGCATGGCGATCACAACCACGCGGCGATTGTCGCCGCGGCCGGGCGCATCGTGAACTCGATCCCCGCGGTGGTCGCCGCACCGCCGGGAATCCGGACGACCCTCGATCTTCCCCTGGTCACCCGCCCGGGGCTCTTCTCGACGCCGTCCTGACGGACAATAAGTGGCCGCGCGGTCCAGGACACCACACTGGACAACTGTTCGGAATGCATACCGATCGGTTCTCCGAAAGCATGTATACCTGCCGCTGTTCAGGTTTAGCCTTGTCGTGTGCCACTGGGTTTTTCGAGGCAAATGGCAAGGTCGGCCAAGGTTGCGCAGAGACTTGCGGGACTGGCCCTGATTGTTCTCATCGTGGGTGTCCTCACGCTGGTGCTGATGATGTACGGCGGGGCTTTCACCTCGTCGGCGACGGTATTCGTGCAGGCGCCGCGTAGCGGGCTGGTGCTCGATCCCGATGCGAAAGTGAAACTGCGTGGTGTGGATATCGGGCGTGTCGCGGAGGTGGACTATGACCCCGATTCGGTGCGCCTGCGGCTCGAAATCAATCCCGACCAGCTCACCTACCTGCCGGCTAATGTGACTGTCGACATCGAGTCGACCACGGTATTCGGCGCGAAGTATGTCAATTTTGTTGTGCCACAAAATCCTTCGAGTCAACCGTTGCGCGCCGGTGCGACGGTCGCCGCGACAGCGGTGACGGTGGAATTCAACACGCTGTTCCAAAAACTGTCCGATATTCTGGACAAGATCGACCCCGTGAAGCTCAATGCCACGTTGTCCGCGTTGGGAACCGCACTCGATGGCAGGGGTGCCCAAATCGGCGAGCTGTTGACTGCCTCGGATGAGATGCTCCGCGAACTCAACCCCAGTCTGCCCGCACTGCGCCGAGATCTGATCGCCACGGCCGACGTCACCGACCTGTATGCCGATACGGTTCCAGATCTCCTGCGGGTGACCGGCAATGCCGAGGTCACCGCCGGAACACTCGTCGACAGCGCGACACAGTTGGATGCGGTACTGCTCAGTGTGATCGGTCTCGCCGATACCGCGACACCCGTTCTGAATGACACCGAAGGTCCGCTGAGTACAGCCCTGCGCCTGCTCCGCCCGACCACCGGAACACTCAATGAGTACAGGTCCGCGCTGTACTGCACCATCGTCGGCCTGTCGACGGGCCTGCCGGTGATCTCGGATATGTTCGGCGGCGACGGTCCCTGGGTGAAGTTCAATGCCAGCCTCATGCCCGCTGGCGAACCGTACAAGTATCCGCAGGATCTCGCGAAGGTCAACGCCACCGGTGGCCCGCACTGTGAAGGGGTGCTCGATCGGAATCAGAGCGTGAACGCCAATTATCTGGTCACGGATACTTCGGAGGGCCACGTCTTCACCCCGCCGACCGCACCCCGCCCCGTCAGCGGAACCATCTTCCAGCTGCTCTTCGCCGGGCTGCCCGGAATGTGAGGGGTCGTCAGAACGGGCACAGGAAAGGGAAAGGAGAGTCCTAACTCCTTTCCCTTTCTAACGTATACCGCACCGGGGGGCTTGCGGCAAGACCCGGGTAGTGCTGCAGAATCGCCTGGGTCAAAGCCAGTACCTGCGGAGATGGGCTGCTGCCCGGAAAGCGAGGGCATGTGAAAACTCAGGGGTACGAAGCGGAATTGCGGTCCGAGCAGAGCTATGTGGCCGGGCTGTACACGCGCCTCGACGGCGAGCGCGCGCAAGTGAAGGGGCGATACTCCGCGGCGTTGCGGGGGAACGGCGGCTCACCGATGGAACGGGAGTTCGAGGTGCGCGCGCTGGCCAAAGAGGTGAAGCGACTGGATGTCGCGGATAACGGGCTGTGTTTCGGTCGGTTGGACACCCTGGCGGGTGAGCGGACCTACATCGGGCGGATCGGCCTTTTCGATGAGGCGAACGAGTTCGAGACGTTACTGCTCGACTGGCGGGCTCCGGCGGCGCGCGCGTTCTATGTCGCCACCGCCGCGACCCCGGAGGATATGCGTCGGCGGCGCCAGTTCCATACGCGTGGGCGGCAATTAGTCGATTTCACCGATGAGGTCCTCGGCCGTCCCGATGGTGGCGAGGGCGGGGACGCCGCCCTGCTCGCGGCGGTCAACGCGCCGCGCGGTGCGGGAATGCGCGATATCGTGGCGACGATTCAGGCCGAGCAGGACGAGATCATCCGGCTCGATCATCCGGGCGTGCTGGTCATCGAGGGCGGCCCGGGTACCGGGAAGACCGTGGTGGCGCTGCACCGTGTCGCGTACCTGCTCTACACCCAGCGCGAGCAGATGGAACGCCACGGCGTACTCGTGGTCGGGCCCAATCCGGCGTTCCTGAACCACATCGGCCGGGTGCTGCCGTCATTGGGCGAGACCAATGTGGTGTTCATGACCGCCGGTGATTTCGTACCCGGTCTGCGCGCCACCGCCGACGACACTCCGGAAGCGGCGCGGCTCAAGGGCTCACTGCGGATCCTGGATGTCCTCGCGGCGGCGGTCGCCGATCGGCAGCGTGTGCCGGAGGAGCCGGTGCATATCGAACTGGCGGATGTCACGGTGCGGATCGACGCCGCGACCGCGGACTGGGCCAGGGAGGAGGCGCGTACCAGCGGACTGCCACACAATGCGGCTCGTGAGGTGTTCATCGAGGTCCTCACCTGGGCGCTCACCGAGCGGGCGATTACCCGGATCGGCCAGGGCTGGCTGACCCGCGCGGACCGCGAAGCCTGGGAGAACCTGCGCACCGATCTGCGCGAGGAGCTCGCGGACCACGACGGGTTCACCGCCGCGCTCGACGAACTCTGGCCGATACTGACGCCGGAAACACTGCTGACACAGCTGTACTCGTCACCGGAGCGGCTCCGGGCGGCAGGCGCGGACCCGGCGCTCTTCCGTGTCGACGGCGACGCCTGGACGGTGTCGGACGTCCCGCTGCTCGACGAACTCGTCGACCTGCTCGGCCGCGATAAGCCGGTCGACCGGACCGCCGAGCGGGAACGCAGGGCCGAGGCCGCGTATGCCGCCGCGGTGCTCGACAATATGGTCGGCCGCGAGGACATGATGGACGACGAGGACCATCTGTTCGCCACGGATTTGCTCTACGCCGAGGATCTGGCGGATCGTTTCCTCGAGCGCGATACCCGTGAACTCGCCGAACGCGCTGCCGCCGACCGGGATTGGACCTACCGGCATGTGGTGGTCGATGAGGCCCAGGAACTGTCCGAAATGGACTGGCGGGTGCTGATGCGCCGCTGCCCGGGCAAATCCTTCACGGTGGTCGGCGATCTCGCCCAGCGCCGATCGGTGGCCGGAGCGACCTCATGGAGCACGATGATGGAGCCGTATGTGCCCGGCCGCTGGGTCTACCGGTCGCTCACCGTGAACTACCGCACCCCGGCGGAGATCATGAGTGTCGCCGCCGCGGTGCTCGCCGAGTTCGCACCCGAGGTCCAGCCGCCGGAGTCGGTTCGCGCCTGCGGTGTCCAGCCCTGGTCCCGGGAGGTCGGCGCGGACGAACTGGCCACTGCCATCGAGGAATTCGTCCGGGAGGAAGCGGGTCGCGAAGGGACCAGCGTCGTGATCGGGCCACCGGATGTACCGGGCACGGTACCGGCGTCGGAAACGAAGGGCTTGGAGTTCGATGCCGTCCTCGTCGTGGAACCGGAACGGATCCTGGCCGACGGCCCGCGCGGCGCGGCCGAACTCTACGTCGCCCTCACCCGCGCCACCCAACGTCTCGGCGTGCTGCACCAGGGCGCCTTGCCGCGGGCACTGACCGGGCTCGCCGGAATCGGGTCGCCCGTCCGAGCCGTGAGGTAGCCACCCGGTCGGATCATTGCGTTGCGCGGCACTGCGTTTCCACCGACGACGGCGGTTTACGACGTTCGTCGTCGGTGGCGCGGAATCCCGCGGCCACCCCGGCGCCGCACAGTGCGGCCGCTCCCAAGCCCAGCAGGTGACGCCGTGAGAGCGGTGCTGCGCTCACGGTCGCCTTGTCCTGGGGTCTACCGTCCGGCTCGGACACGATCGTTCCCCTTAGCGTGCCGCAGTTGAGTGGTGTGAGGTCTTCGCGCTCGGATATTAGCTGAAGATTTGCTGATGTATTGGAGGGTTGACAGCCGGGCGAATTTTCAAACATGCGGTTCGGTCTCGATCGGCGCGCAGAGTACCGACCAGTTTCTTTTGCTGACCGTGGCACCGCTACCCACGTACAAGGTGAGCTGGGCGTTCGGTGGATGTCCAGCCGATATTGAGTCGTGGGCCGGATGGTCGGTGCATGACCAACACTCATGAACTACCGAATATTCTGCTCGTCCACGGCGCTTGGGCCGATGGCTCGAGCTGGAGCAAGGTGATCGAGATCCTGCGGGCCGACGGGTTCGCGAGCGTAGTGGCCAGCCAGTTGGCCCTGCGCGGCTTCGACGACGATGTGGCGACCGTGGTGCGCGATCTCGAATTGCTCGACGGGCCTACGATTCTGGTCGGCCATTCCTACGGTGGTGCGGTGATCAGCCAGGCCGCTGTCGACCGGCCGCGGGTGGCCGGGCTCGTCTACGTGGCCGCGTACGCGCCCAAGGCGGGACAGTCCGCCTTCCAGATCAACCAGGAGTTCGGCGTCGAGCTGCCCAGCGGTGCCGATCTGATCAATATCGGCACACCCGAGGCCCCCGATTTCCTCATCGACCGGTCCCGATTCCACCAAGACTTCTGCGCCGATCTCACGACGGAGGAGGCGACCGTGCTGGCCGCGGTTCAGAAGCCGACCTCGGTGCTGGCACTGGCCGGAGCCGGAACCCGGGTGCCGGCGTGGGAGTCCCAGCGCGCCAACACGTGGTATCAGGTGTCGGGCAATGACGCCATGATCCATCCCGATCTGGAACGGCAGATGGCCGCTCAGATCACCGACGAGGAGCGCATCATCACGCTGGCGACCGGGCACGCTTCCATGGTCAGCAAGCCCGCCGAGATCGCCGATCTCATCGCGAAGGCCGCGCGCAACCGCTGACCGACCCCGACCCCCGCTGTCCGGCCGCTATCGGGCCGGGCAACGGGGGAGCCCGGTCAGGAGAGTAGCGATCGAGTCGAGATACCGTGCGGCTCCGAGGGATTCGGCGAGAACGCGCGCCTCCCACAGCAGGTTCCGGGCCCGCTCTGGCTCCTCGCAGACCTGCGCCAGATCCAATAGCGCCGGAATGAGTTCGACCGGGGACTCCGCGGTGCGGAGCAGGTCGACGGCCCGCTCGAGCAGCCGCACATCGGTGGCGTCCGGTGCGGCCAATGCCATGGCGCGCATTGCCCTTCCGACCGTGCTCGGGGTATTCCAGCGTTGCGCGAGAGCGAATTCGGCGGTGGCCAGCTCCAGCGCTCGATCTCGCTCACCCGAGCCCACCAGTTCCAGTGCCGCCGAACTGCGCCACGGGATGTGGGCGGGATTGCTGATTCCCGCCGCCGCGGTGCGGCGCCCACAATCGAGGAAGTGCGCGACCGCCTCCCGGGCGGCCCCGCGCGCGGCGCACACCCTGGCCCGGACGTGGGTGACCACCGTCAATTCCCAGGTCTCGGGGTTGGCACGGGCGGCGCGGCGGTCGAGCCACCGCGCGGCCTCCTCGACGCGGCCGAGTTCGATCAGGGCGTTTGCGTACTGGGCCACCAACGTGGTCGGCGGCGCGACGAGTTCGTCGTCGATCGCGCCGATCACGGGTCCGACCTCGCGCAGCACCCGCTCGTACGCGCCGGCCCGGATGAGGACCTCGGAGCGCACGATTACCCGGTAGGTGTCGATCGTGCCGAAATGCTGGTCGTCGCGCTGTTCGGTGAGATGCAGTGCGGTGGTGAGGTCGCCGGACCACATGGCCAGATGTGCGAGCAGACCGAGTAGTGGACCGGATAGCGTTGCGCTGTCGTGCTCGAGGCGCTGCGGGGACAGCCGGTCGAGCGCGGTACGCGCGCCGATCCGGGTGCTGAAGGCATCATCCCAGGTGAGCACGGCGGCAGTGATTCGGTCGGTGGGGTCTCCGGAACGTAGACCGGCGAAATAGTCACGCCACGTCGACGGAGCCAATGCGGCGACCATCCACGCGGACGCGCGCAGGGTATCGGCGGCCACCCGATCACGCTCCGCCGTCTCCGCGATCACGTTCGTCAGCAATGTCATTGCCGCCGCGGCGTCACGTCGTGATGCCATTGCCCATGCCAGGGGAATCAGCGCGGTCGGTGCGGTCGCCCTGGCGCGCTGACTGTCCAGCGCTTCCTCCAGATGCGCGCGGGCGGCGGCCGGGTTGGTCCACAGCTCCAACTGTCCGAGGCGAACCAGCAGGTCGTCGCGAATCTCCGGTGCGCAGATACGCAGCGCCGTCTCGAGCCAGTGCGTGGCCTCGGGAATCATATTGCGGTCCAGGCATTCTTCGGCCGCGTCGATCAGGACGACCGTCCACCGCGCATAGCGGACGCCGGTCAGATCGCGCAGATAGGCGGCCACCTGCCGCACCGGATATCCCGCCACCCGGGCCCGCGCCGCCGCGGCCGTCCGGAAGGCGTTCGCATCCTCGGCGGGGCACAACCAGCGAATCGTATTGGCGATCAAAGGGTGTCGGAACTCCGGCGGATCGGCCACGGCCAGCAGGCCGATCGCGGCGAGCAATTCGCAGCGGTGCCGCATGGTTTCGACAGGTTCATCGCACGCTGCCGCGAGGATCTCCACCGTCGGCCGGAATTCTTGCAGGACCGCGAGGGCGCGCAAGGTGCGCACACCCTCGGGTGAGTACCGGCTCAGCTGGCGTTGGATCGAGCGGGAGTAGCACCCCTCCGGCAGCCGATCCGGAACCCGGTTCTCGATATGAGCGGTGGCCAGGTCGGTGATCAGCGCACCGGCGACCAGCGGGATTTCTCCTGCGGCACGGTGGATCTCGGCGGCCAGTTCGGGTGGGGGAGTCGTGCCGATTCGCCGCCGGTACAGTCCGGCGATTCCGGCGACGGTCAGTCCGCCCGGTCGCAGTACGGCCGCGGCCAGCGGCTCCAGGCGATCGTGCAGGTCCAAAGACTGTTTTTCCCAGGATCTTTCGTCGAGGGTGAGGATTACCAGGGCGGGCAGCCCGCGCAGTCGCGGTGCGATCGCGGCCAGGGCTCGCGCCGAGCGATCGTCCATCCGGGTGCCATCGTCGATCAGGATCAGCAGCGCCTGGTCCGCCGAATTCCGGGCGATGGCCGCGTGCAACCGATCGGCCAGCGCCCGGTCCTCGCCGCCGATGTCACGGTCGCCGAGCCGCTCGAGGAGTTGGCCCACGAGATCGTCGTCGCCCGATGTCGAGGTCAGATCCAGCCGCACTGCCGAAGGGTGCTGTCGCGCAACCTCGTTCAGCAACTGGGTCTTACCGTGGCCCGGACGGCCCGTGATCACCACCAGACCACCCACCCCGGTGGTCGCGCGGCGTACGCAGGCGGCGACCCGGGTCAGCTCGCGCTCGCGGTCGAAGACGAGCGGTAGCGCCGAATCATCGTCGGGCACCGCATCGTTGGTAGCCCGCACCGCGACCACCTGCGGTGGGTGTTCGGGCTCGGCTCCGGTGAGTATCCGCTCGTGCAGCCGTCGCAGTTCCACCCCGGGTTCGACCCCGAGTTCGTCGACGAGTACGCGCCGGGTATCGCGGTAGACGTCCAGGGCCTCGGACCGACGGCCTCGCTCCGACAGCGCCCGCATCAGGACCGCACGCGACCGTTCGCGCAGCGGATGCTGTGCGGTCAGCATGCGCAGCGGATCTATCGCCGCGTCGGATCGGCCGCGCAGTACGGCGATTTCGAGGCTGTCCTCCAGCACCGCGAGCCGGCGCTCCGTCAAGGCCGCGCGCTGGGCCTCGGCGAACGGTCCCGGGACACCGGCGAGGGGTTCGCCGGAGCACAGCGCCAACGCCTGGGTGTAGTAGCGCTCGGCGCTCTCCAGGTCGGCGGCGTGCCGTGCGCGGGCGGCGTCGCCCACGAGGCGGTCGAAGACGCCGACATCGATCTGCTCGTCGTCGATCCGCAGCTGATACCCGCCGTGCCCGGACAGCAGTACGGTCGGGGGATTGCGCGGGGCGCGATCGGGTTCGAGGATGCGGCGCAGTGCGGCGACGTAGGTCTGGATCACGCCGGTGCCACTGGCCGGCGGAGCGTCGTCGTAGAGGCTGTCGAGCAGACCGGATGCCGAGATCCATTGCCGGCGTCGCAATGCCAGTGCGCACAGCACCGCTCGGCGTTGCGGGGGACCGAGCGGCTGCGACTGCCCGCCCCGGCGTATTTCGACGCCATTGAGCAGGAGCACCTGTATCGCGCCCGGACGATCCACTTGATCTTCACACCCTCTCGATACGGTCCGGAAGAAATCGTAAACAGCCGTGCGATGCCCGCGAATTCGGACATAGGGGAACTTCGCCGCAGGTACGGCTCGTCGGATCGGCCCAGAATCGATGCCTGTGCCCTACGAGCAGGGCAGATAGCAATCCTTGGGCAACTGCGAGGCGCGCCGGGCAGTGATGGAAGTCGCATCGGATCCGGTGCTGGTTATCCGGGCCCGACCGCGGGTCATTGCTGCAATCGTGGCCGCCAGCGAGTGTGCGAACACGGAGCTGAGCTGTGTGTTCGGTCGCTGTCCAGGGAATGTTGAGCGGTGCTGATCAGGGTGTGAATCAGGGCGGGAGCGAACAGGTCCCGCACATCTGATTCGAGGCGAGGGAATAATGAGCAACAAGAACACCGGTCGGACGCCGCGCACCGCGGGCGTCACCCTGCTTGCCGTGGCGACCTTGGCACTGGGTGTGACGATGACCGGATGTACGGCGAAGGCCGATACCGGTTCCGCCGCCGACCAGTCCGGCGACAAACCGTCGGTATTGCTGGTGCACGGTGCGTTCGCCGACGGCTCGAGCTGGAGCAAGGTCGTCGAACGCCTACAGGGCGACGGTTATCAGGTGACCGTCGCGGCGGTGCCGCTGCGCGGCCTCGCTTACGACTCGGCCTACATCCGGGGCGTGCTGGATGGGATGCCCGGCAAGACGATCATGGTCGGGCACTCCTACGGCGGTGCCGTAATCACCAATGCGGCAACAGGGTCCGATAAGGCTGCCGGTCTCGTCTACATCGCCGCATTCGCTCCCGATGAGGGCGAAACGCTCGGGGGGCTCGACGGCCGCTTCGGCGGTCCGGCCACCGTGATCGGCGTGCCGCGCGAATATCCACTGCCGGACGGAGCGGGCGTCGCACCCGAATTGACGGTGGCGACAGATAAATTCCCCGAGTACTTCGCTCAGGACCTGCCCCACGAGGAGGCCACCGCACTGGCCGCCGGGCAGCGCCCGATCGCGGCCGCCGCCTTCGCCGAGCCCACCGGTGTCCCCGCGTGGAGAACGCTGCCCAGCTGGACGCTGATCACTCGCGACGATCGGATGATCCCGGCCGCCGGGCAGCGTGAGATGGCCGGTCGCGCCGAGGCGACGGTTGTCGAGCAGTCCGCCAGCCACGCGGTCACCCTGTCGCAACCGCAGGCCGTCACCGATCTGATCGAAACCGCGGCGCAGGCAGCCAAGCCCTGATCACCCGGTCCGCTCTCGGATCAGCGCTACGACCGCCAGCGGTAACCGAATCCCCGGACCGTCGTAATCAGGCCCGGCGTACCGAGTTTGGCGCGCAGGGTCGAGATGTGGACGTCCAGCGTGCGTGACACCGCGCAGAAGGCATCGCCCCACACCCGGTCCATCAGGAATTCACGACTCACTGCGGTCCCCGGTCGCGCCACCAGCGCTTCGACCAGTTCGAATTCCTTCTGGGTGAGTATAACCGGGGTGCCCGCGACATCGACCTCCCGCGCGGCGAGGTCTACGCGGACATCGCCGGTGATGACTACGGTTGGACCGCTGGTGGATTCGAACGTGGCGCGGCGCAGCACCCGCTCGAGCCGTGCGACCAGTTCGCCGATGCGTGGGGGTTTGGCCAGGCAGTCGTCGGCCCCGCTGCGCAGTCCGCGCACGATGGTGCGTTCGTCGTCGCGGTCATTGAGGATCAGCACCGGAACCGAACTCACCTCCCGCAGCCGCCGCAGCGTGTGCAAGCCGTCGCCATCCGGCAGTCCGAGAATGACCGCGTCGTAGCGGCGGTGCCCCAGTAGCAGATCCGCACCGCGACAGGTGCGTTCGGCATCGAAACCCTGGCCCGTCATGATCTCGGCCAGGGTTTCGCCGAGTTCGTCGTCCTCCTCGACTATCAGCAACCGCACCCGTTGGTCCAGCCACGAATCCGTGGCCGGGCACTCGGTCATCGTGTCCATTCCGCCTCCCCGACACCGCGGCTCGACTCGATGGTACTGCCCGGCATGATCAAGAGATTAGGGTGGCCTTCCTCCCTGTGAGAGTGCCGTACGCGACATGTTCAGTAGCATGCGCGACATGGAGATCGCCGTATTCGTTGTCGATGGTGTCGCCGACTTCGGTTATGCGGCGTTGATCGAAACATTCACCATGGCGAGTGCGCTGCGTGACCAGTTGCCGACGCCGCCCCCGCCGTGGCGGGTGCGGACCGTCGCATTCGGCGACAGCGTTCGCTCCGGCAACGGGCATGCGCTCGCGACGACGCCGCTGGCCGAGGTGGGCGATGAATTCGATTTGATGATCGTCCCGGCGGTGAATGTGCTCGGCGCCGAGCCACTGGTGGAACTGGTGTCGTCACGGCGCGCCGGTCCGGTACTCGACCGCATTCGACGCGCACACGGCGAGGGGGCTCGACTCGCCGCGGCCTGTACCGGTACTTTCTTCCTGGCCGAGGCCGGTGTTCTCGACGGCGAACCGGCGACGACGAGTTGGTGGCTCGGGGCGAGCTTTCGCCGTAGATATCCGCGGGTCGCCCTGGACGAGAGCCGCCTGCTGTGCCGTGGCGGGCGCGTCACCACTGCCGGTGCGTCGCTGTCGCATATGGATCTGGCGCTGTCGCTGGTGCACTCGAGCTCGCCCGCGCTGGCGGAACTGGTAGCCCGATATCTGGCGGTCGGCAACCGGAAAACCCAGGCGGAGTTCGCCGTTCCCGAGGTGGTCGCGCGCGGTGATTCCCTGGTAGCTGCCTTCGAACGCTGGATTCGCGCGAATCTGACCGAGCCGCTGCCCATCTCGGCCGCCGCCCGTGCTCTCGGGACCACCGAACGCAGCCTGCAACGGGCCACCCGTGCCGAACTCGGCATGACTCCACGGGAGTTCGCCAACGACATTCGACTGGAGCGCGCCGGACAGCTGCTCCGCACCACCTCGCTCACCGTCGATGCCATTGCCGCTCGGGTCGGTTACACCGATGCGGCCACCCTCCGCAATCTGGTGCGCCGCCGCCGCGGTATGACCCTCGCCGAACTGCGCGACTCCCCGATGATCTGGTGATTCTCATAGGGATTCGCACTGTCCGATGCTGGCATGGACTGCGATGAACGGCTATACGCAAATCTCAAGCGAATGTAAAAACATGTTCGCGCGGTACCGAAGCGACGCGCGGCGATGGTGAACTGAGCGTATGACCGACCCGCGCCATTCGAACCCCGCCCACCAGCCCGGCGGTTGGCCGCCGCAACAGCACGGGGCGCGGCAACCGTACGGCGCGCCGCAGCAGCAGCAACAGTTCGGCGCACCACCGCAACAACCACCGTACGGCGCACCACCGCAGCAACCGCACGGCGCGCTCCAGCAGCCGTACGGTGTTGCGCCGCAACAACAACCACAGTTCGGTGCACCCCACGGCTACGGGCAGCAACCGCCGATGCCGCCGCAGTACGGCGGTCAGTTTCCGCAGCCGCCGCCGCAGCGCGGGAACAACGCGGTGCCGCTCATCCTCGGCGGCGTGGCGGTGGTGGCGATACTGGGTATCGGGGCCTGGTTCCTGCTCTCCGGCACCGGCGGCGGTGGCCTGGTCCCCGGTTCCAGCAATCCGAAAGACGTGGCAGCCGATTTCGTCAATGGCGGC
>NZ_BDCE01000042.1 GCF_001613345.1 Nocardia uniformis NBRC 13702 | reverse complement strand
CCGTCGACGTCCAGGCGACAATCAGCGGCAAGACCACCACCCAGACCCTGACCTACGATCTGGTCAAGGAAAGCGGTGAGTGGAAGGTGTGCGGATTGGCCAACGCCATCCGATGACATGACCTTCGGTGGCCTGGTCGGGCCGGTCGCTCATAGGCGGATCAGCGCCTCGCGGTCGACATCGGTGACATACAGGGGGAGGTAGCGGGCGAGGTGGTCGAGCACGGCGGCGGTATTGCCACCCAGAGCTGCCTGATACTCCTTCATGGTGAGCCCCACGATCTGTAGAAATCGCAGCTCGCCGTGTGGAGTGTCGATTTCACCGAGTTCCGGATCAACGGTGAACGCCATCGCGCGGATGGCGCTGTCCGGGCGGTCGGTGGCCAGTGGTCCACTCGCCTTCATGGTGTGGCCGGGCTCGAACCATTTTCCGGAGTCGAAGACGTAGCGGCCGAGTTTCTGCATGAGCTGAGCGGGCCACATCGGCGGTTGCGCCTCATCCGGGCGGCGGAGCAGGCGGACGGTGAATTCGAACCCCCAGCCCGAGACAGCCGGATCCTCCGATTCCTTCTCGTAGAGTTCGGACATGCCGTAGCCGACATAGTGCCAGTGCGGAACCGGGCCACCGTGGGCGTAGATACTGATCCCGTCGAGTGGATCCGGGCCACCCAGCGCCCAGGGCTGTTTCGTCCCCAGATGGAATGGCGTCATATCTCTGTACAACTGTCGAAGCGCGCCGTCGATCGCGGCCCAGCCCGGTGCATCACTCACGGGGGGAACAATAGTTCGAGCTCGGGCTCCCGTGCTCGCTGGGAGAGCTCAAATATTTGTAAAACCTTTGTCCGCCAACCACTCCCGGGTGCTGGAAGGTGCGTGGACCGGCCGACGCGATCGGGTGGCCACCGAGTGCGGCCGCGTCACGATGACCGGGTAGCCCGCCGGTCGAACGATTGGGCCCGGCGCAGCACACACCGCGGTCGACGAGTTATGGCGGTGTCGCGCCGCCTGGCCCCTTGATCATGCGGTGGCACACCTCCACCAGTGCCGCGCGCAGCGCGTCGTCGGGAATATCGGCCAGGGGTCCGTCGTCGAGGCGGTGCGGGTGGATCGCGATGGTGGTCACGATCATGGTCCGAATGCGGAGCGAACGGACGGCGTGGGCCGCGGCGGCCGCGCGGCGACTGGCGGGGATGGGGTCGGCGGCGAAGTAGTCGAAGGTGCGGTGTTCGTGGCGGGCGACGTATTCCGCCGCGAGTACGCGCGAACCCGCGGTCGAACCGCCCTGTACCTGTCGAGACAGCAGCCGGAAGGCATCGGGATTGCGGGCCGTCCATTCCCAGACGGCGGTCACGATCCGGTCGAGGGTGTTCTCGTCGGCGGGAGTGTCGTGCGGCCAGGCCGCCTCGGCCGCCGCGGAACTGGCATCCATGGCCGAGCGCAGCGCCACATCGAACAGCTCCTCCTTACTGGCGAAGTGGTAATAGACCGCGGCGGGCGCCATTCCGGCCGCCGCGGCGATCTCCTGTACCGACGTTTCGGCGAAACCCTTGTGGGCGAATACAGCTACGGCCGCGTCGATAATGTGGTGGCGGCGCGACGGACGGTGCGCGGCCGGGCGAGCGGATTGCCCGAGTCCCGAACCACCGGCCGAATCGCCTGCGATATCACGGGGATTCGCCATCGCCTACCCTCCTGTGGCCGGTGTGCTCCGGCGGCTCGTCTACCAGCACAGGATGGCACAGTCGATCCCGGCGGCTGTCATCATCGACCCATGCCCGCCGAACCCGCCGCCCGTGCCGCCCACCGTCCGTCTCGGCAGGATGCCGTGCTGGACGCCGCCGTTCATCCAGGTGATCGGCGTCGATATCGCCACGGAAGCGCGGATGAGCCCCGCTGTCCTCTACCAGGGTGGCGGTACCAATGCTCCGTCTTCTGGCCACCAGTGTGGTCCGCGCGCGGACTCACCCACCCCTGAGCCGAACATTTTGAAGACACCTGTTGGTCAGATGATCAGTATCGACACGCGAAATCGACGGAAGGAGTGAGTAATTCATTAGTGTGTCACCACCGGGCGACGATAGGATTCGAACATGATTTCGACACCCGCGCCGACCGCCGGCTCAGCGGCGGACGATGCCGGGTGTTCTCGCGGTAGCGCCGTTGTGGGTCAGGGGCAGACGCGCAGGGGTGACCGCGTGCGGGCCAATACCGCCCTGAGGTTCCGCGTCTACCCCGACCGGGGTCAGGAAGAGCGGCTCACCGCGTGGTCGCACACCTGTCGTGCAGTGTGGAACACCGCACTCGCACAACGTATTTGGGCATACAAGTCCGCCCGGCGGGTCACTCTGCGCGCGGTGGCGCAGTGCAAGGAGTTGACCGAAGCTCGCCGCGCACACGAATGGCTGAAAGACTTGCCCGCCCAATGCGCCCAGCAAGTCCTGCGCCAGCTCGACACCGCCTACGACAACTTCTGGAACCCGAACCATCCCGCAGGGTTTCCGCAGTTCAAGAAGAAGTCCCACCGCCAAGGCATCCCCGTCCCCGGCCAGGCGATCCAGGTGCGGCAGGTGTCGCGGCGGATAGCGCAGGTGCACCTGCCGAAGATCGGATGGGTGCGGTTTCGGCTCTCTCGCCCGATCGACGGAACCATTCGTAACGCGACGATCGGCCGGGACGGGCTCGGCTGGCACATCGCGTTCGGGGTGCACCGCTTCGAATCTGTAGTGCCGTCGGTGCCTCCAGGTCCGCCGGTTGGGGTTGATATGGGGATCGCGTGCTCGGTGTTCGTCTCCGACGAAGCCGCCGCGCGGCAACGTCCCGACCTTCTCACCCCAGGTGAGCAGGCGCGGCTGCGGGGTTTGGAGCGACGAAGGGCTCGGCAACTCGCGTACGCGAAAAGGCACAATGGAGGTAGACACTCGAATCGGTTGCGACGGACGATTGGTCAGATCGCGGCACTGAATGCTCGGCAGGCGCGTCGTCGCGCGGACTGGAATCATAAGCTCACCACTGATCTGGCCAACAACCACGGCCTGATCGCGGTGGAGGACTTGAAGGTTCGCGACATGATGCGTTCGGCGGCGGGCACCGTCGAACAGCCCGGACGGAATGTGCGGCAGAAGTCCGGGCTCAATCGCGGTATTGCCGATCAGGGCTGGGGCGAGGTCCGCCGCCAGCTCGAGTACAAGACCCGCCGTCGCGGCGGGGAACTGATTGCGGTCCCGGCGGCGGGTACGTCGCAGACGTGCCGCAACTGTGGTGTACGGGATCCACGCTCGCGGCAGGGGTGTGGCCGGTTGTTCGCCTGTACCGGGTGTGGGCATACCGAGCACGCGGACCACAATGCTGCACACACTATTTTGGATAGAGCTTTGAGCACCGCCGGACGTGGCGGGGTCTGCCGTGGTGGTAGCGGTGGGCCGCAGAGCACGCGCAGTCCGCGAGGGCGAGGCACCCGTAGGGGGAGTCGGTCGCGTGAACCTTCCTCGACGATCGCCACAGCACTGTGATTTCGAGGAATCTCCCGCCTTCAGGCAGGAGTGGACGTCAACATTACCGGTCCAAGGAGGGGGGTGTTGCGCGCTAGCGGCGCTGCGCTGATAAGCCGCCGCGCTGCTGCATTGGATGGACCAGTGACGTTTGCGTCGCTGCTGCCTTTCGTGCGATCCCCGGGTTGGAGTCCCTCGGTCGACATGTGCGGTGCGCGGGGGACGTGTCACTGTCATGTCCGTCGAATTGGTGCCACGGCATGGTATGACCTTCGTCGGCGAGTGCCCGGTTTCGAGGAGGGACACACCACGATCGACGAACCGAGACCCGTGCTCAACCTCAAGGGGTACGGCACCGTGACGGTCTGCGCCCTCACCCTCTGTCACTGCCGCGGCAGGTTCGATCTCCAGGACCTCGGCGTGGACGATCTGGGCGTCACCGATCGTGGCAGTTGGACATCCCGGAATTTCGCACCATCCTGCGCCGCTGTGTGGGCTGGGCGGTAACCGGCACAACGGATATGAGCGACGGCGGATTGTCGCGCTGGTCGGTTTCGCCGCCGCTCGAAGCGACCGCGGAGGGGTTCCGCCGACTGCCGGTCACGCGAGCACGGGTTCACTCGGTGCGCGAGACCACCTCGGGTAGGTGCGGTCCGCGGCGGCGTTGTATCCCCTCATAGTCCGTGCGGCTCGGACATGGTGAACACCCTCAGACTCCGTTGTTTCGGTTGTTTGCGGTGGGAATGCTCGACTACAACGGGCTGACCAGTCGTGCCCGTCTCCGGGAAACGGCCGTGAGAGAAGTTGAACACTGTGGTTACCGATGTCATCGATGTGGTCGCGGAGGTGGCAGTCTCCCGACGTGCGCTGTGGACGCTACTGCTGGACCCGCAGACCTATCCGAGGGTCTATCCGGGAGTGGGAGGTTGTGAGCCGCTCGAATCCGTCGACGGGAGTTCGGTGGTGCGATTCCGGGTCGGGAATCCCACGGTCGGTATCGGGACGGTCGATATCCGGTTGATGGTCGGCCGCTGGTTCGAGCGGTTGGAATTGCAGTGCGCGGGCCGGGAGAGCTTCGCGTCGATTCGCCTGAGCGGGGAGGGGGAGCGGACCCGGGTCGCTTTGACCTGCTTCAGAGCGGGCCGTCTGCATCCGGCGATAGCGGGACTGCCGAAATCCGTGGTGGTGCGGTGGATTACGGATGGCCTGGCTCGAGCGGTCGATATCGCGCGCGGGGCGCGGACCTCGGTGCTTGTCAACGCGGAGAACTCGCCCGTGCGCCACCAGGTGGGGGTGGCCCGGCAGATCCTCGGCTCCGGAGTGGTGACCAGCCGCCCCGACCTGCTCGTCGGACAGCTACGCGAACTGGCGCGCTGGGGATTCAATATGGCGGGCGGATTCGGGGCGGGAGCGGCGCATTCACCGGAACTCGCCGCTATCGTCGACGCGCGGGGGAGCCGGACCTACGCCGAGATCGACGCCCGGAGCACCGCACTGGCCGCGGCCATGGCCGATCTCGGGTTGGGTTCCGTTGACGCGATCGGCCTGCTGTCGCGCAACCACGCCGGGATGGTCGAAACCATGGTCGCCGCAGGCAAACTCGGTCTCGATGTGGTGCTGATGAATGCCGGATTGTCCGGTCGCCGTCTCGAGGAGATCGTGCAGCGCGACCGGCTCGCGGCACTGTTCGTGGATGGTCGGCTCGAAGAACTCGTCAAGTACCTGCACGACGGCATCCCCCGGATACTCACCGATGACGGCGACGGTGCCTCCCACCATCGGACCATCGGCGACCTGATCGCACTGGGGCACAGGGAGTTCCGCAAGCCCGCCCAGCCGGGCCGCCTGGTGGTGCTGACATCCGGGACCAGCGGTACACCGAAGGGCGCGCGCCGCCCGCATCCCAGGGGATTCGGCACCATAGCCGCACTGCTGTCCCGAATTCCCCTGCGAATGAACGAGGTCATGCTCATCCCGGCACCGCTGTTCCACACCTGGGGGTTGGCGGGGCTGCAGATCGGGACGGCGCTGCGCGCGACCACGGTGCTCGTGGAGCAGTTCGACGCCGAGGACACCCTGCGCCTGATTGTCGAGCACCAGGTCAGCGCACTTTTGGTAGTGCCCACCATGGTGCAGCGCATACTCGATCTGCCCATCTCGGTCCGGGCCAGATACAACGTTTCGAGCCTGCGGGTGGTGGCGAGTTGCGGTGCGCCACTGGCGGCCGCGACGGTTCTGCGGTTCCTGGACAGCTTCGGCGACATCCTCTACAACGTGTACGGCTCCACCGAGGTGTCGTGGGCGACCATCGCCACTCCGGAGGATCTGCGCATCTCGCCGATGACCGCGGGTTGTCCACCGCTCGGGACGAAAGTCGCTGTACTGGGCAGCGATCGGCGCCCGGTGCCGGTCGGCGCCCCGGGGCGCATCTTCGTCGGCAACCACATGCTCTTCGACGGCTACGTCAATTCCGCGCCACCCGATGAGGCCGACGGCATGCTCGATACCGGCGACCTCGGGTATGTGGATGCCGCGGGTCGGCTCTTCATCGCGGGCCGGGACGACGAGATGATCATCTCCGGCGGCGAGAACGTGTTCCCGCGCCCGGTGGAGGAGGCGCTGGCGCAACTGCCACAGGTCAGCGATGTGGCGGTGGTCGGGGTTCCGGATCGGGAGTTCGGTCAGCGTTTGGCCGCATTCGTAGTGAAACGCGATGGGGTGGGGCTGGATTCGGACATGGTGCGCGATTACATCCGCGACCGCCTGGGTCGGGTGTCGGTCCCCAGGGATGTGGCATTCCTCAGTGATCTGCCGCGCGGCGAGACCGGGAAGATCCTGAAACGCCTACTCGGACAGGGCGCTTGAAGCCCTATTCCAACCGTTGTGTCTTCTCCCCACGGGATCGGCGAAGCAGTCGTGAAGTGTTTCAGAGACTTCGCGGAATTCCGCCCCGAATTGTTTGTCCGACATAGCGTGATCGCAGTTTCGAGCCCGGAGCTTCTCGGGCACGCGGACGTGAACGAGTCGGGTTATCGAAAGGCATGGAATGAAACGACGTACGCGCGGGGGGACGATCAGGGCGGCAGTCATAACCGGGGTATCGCTATTGTCGATCAGTCTTATCGGTGTCGGTGCGCGGGGGGCGCCCGAATCACCGCCGACCGAACAGCAATTAGCGGACTACATTGCCGCGGGCCGCACAGTCGCTGATTCCGGTAGCGCCGGCTCGGGGTCATCCTGCAACTCCGGCAGCGGTACCGGCTCGGGTAACGGCTCGGGCGATTGTCTCGGCGGCTCCGGTTCCAGCTCCGGCCTATCGGGTGGCTACGCCTCCGACACCGTGGGGCACGGACCGTCCATGACCTCGTGGCTGGCCGCGTTCGGCTACGGGCTGGCCAACGGTGATGCCGCTCCACCGGGATCGAACGACTGGAACTGCGAGCCGACGCCCGAACATCCGCGCCCGGTAGTGCTGCTGCACGGCACCTGGATGAACGCCTACAACGGGTTCGCGTACATGGGGCAGCCCATCAAGGACGCCGGCTACTGCACCTTCACCATGAATTATGGCCGTTCCAACGTGATCGAGGGCGGTGGTCTCGGTTCGGTGCTGCCGGGTGTGATGGGGACCGGTTACATCCAGGATTCGGCGAAGCAGACAGCGCAATTCGTGGATCGGGTGCTGGCCGCGACCGGTGCGTCCGAGGTCGATATCATCGCCCATTCACAGGGCGGGTCGATGGCCAACTGGTACACCAAGTACGAGGGTGGCGCGGCGAAGGTGAACAAGCTGATCACCTATGGGGCGACTCATCACGGGACGACCCTGGTCGGCATCGGCGCACTCGGCCGGGCCATCAATAACTTCGGTATCGATATTCTAGGCTTCATCGAAATCTTCGTGGGGCACGCCGGAATTCAGCAAACGGTCGGCTCCGACTTCATCAATAAGTTGAACGAGAACGGCGATACGGTGCCCGGCGTCGACTACACGGTCGTCGGCACTCGCTATGACGAGATCACCACCCCGCACGAGCTCACCTTCCTCACACCGGGACCGGGTTCGACCGTGCGCAATGTCGTGCTGCAGGACGGTTGCGAACAGGACCTCTCCGATCACCTGACGATCATGTACTCCCCGCGCGCCCTGTCCATCGCATTGCGCGCCCTCGATCCGGCCGCGAATCACCAGCTGGAGTGCACCTTCAACCCATGGTTGATCGGCGGCGGCGGAAAGCTATAGCTCATTTCGAATCGATTGGGTGGGCGGGGTACATCCCGTCCACCCGATCGGTTTTCGTCATCGGGAATCAACCCAGGTTGGCTCGCGGGAATCGCAGATCCGCGGTCGCGTAGCCGAAGAGCTTGCGGCCCTGCGAATACGCGTCGATGGCTACCGTCGCAGTTCGACGGCGGCCATCTATGGCGACCACCCGGCCGCTGAATTCGATTTCGGCCGTGTGGTCCGGCGGTACCGGCAGATAGTGGATATGGTTCGCGAACTCCGCTCGGAACGTGGTGAGCGCGGTCGGATCGGCCGCACACGACGAGGCGTACCCGGCGGCCAACGCCAGAATCAGCGTGCTGGGCGCCACCACGGCGGGCGTGCCGGGCGCCGAGGGGCCGGTGTCCGGCCCGATCGGATCGGTGTCGCCCATTACGCGTGCATAGATTCCCAGGTCACGCGGTGCGAGACGGGTAGTGGCCGTGGGCAGTTGGGTACCGGTGGTCAGTCGTTCGAAGTCGAACGCGGGTGGTGTCAGCCGTAGGTGGGGGACCGGTGCGACACCATCGTCGGTCGCCAGCAGGCAGCCTCGGCGTGGGGCGCGCACCCGGCTCACGTCGCCCTGCGGTTCGTCGGTGCGCACCAGTAGGGCGCTGGAGCCGGACTGCACCGGCAAACCGGCCTGGTCGACAAGTAGCCCGGTAACCGTCAAGACATCGTAGGTGCGATAGCTGCGGAACGATTCGAAAAAGATATCGCAGGTGAGGACATCCCCGGCGAGTAGCGGCCGACCGATCTCCAGCACCTGATCGATATGCAGAATCCGCTCCGGCCGGTAGCCGGTGACCAGGTTCCGCAGCAGTTCCCGCCGCGCCTGCTGCCAGATCAGCGATGCGAAGGTCGGCGGCGCCACGACGGCGTCGAATCCGAATACCGCCGCCGCGGATTCGGGCCAGTGGACCGGGTGATAGGCCCGGACCGCGCGAGCGTACTCACGAATCCGGGTGCGGTCTACGGTGAATGGCTTCGCACAGCGGTAATGGTGCCCGGTGAGGTCATGGGCCCGATCGGCCGCGCTGCCAACGGTTCTGGTCATGGATGTCCTCCAGATCGCCCCGGCGTCGTGTCCGGACAGCTTCATGATTGGTGCGATAAGAACCGATTACGCGGAATTCGCCGCGATATGTGGAAATTCACCGAGACCTGCTCGCGATTATTGTGAAAGACCTATTCCCGCTACCGAATACGGCGGTATCCGGTGGGTTGACAGTGCCACCAACATTCATCCCCGCGGGTATTGTGCGGTCGTGCAACATGTTCGCCGTACCGTTCGGATCGCCGTACTGTTCGTCGCCATTGCTCTGGTGGGTGTGAGCGGACCGGTGATCGCCGATCCGGTGATCGCCGCCGACGTACCGAGGCCGGTACACGCGATGCGATCGGCCCAGCCGGCGGCCAATGGCGCTCGACTCCTGGCCGCGGCACAGGGGCCGGGCCGGATCGTCGATCTGACAGTGCACTCCGAGGCGATGGGGCGGTCATTCCCGGTAGCGGTGCTTCCCGCACCGGATAGTTCCCGTCCCGCCCCGACCCTGTATCTGCTCAACGGGGTGGACGGCGGTACCGAGACCGGTATCTGGAGCGACAGGCACAACTGGCTCACCCGAACCGATGCCGAGCGCTTCCTCGCCGACAAACAGGTGAATGTGGTGGTTCCATTCGGCGGTGCGGCCAGCTTCTTCGCGGATTGGCGCGCCGATGATCCGGTGCTGGGCAGGCAGTCGTGGGCCACCTTCCTCACCCGGGAACTGCCCCCGATCATCGATTCCGCATTCGGCGGCACCGGTATCAATGCCATTGCCGGACCGTCCATGGCCGGCTCGGCGGTCTTCCGGCTCGCGCTCGCGGCGCCGGGCCTCTACCGGGCCATCGGCTCCTACAGCGGTTGTGTGCGCACCAGTGATCCGACGGGGCAGGCCATGGTGAATACCGTCGTGGCGACCCGACAGGGCGATCCGCTCAATATGTGGGGTCCGTCGACCGACCCCGCCTGGGCCGCCAACGATCCCTACCTGCACGCGGCGGATCTGCGCGGCACCGCCATCTACGTCGCCTCCGGCACCGGCCTGCCGGGGGCGCTGGATACCCTCGACGGGCCGGGGATCGACGGTAATGCCAAGACGCTGATCGACCAGCTCGTCATCGGCGGCATGCTCGACGCCATCACGGCCTCCTGCACGCGCCAGCTCCAGGATCGGTTCCGGGAGTTGAACATTCCCGCGGTATTCGAGGTACGGCCCACCGGCACCCATTCCTGGGGCTACTGGCAGCGAGACCTGCGCGACTCCTGGCCCACCCTGGCCGCCGGGCTCGGCTTGTGAGCGCGCCGCACCGGCGACGACCCCGCCGAATATCGACTTCTTGACGGGGACATAGCGATTCAACGGTGCGAGCCGCGGTGAGCGGCGTGCCCGCGACCGCTGCCGCTACCGTGGGTGATCGGTGCGTAGGAAGATCGGGGATTATCGTGAACTCCGCAGTTGTGTCGGTGACACTGCCGCTGGCCTTGGCCGTGATCATGTTCGGATTGGGGCTATCGCTGACAGTGGACGATTTCGCCCGGGTGGCGCGCAATCCGAAGGTGGTGGCGATCGCGCTGGCATGTCAGATCGTGGTGTTACCGCTGGTGGCCTTCGGTTTGGTCCTGCTGTTCGAGCTGCCGCCGATCCTGGCGGTGGGAATGATGCTGCTGGCGGCCTCGCCCGGCGGGGCGACGGCGAATCTGTTCAGCCACCTGTTCCGTGGCGATGTCGCGCTGAATGTGTCCCTGACAGCGGTCAATTCAATGCTTTCGGTGGTGACCCTGCCGCTGATGGTGAATTTCGCCCTCGGCTATTTCGAGCCGGTCGACGACACGGGCGCGGTCGGGTTGCAGTTCGGAAAGGTGCTGCAGGTCTTCCTGCTGGTGCTGGTGCCGGTGATCGTCGGGATGGTGCTGCGGCGGATAGCGACGTCATTCGCCGAACGGATGGATCGGCCGGTGCGGATCGCCTCGGCGGCCATCCTGGTATTCGTCGTGGTGGTGGGCGTCGCCGCCGAACGATCCAATGTGTCCGACTACGTTATCGACGTGGGTGCGATCACCGCCCTGTTCTGCCTGGTCAGCCTGACCGCCGGCTACTGGATTCCGCGCCGCCTCGGCATCGCCCCGCGCCAGGCCATCGCCTGCTCGATGGAGGTCGGAATCCACAACAGCGCCATCGCCATCACCATTGCCATCAGTGTTCTCGGCAGCACCGAGATGGCGGTACCGGCCGCGGTCTACGCCGTCACGATGTCCCCGATGGCGGCGCTGGTCGGCTGGCTGATCTCCCGTCGGTCGATTCCCGCCGATAGCGCCCCCGACCTGGCGCCGGTCGAATCGTGACGCGCTGATTGCCGCAGGTGTGCCAGACCTCCGTTTCCTGTGGCGAATGGCGGGCACGCGCAGGCGGCGGTGCTGACCGCCGGACTCGGGCTGCCCGGTGCGTTGGAGGGCTGCGCTCGCACCTCATCGGCGGGCCTGCGGGGCGCAGTTATAGAGCAGTTGGGAACGGATATCCGACCATAGCTCCGACAGGCCCAGCTCCGCCGCAGTCGGCGGTAACGCGCTGATCGCCTCACCGGCCAGTCGCACGCGATCCGCCGTGCCGCCCATCGACTAGAGTCCCGCACCGGGTGCCATACCCGGTGCCGGACCGATCCGATCCATCCATACGTTGAGGAATTCACCGTGACCGTCATTGCGTCGCACCCCTTCGATGCCGCCGTCCAGCTCAGCGCGGCACCGGATGGAACGTGCACCGGCCGGACGAGTGAGCGGTACGGCAATATGGTGGGTCCGTTCGGTGGCGTCACCGCGGCCACGCTGCTCCAGTCGTACTCCAACATCCGCTGCGGCTCGGGGATCCGCTCTCGCTCACTGTCAATTACGCGGCTCCGATCGCCGATGGCGCGTTCTCGATTTCCGCCCGCCCTGTTCGCACCGCCCGCACCACTCAGCACTGGGTGCTGACCATGAGTCAGGGCGATGTCGTAGTCACCACGGCCACAGCGGTATTCGGCACCCGCCGGGAAACCTGGGCCGCCACCGAGATCGAGCCACCCGTGTTCCGCCCGCGACGGATATCGATCCGCAGGCCGTCCCCGATTTCATCCGCTGGATGCACAACTACGAAATGCGTTTTGTCACAGGCGGACTCGGTGACCTGGAGACGCCGGCGACGGATTCGACCAGCACCCTCTGGGTGCGCGACCTACCGCACCGTCCGCTCGATCACCTCTCACTCACCGCGCTCAGCGATGTATTCGTCCCGAGGGTGATGATGCGCCTGGGCCGCCTCGTCCCAGCGGGGACGGTCTCGCTGAGCGTCTACTTTCACGCCGACCGGGCCGCCCTCGATGCCCGGAATGACGCCCCGGTGCTGGCCACGGCCCGGTCCCAGCATTTCGGCTCCGGCTACTTCGATCAGACCGCGCAGCTGTGGGCCGAGGACGGCGCGCTGCTCGCCACCGGTCATCAACTGGTGTACTTCAAGGACTAACCGGTGTTCGCTGACGGTTCGGATCGAATGCTCAGTTGGGCGCTGTGGTTACCCGCCCGGCGTCCGGAGAAGACGCAGTCTGCCAGTGACAGGCCGCTGACGTAGGAGTTGGAACAGATGCCGACGGCCGCGCGACCGGCCGCGTAGAGGCCCGGAATATCGTGGCCGACCCCGGTGCGGACCGCGCCGGTCTGCTCGTCCACGAGCAGGCCGCCGAGGGTGAGCATCGGGGTCGGGTAGGTCAGTCGAGCCTTGAAGGAGATATCGAGTAGCGCGAACGGACCCGTGCGAATGGGGCGACGGATATCGGCCGGTTTGCCCATCGGGTCGGGTCGGTCCTCCTCGATCGCGCGATTGTGCGCGTCGACGGTCTCGCGGAGCCCGGCCGGGTCGATTCCGGCTCGGGCGGCGACCTCTTCGATCGAGTCGCCGGTAATCCGACCCACCCGCAGCAGGCGTTCGGTCTGCATTCGCTGGAACCACACCGACTGCGGACGGATCTGGGTCCGGGATTCGGCGGCCAGATTCGCGTCGAGCAGGAGCCAGGCGCGGTTGCCCGGACTGGTGGCGATGGCCGCGCCCAGCGCCGCGCCGTAGCGGGATTCGTCGATCATGCGCTGCCCGTTGGCATCTACGGCGATCGAGCCGAAGAAGGCACTGGGTGGTGCGATGAACCGCCAGGTGGAGATGGCATCCATCTTGCCGGTGGCCCCGCCGACCGCCTCACCCATGGCGATACCACTGCCGTCGCACCCGGCGGTACCGAGCGGAAGGCCTTCGGCCCACGGATAGTTCGGTGCGTGCTGCCGGACCATCTCGCCATTGGCGATGAATCCGCCGGTGGTCAAGATAACACCCGAGCGCGCCCGCAGGCGGACCGCGACGCCGTGCCGTCGTTCGATGCGGTCCAGGGCGAACTGCACCGCACGGCGCAACCCGGGGTGGTACACACCGGGTTTCGCCGAAATCCGCGCCAGCGCGGCGAATCGTCGCCGCACCGCCGCGGGCGCCTGTGCGAGGGTCGTGGCTTCGACACCGACCACCCGGCCCGCTTCGACAATGAGCCGCGTTGCCCTGGTGCCGGTTTGGACGCGCACGCCGTGCGCGGCGGCGGAAGCGGCCAGCGGCTCGAATATCTTCTTGCCCGAGACGCCCGGCCCGTGCGCGCGATGTCCGCGCTGACGCGGTGTGGTCAGATCGCGGAAGCGGCCGGAGTTCTCGCTGCCGGAGTAGTACAGGTAGTGGTCGTCGGTCGGATACGACGTCTTGTACGGGCACAGCGACGCCTCGAAGGGAACCCCGTGCGAGGTGAGCCAATCGATCATGGTGGCCGATTCCTCGCAGAACCGCCGCAGGGTCTGTTCGCTCACGGCGTCGCCGACCTCCGCGCGCAGGTACGCCTGCATGCCATCGACATCGTCTTCGACCCCGGCGGCCCGCTGCACCCAGGTACCGCCACCGGCGTACACGATCCCACCGGACAGTGCCGTCGCGCCGCCTCCGCCGAAGCGGTCGATCGCGAGCACCTCCGCTCCGGCTTCCCGCGCGGCCAATGCCGCCGTCACCCCCGCGCCGCCGTACCCGACAACCACGACATCGGCCGAAGAATCCCAGGTCCGCACCGTTGCGACCACCTTTCCCGAACGGAAACCCCACCTGCCCAGCACAAGCGCACTGAACTATAACTCGTTCTAGTTTCGCATGCCGTGCGTGCGGCGCGACCCCGGTTCGACCACTGGCGCGCGGATCGGCGGGAGAGGATGCTCGATGCTATCCAACCGGCCGCTCGCCCGAGGAGGGGCGATCGTGGTCGACGAGGCCGAGAAGGCTGGGGAGCGGGTATGAGTATCGAATCGCCACAACGGCGGGCCCGGTTCCGTCACGCGGCGGGTACGGGCACCCTGCTGCGCTTCGCGCTGCGCCGGGAGCGATTCACCCTGCCCGGTTGGGTACTCGGAGCAGTCACGCTGCTGGTCTTGCAATCGGTCAGCAGTCAACGCTTCTACGACACTCCCGCCAAACTGGCGCAGCTGCGCAACACCATGGCCGGAAATGCGGCGGCCGTCGCCATGGGCGGTCCGACCCGGCTGCTGGACACCATCGGCGGCGAGATCCTGTTCGAGATCTTCGGATACCTGGCGATCGTGGTCGCGCTCATGAATATGTTCCTTGTCGGCCGTCTCACCCGCACCGACGAGGAGAGCGGGCGGATGGAGCTGATCCGTTCCGCACCGGTGGGTCGGCGAGCGCCGGTCATCGCCGCGCTCCTGCTGGCCGGACTGGCGAATCTCACTGTCGCGCTGGCGATTATCGCCGCAGCGATCGCTACGGGGCTGCCGGTGCACGGTTCGCTGCTGCTCGGGGTGGCGGTGGCCGGGGTCGGTGCCACCTTCGCCGCACTCACCGCCGTCGCGGCGCAGGTGTTCGAGAACCCGCGCAGTGTCTACGGGTCCGTGGCCCTGCTGCTCGCCGTCGCGTATGTGCTGCGTGCGATCGGCGATATCGGCGACGGCACCCTCTCCTGGGCGTCTCCGCTGGGTTGGGGGCAGCGCACCTATCCGTATGTAGCGGAACGGTGGTGGCCGCTACTGCTGTTCGCGGTCGCCAGCGTGGGGTTGACCGCCGTCGCGTTCGCCCTGCTGGGCCGCCGCGATCTCGGAGCGGGACTGCTGGCCTACGCGACCGGTCGGCCCACCGCGTCCTGGACGCTCCGATCCTCGTTGAGCCTGGCGTGGCGGTTGCAGCGGGGCACGCTATTGGGTTGGTGCGTCGGTGTTTTCGGCCTGGGCGCGGCCTACGGCTCGTTCGCGAACAGTATCGAGGAGTACCTCGCCGACAATCCGGAGTTCGCCACCTACCTGCCGGGCGGCGCGGCCGACGCGGTGAATTCCTATCTGGCGCTGACCCTGTCGATGTTGGCGCTGCTGGCGTCGGCCTACGCCATCGGTTCCGTGCTGCGCGCTCGCGCGGAGGAGGTTGCGGGCCGCCTGGAACCGATTCTCGCGGTACCGGTCAGCCGACACGCGTGGTTCGGTGGACATCTGAGCGTCGCCCTGATCGGCAGCGCGATCGTATTGGCGGCGGGCGGTTTCGGCGAGGGTCTCACGCACGGTCTGGCGATCTCGGACGCGGGTGAGCTGTCTCGGCTGACACTCGCCGCTCTCGTCTATCTGCCGGCGGTGTGGATTGTCGCCGCCCTCGCGGCGGTCGCGGTCGGCTGGCTGCCCCGGGCGGCGATCACCCTGGCCTGGTCGGTCTTCGCCTACTGCGTGCTGGCGGTGCTGTTCACGACATCCTTCGATCTCCCGGACTGGTTCGATGACGCTGCCCCGTTCGCACATACCCCGCAGGCACCCCTCGAGGCCGCGACAGCACTGCCGCTGCTGGTACTCGTCGGCGTCGGTGCTGCGGGAATCGCACTGGCGCTCACCGGGCTTCGGCGTCGCGATATCGGAATCTGACCGAATCCGTCACCCGTCGTGCTGACGGCATCGGCCGGTGAAAACCAGCGACAGTACCGGTCGCAGCATCTCGCCCACTGAAGGCAGTGGTCCACAGGCCCACGCTCGAACCGGAACTCGTACTGGCGAACCGCGCCATCCGCGCCGGGTCGTCCGTGCGACCGGGAGCCAATCCGATTCGGCCGCAGCTGTTTTCGTAGGAGGGGCACCAGTTGCGCGAATGTGCGGTGTTACGGTGGTTCCGGAGATCTGTCATTGTCGTATGAAGAGGAGATATCGGTATGGGTGTCAGTCTGTCCAAGGGCGGCAACGTTTCACTGACGAAGGCAGCCCCGAACCTGACCGCGGTCGCGGTCGGCCTAGGTTGGGATCTGCGCACCACCACCGGAACCGATTTCGACCTGGACGCCAGCGCCATCGCGCTGACCCCGGACAAGAAGGTCGTCTCGGACGGGCATTTCGTCTTCTTCAACAACCTGAAGTCCCCCGAGGGCTCCATCGAGCACGCCGGTGACAACCGCACCGGTGAGGGCGAAGGCGACGACGAGGTCATCAATATCGACCTCGCCAACACCCCGCCGACCATCGACTCCATTGTCTTCCCGGTCTCGATCTACGAGGCCGAGCCCGCAGCCAGAGCTTCGGCCAGGTCCGCAACGCCTACATCCGCGTCGTCGACCGCGCCAACGGCGCCGAGCTGGCTCGCTACGACCTCACCGAGGACGCCTCCACCGAGACCGCCATGGTCTTCGGTGAGCTGTACCGCAACGGTGCCGAGTGGAAGTTCCGCGCCACCGGCCAGGGCTACGCCTCCGGCCTGACCGGCATCGCCCGCGATTTCGGCGTCACCATCTGATCCTGCCTCCAGGCACCCACGGTCTTCGACGTCTCTCAGGTGACGTCGGAGACCGTTTGCGTTATCCGCCGACCGCACTGCCTCGGGTAATCGCGCGGTCATGGCACTCTGGAATCGATGGTGTGCGACGGCCGCACCAACAGTTCTGTCGCCCAAGTGAAGTCGAGGTCGCCATGAGCACGCCGAATACTTCCGCGACATCCGTGCCCGTGCATTGGATGCCGGTGAAGGATCCACATGGTCGAGGCCCCTTCATCTACCGGGGCAGCGATGCGTATGGCGTCTGGTTGCTGTGGCTCGATAGCCGTCCGGGTCATCGGGCCGTGTGGCGGCTGGCGGATTACAACAATCCCGGCGACATGATCGATATGGGCGTTCGCGGGATCAGTGCGGCTCTCAACGCCGCCACCGCTCATATCGTCGGTACCGCGGTCTCCAGGCTCGAACCCGTCGCGGTGAGCTTCACAGCGCTCAGCCACGCGCTGTACGGGTTCCGCCAGGCTCTCGACGGCGTCTGTACGCTCGCTGCCCTCGACGGTCTATCCGCGATCAAACACTCGCTGCGCACCCAGGAGACCATTCTGGAGACCGTGCACCAGCAGGTGCGGCAATTGGGGGCGCAACTGCATACCGAACTCGCACTGCCCACTCGCGCCGCGCCGGTACCGCCCGACCATCGGATCGGTGTAATCGGTGTCAGTGACACCGGCCAGCCGGTCACCTTCGAAACCTACGTGGACGTTCCCGTCTACGCCGATGCCCACACCGTTCTCGACCGCCGCGCCTACCTGCAAACCCGGCTGGCCCGCTGCACTCCCGCCCACGGCCACCAACTCGCGTACGCTCTTCGCGACTTGCACCTGTCGCTGCTGGAACGCTCCGACCTCGACCTCGGCGGTCACCAATTCCTGCGTGGTGCCACCGCCGCGCTGCCCGGGATGAGTGAGACCTTATTGCGCGCCGCATCCTTCGCCGCGGATATGGCCCGCTCCTATGGCCAGGAGCGCTACGGAATTGCGTTGCACCCCAGCATGATCGAGAAAGACCGCGCGGATCCGGACGCGTTCCGCCGCCACTACGCCGCAGCGCTGGCTCATACCGACCGGGTCACCGCGGTGAATGGTGATCTCTCCGAAAACGTCCGTCGGATGGTCCGTGCTACCCGCAGTGCTGCCGAATGGTCCCGCACCGCCGTACGCAGGCGGTGGGCTCGATCTCGACCATTGACGCACTCTCTACTGTGACTTCCGAGCGCCCCGGCCGTTCGGGGGCGTCCGCTCGGGCTGCTCGACGCGGCGGAAAACAGGTCATTCATTCAGAAATAGACTCCCGGGAAGCAGTAACCGGTGACCAATTGACGGTCTCCGTAGCGCACGGCGGCCGGATCCCACTGCGCGCCCAAACCTTGGACGAAAGTGCGCGCCACGTCGAGGTCGGCTCGGTCGGCGACCAGGATGAGTGTGCCGTCCTCGGTGATCGAGCCGCCGCCGAGGCGTTCCCGTGCCACCGGATCGGCCATCAGGGCGTCGTGTAGACGGGTCAGGTCGATGCCCGGGACGCGGACGAGGAATCCGTCGGCGCGCTCGTGGTCGGCGGGCAGGAATTCGATGCCCAGTACGGCTTCCTGGTTGTAGCGCACCTTCAGGTCGTCGGCGATCCAGCACAGATTGTCGCGGCCGGTACAGGCCAGTTCGAAGCGCCGTGCGGGTTCGTAGGTGATCTGCTGTGACTGTTGCGACCAGTAGACGCTGTCGATGGGTTCGGAGTGCACCGTGAGCCCGAGCTCCATGGCCGCGGTGAGGTTGACCTCCAGTTCGAACTGCGTGAGCGGGTCGTCGAGGCGAGGGTCGGCGGGGTCGGTGATGGTGGCGGTATTCCAGGTGCCGAATAGTTCGGCGGTGGGCAGCAATGGATTCTCGGGCGCGCACGACCACGGGCCGTAGGCGTCGGCGGTGCCCGAGCCCGCGGTGAGCAGGGCACCGGTGAGCGTGATGACGGCGGCGAAGGCGGCGGCGATTCTTGCAATGATCATTTCGGCCATTACTCCTCTCGAGAGGGGTCGAAATTCGACACATGGTTGACGAGATGAGAATCAATCGAATTGTATTGCGCTAACCGTGCCGCTATTCACCGAATGCGGCATACATTGTCCGCACCGGTACGGCGAGGTAATCAGAACATCCCGTGCGGAACCTCCGCGGGCACGGGGACATGCTGCACGACGTCCCAATGTTCGACGATCTTGCCGTCGGCAAAGCGCCAAATATCGACGACCGCGAGTTCGGGTTCGCCGTCGGAGGGAACGAGTCGGTAGTGCATGACCACGTAATCGTCCTCCGCGATTACCCGGGCCAGTTCGAGGCGAGCCGTCGCCACCTGGGCTCGGGTAATGAAGTCGAGGAACGCGTCCTTGCCGGAGGGGTTTCCAGGACTGTGTTCGACGAAATCGTCGTGTAGCGCGGTACGCAGCACCTCGGTATTGCCCGCCGCGAATTCGGCGAAGGTGTGCAGGGCCAGGTCCTTGTTCCGGGTTGCCGGATCAGTGCTTGTCATGGTGACGAGCGTGGAGTTCGGACTGCGGTGTTGTCGATTACCCGGCATGTAATGGCGCCCGTCGCGCCGTGGTCGCGATACTGGGCCGATGGATGGCGAACTTCCGGTCGGGGCGCTGCTGCGGGAATGGCGGCATCGGCGCAAGCTCAGCCAGCTGGATCTGGCCCTCGAGGCGGAGGTGTCGACACGCCATATCAGTTTCGTCGAGACCGGGCGGACCATTCCAAGCCGTTCCATGGTGTTGCACCTGGCGGAACATCTGAATGTGCCGCTGCGTGACCGCAATCGGCTGTTGACCGCGGCGGGGCACGCCCCGGAGTTCCGTCGCCGCGAGTGGGATGATCCGGCGCTGGAGCGGGCGCGCGAGGCGGTGGCCAGGGTATTGCGCCTGCATCAGCCGTATCCCGCCCTGCTCGAACCGCCCGTCAATATGATGCGGCTGGGACTGCATCCGAAGGGTTTCGCGCCGCGGCTCGGCAATCCGGAGCAGGTCCGCGCTTTCCTGCTGCCGCGCCTATAGCGCCAGGTCATGGCGACCGGTGATCCGGAACTCGCGGCGCTGCACCAGGAACTCTCGTCCTATGGCGACCAGGACGGGCTCGTGCACGACGCCGATACCGCCGAGAGCGATCCAGCGGATGTCGCACTACCGATCCGTTTACGGCACGGCCGGACCGAACTGTCCTTCTTCAACACCATCACCACCTTCGGCGCGGCCTTCGACCTCACCCTCGACGAGATCGCGGTGGAGGCGTACTTCCCGGCCGATGACGCGACCGCCGAATATCTACGTGCGGGTTGTGCGGTCGAGAGCGTCGAATAGCCAACGCTGCGCCGCGCCCGCCGTGGTGGCGCCCAGGATTTCACCGGTACGCAGCCAATAGCGTTGAGTTCGAGGGTCATTGCCGCGAGCGGCGGCGCGCAGCCGTCTGCGGAAGTCGGGGGTGTCCCGGGTATCGCGGGCGGTGGCGTGCGCATCCACGAATCGATCCAAGGCCTGGCCGGGCGAAGGCTCGAGTCCGGCATCGATCTCCGCTCCGGCCATGCCGCACGCATCGGCGACACCGGCGAGCAAACCAGCCCGGTCCCGGATTCCGGCACTGTCTGAACACCAGAGCTGTTGCGAGACAGCGGTAGCGAACCGCTGCTCACCAACGAGCGTGACGAGTTCGGCGTAACCGACAACCTGGTCGGGCGTCGGAGCACGCAGCGGCTCCGGCACATTCATCGCGACGAAGCCCTCGAATATATCCGGCGATGTCGGCGCGAGTATTCGCCGCCAGAACGTCACCACCAGGTCATATGCGGACCCGCCATCCCGCACCGCGGCCAACAGTTCCAGCCTGGCCGCCCGGTCACTCGGTGCCGCGTCCTCGATGGCGCGCAACGACGCTCGCCGCCACGCCAATGCGCCCAATTCGATATCGACTGCCGCCCGTTCGGCGGCAATCGCGTCCGCCATAGCCCGCTCACCGTCCAGCACCGCGCCGATCGCCACCAACCCCAACCCGAGCGCGCGCAGCCGTCGAATCAGCAATAGCCGATCCACGGCCGTGGTTCTGTCGAACAGCCGATGGCCCCCGCTGCTGCGCACCGACGCCAAAACCCCGCTATCGCAATAGAAGCGAACCGTCCGAACCGCAACCCCGGTGAGCTGCGACAGCTCCCCGATACTCACCAACTCGCTACGCACTGTGTCGCCGGTCACAATCTCTTGAACCTCCACCCGGGTGGAGTTCCTACGGTACTTCCACCCACCCGGAAGGAACCCATCCGATGACACCGACATCCGATGAAATCTGGCAGGCGGTCGCCGCGGAGCGCGTAACCCTGCTGGAACTGCTCGAGGGCCTCTCCGAATCGGATTGGGACCGCCCGTCCCTCTGTGACGGCTGGCGAGTCCGTGACGTGGCCGCCCACGTCATCCTGTCGAGTAGTCCCACTATCGCCGCGCTGCTGATCAACCTGATTCGAGCCCGCGGCAACCTCACCCGTCTCAGCCGCGACACCGCCATCCGCCATGCCGACCGCAGCCCCTCCCGACAACTTCTGGTCCAACTGCGCGCCACCATCCCACTGCGCGTAGCCGCCCCCGGCACCACCCCCACCGACCGCCTGATGGACCTCCTCGTCCACATCCAAGACATTGCCATTCCGCTCGGTCTGTCCCGTGACATGCCCACAGCCTCAGCACGTCTGGCTCTCGACCGGGTATGGACCATGAACTGGCCCTTCCACGCCCACCGCAAACTGTCCCCGTATCGCCTCATAGCCACCGACACGCACTGGACAGTCGGCACCGGCCCCACCATCGAAGCGCCCATAGCCGACCTGCTCCTCCTGGCCACCGGCCGCACCGCGAAACTCGCGACCCTCGACGGCGACGGCGCATTCCTCTTGCGGAACGATCTCGGCTAGCGCCCGCCATACCGAAAGGCGTTGGCCTTCAGTCAATTTGTCAGCTGATGGTGAAGGAGAACGATGGTGCTGTGCGCTCCTGGACCAGTGTGCCGGTGATGGCCAGGGGTTCGGGGGCGACGCTGTCGACCTCGGCCCCGGCTTCAGCGGGATCTTGGTTTGGTTGTCGGCGGCGGGGCCATAGAGCGCGGTGAGGGTGTCGAGGAGGTGCCTTGGGTCGCCCCAGCAGATTCGCCGTCTCGTCCCACGAGGCTCCGAAGATCCGAGCGCATGGTTCGCACTGAAATACGCTGCGAGGGCGGTGATGTCAACGCCAGGAAGGGCAACCATATGAATAGCGACAGTTTCGCACCGACCCGACGGGTCGCACTGGTCACCGGCGGCGGGCGTGGCATCGGCCGCGCGATCGGTCTGGCGTTGGCCGGTCAGGGGTCGGCGATTGCCGTGAACTGGACTCGTGATGAGAAAAGCGCGCAGCAGACGGTGGATGACATTCGCGCGCTGGGAGTCGAGTCCTGTGCCGTGCAGGCGTCACTGGAGGATCCGGATGCCATCGAAGCCATGGTCGAGCGGGTGCGCGACGAGCTCGGGCCGATCAGCATTCTCGTGCACAACGCGGGTATCGCCAGTCGTGGTAAAGCGGTCGCGGACACCGGTTACGAAGAAGTCGAGCGCCTCTTGCGGATTCAGGCCGCCGGTCCGCACCAGCTGACCCGCCTGGTGCTACCGCAGATGCGCGACTGCCCGCGGGGCGACATCGTCGTGATCAGCAGCGTGGCGGCCCACCAGCTGGGTGCGCACGGGGCTCCGTACAACATGGCCAAGGCGGCCCTGGAAGCCCTCGCGCACACCCTGGCAAAAGAGGAGGCGGCCAACGGAATTCACGTCAATATCGTCGCTCCGGGCCTTGTCGCCACGGATATGGGGGACCGGCTGGCCGCCGCCCTCACCGGCGGCACCGCCCGCCGGGCCAGCGATCTGGACGCGGGCGCGCCGTTCGGCCACATCTGCCGACCGTCGGAAGTAGCCGAGGTGGTCGCATTCCTGGTCTCCCCGGCCGCGGGTTACCTGACCGGGCAGCGCATTGTGGTCGACGGCGGTGCCCACCCGCATCGGGCGTGAGCCCGTCGCTCAGGAGACAATTATCAACGGCTGGGTTTCGGTTGCGGCACTGATGGTTTCGACCGAGGCCGTCAGTCGGATGCGCGATTCACCGATCGTCGCGGTGAAGGCGCGGCGGCCGTCGATGGCTTCGCGGTCGGTGGTGGATTCCACCATATTCAGTGCCCGCACCCAGTGCAGCAGCTGCGCTTTCGCCTCGATATCGGGCAGGTCGGGGTGGATGGTGCCGCGAAATTCCGGCTCACCGGTGGTCGAGGTGAACCGCGCGGAGCAATCCCACGTCCAGGTCACCAGCGGTAGGGGTATTCCGGCGGTCTCGGAGGCGTAGGAGTTCACCGTCTGCGAGACGGACTCCATGGCGGCCATCGTCAGCGAATCGGTCACAAGCGACAGGTTGCCATCGACGGGAACCGCTGACCCGCAACCTGGCTGGTCGCGCGTGTCGGCGCTACCTCATGGACCGAGATTTCAGCCAGCGTTTCGTTCTAGGAAACGTTCAATTGTGTCAGAATCATTGACTGCCTGCTCATATAGCTGAGATCATCCTCGCATTCGAACTATCGTTTCGCATAAGGAAACTCTCGATATGAGACATACAGGATGTCGCGCGCTCTTCGGCGCGCTCATGATCGCGCCCATTGTCGCTCTGATCGGTGGCCTCACCGCCGCGCCGGTCGCCGCAGTCCCCGGCGAACAGACGGAGTTCGGCAATCTCTGTATCCGGGCACAGGTGCAGACCGCGAATCTGGACGCCGCCGCGTTCGCGCGCAAGTTCGGCTCCGTCGGCGTTCTCGACCACACCGATGCGGACGCCTTCGCCCAATCCAAGCCGCACGTGCGACCACTGACCACCATGCGCTTCGATACCGTCGAGCCGGGCACCCCCGGGCTCCCGAAACAGGTGCGCTGCAAAGGAAAATCGGCCGATTCCATCGCACTCGAGTACGGTACGGGCGTCGTCGGCGGCGAAGGCGACTGCGCGAAGGTGAACCGCCAGACCCTCACCGAGGTCGCGAACCAACTGTGGCCGTTCGAACGCGACGCTCTCGTCCATCAGCCGGGCGATGTCGTCATCGATGCCGATCAGCGCGCGGTCTCCGGCCCGGACTGGCTGCTCGACTTCCCGGCCGCTACCAAGGACGCGGCCGGTCGCCTGCACCTGCAGTCGAAATCGCTGTACGTCCCGGTCAATACGCCCGGAATCCCCGAAGAGTTCAAGGGCCAGCACTACTGCACCTTGGCGGCACACTCCTACGTGAAGCGGCTGCTGCTCGGTCAGGCACAACTGTGATCCGCGCCTTAAGGCGTTGTTAACGATCTGTTCGGCGCGTGCCGACACCCTGGGCGAGCCTCGGTTCACCGAGGTTCGCGTCCGGGACGCGGACATGGACCACTCGACCATTCGCCCGGCACCATAGGATGATGGCGCGAGGAGGTTTCGACGAATGACCGACCCGGTACACGGCAAGATCGGTACGGTGCAATCACCCATTGGGGGTGCGGGTCAGCTGGGAGAGATCCTGGTTTCCGTTCGAGGGGGCAGGGAGCTGTACATCGCGAGGGCGTCCGAACCGATCGGGGTCGGCGCCACCGTACTTGTTGTGCATGTCAATCCGGGACGCATTGTCGATGTCGTGCCCTGGATGGATGTCCCGTCCGAACCACCCGCAGACGCGTGACTGGAGGAGAAAACGACGATGTTGGGCTACCACGTACCGGATCCGGACGAGGCGATGTTGATCAGCGGTGGAGCCGTCAAGGGCGAGACACCCTTCCGGGTGATCATCGGCCGCGGCTCCTGGGTGATTCCGTTCTTCCGGAAGGTGAGCTACTTATCGCTCGCCATGTTCGAAGCCGAGATCGCCGAGCGGTGCGTTACCAAGCAGGCCATCCAGCTCGATGTACGCGCGGTGATCGCGTTCAAGGTCGCCAATGACACCGGGTCGATAGTCAATGCGGCGCAACGATTCCTGTCCGAACAGCAGAACGAGATGTCGGTGTTGACCGGCCGCATCTTCTCCGGCCACCTGCGCTCGATTATCGGCTCTATGACCGTGGAGGAGATTATCCGCGAACGGCAGCGCCTGGCCGACGAGGTCCTGATCGCCTCCAAGGTGGAGATGAGCAATATCGGCCTGTCGGTCGATTCGTTCCAGATCCAATCAATCGACGACAGCGGACTCGGTTACATCACCGCGCTGGCCGCGCCGCACAATGCCGCCATCCAGCGTGACGCGCAGATCGCAGAGGCGAACGCCTCGCAGCGCGCGGCCGAAGCCGAACAGGAATCCCTGCGCCGCCGTGCCGAGTACGAACGCGAAACCTCGCTGCTGAAGGCGCAATACCAGCGCGATATCGATAAGGCGCAGGCCGAGGCCGATCAGGCCGGACCGCTGGCCGAGGCGGTGGCCCTGCAGGAGGTGCTCACCGCGCAGGCCGAGCAGGCGCGCAAACAGGCCGAACTCCGTGCGGAGCAACTCCAGGCCGAGGTGGTCAAACCCGCGCAGGCCGAAGCCGAGCGGGTCCGCATTCTCGCGGAGGCGGAAGCGAACCGAACCCGTATACAGGCCGATGCCGCCGCCTCCAATAACCGCATCGCCCTCGACCAGCTATTGATCGAGCAGCTGCCCGAAATCGTGGAACGGGCCAGCCGCGGCCTGTCCGGAGCCAACCTCACGGTGCTCAATGGTCCCGACGGTGTCAGCGAAATCGTCAACAGCATGGTCGGTCAGGGCCTGACGGTCTTCAATTCGTTGCAGAAGGCGCTCGCGAACGATGACGATCACTCGGACCGAAGCGGCCGAGAGGTAACTCCCTAGGGTTCGGCGCTCGTTCTGGGCTGCCGGCCGAGTGTCGGGGACGACTCGTCCTTCCCGACACTCGGCGGAGTTCTTTCAGCGCCCTGAGTGGGTAGCGTTTGTGAACTAACTGGCCTAGGCTGGCCGAATGAGTGAGTGGCGACCCACGGCCTGCGTTCTGTGCGAGTGCAACTGCGGTATTCAGGTGTTGGTCGGGCCCGACGGCCGGTCCTTCGAGAAGATCCGCGGGGACAAGCTGCACCCCGCGTCCGCGGGATATACCTGCAATAAGGCCCTGCAGCTGGACCACTACCAGAACGGGCGCACCGGTCGATTGACGGCACCGCTGCGGCGGCGGCCGGACGGCGGGTTCGAGGAAATCGATTGGGATACCGCGATTTCGGAGATCGCCGCGCGGCTACGCGAGGTCGGAGAGCGCCACGGCGGTGAGTCGATCTTCTATTACGGCGGTGGCGGGCAAGGCAATCACCTCGGTGGCGCGTACGCCCCGGCGACCATGGCCGCGTTCGGTATGCGGTACCGGTCCAGTGCGCTGGCGCAGGAGAAGACCGGCGAGTTCTGGGTGGGCGCGCGAATGTTCGGGCACCCGGTGCGCGCCGATGTCGAGCATGCCGAGGTGGCATTCTTCGTCGGCAAGAATCCCTATCAGTCACACGGGTTTCCGCGTGCGCGCACGGTACTCAAGGAGATCTCCCGCGACCCGAATCGGTCCATGATCGTGCTGGATCCGGTGCGTACCGAAACCGCGGAGCTGGCGGACTTCCACCTGCAGTTGCGGCCGGGAACCGATGTGTACCTATTGTCGGCAATGGCGGCGATCCTGGTGCGCGACAGCCTGATCGACGAAGTGTGGCTGGCCGAGCATGCCGAGGGTCTCGACGAGGTACTCGCGGTACTGCGTGCGGTACCGATCGAAAAGTACTGCGCCATAGCCGATGTCGATCTCGAGCTGGTGACGGCGGCGACCCGCCGATTGGCGGCGGCCGAGTCGGTGGCCGCGCTCGAGGATCTCGGCGTGCAGATGAACCGCTTCTCCACGGTGGTCAGCTATATCGAGAAACTGGTCTGGTTGCTGACCGGCAATCTCGGCAAGCCCGGAACGCAGTACGCGTTCACCGGAATGGCGGCCATCGGCCACGATCGCGGCCATCGGGCGGGGGAGGGGCCGAAGAGCCCGGTGGTCGGAGCGCCCATCATCAGCGGTCTGGTGCCGTGCAATGTGATTACCGAGGAGATCCTCACCGATCACCCCGACCGGTACCGCGCCATGTTCATCGAGAGCAGCAATCCCGTTCACTCCCTCGCGGATTCGGCCCGCATGCGCGAGGCGCTGGAAGTGCTCGAACTGGTCGTGGTCATCGATGTCGCCATGACCGAGACCGCCCGCCTGGCCGACTACGTCCTGCCCGCCGCGACGCAGTTCGAGAAGTACGAGGCGACCTTCTTCAACTTCGACTTCCCACGCAATATCTTCCATCTGCGCCACCCGGTACTGTCCGCGCCCGACGGCGTATTGGCCGAACCCGAGATCCACGCCCGACTGGTGGAAGCGGCGGGCGTGCTCACCGAGGACGACTACGCCCCCTTGCGGGCCGCGCTCGAACAGGGTCGGCAGGCATTCGCGATGGCATTCCTCGGGGTGCTCGCCGATCGGCAGCGGGCGAAACTAGCTCCCGTACTGCTGTACCGCACACTCGGCCCCACCCTTGGCAATGGTGCCGACGCGGCCGCCATGCTGTGGGCGGCGGCCTACAACTGCGCCCGCAAATTTCCCGAAAGCGTCGAACGCGCCGGGTACGGAACGGGATTGGAAGCGGGTGAGCGGCTCTTCGAGGCCATCCTCACCGGTGAGCACGGCATCGTCATCACCGAGGATGACTACGAGGTGACATGGAACAGGCTGCGCGACAACAAGGTGCGACTCGATATCGCCGAACTGCTGGCGGTGCTGGCCGATCTCCCCGAATCCGACGACGATGTCGACGAGTGGCCGTTCGTACTCGCCGCCGGTGAACGCCGTGCCTTCACCGCCAACACCATTGTTCGCGACCCGCGCTGGCGCAAGCGCGATAGTGGTGGCACCCTGCGAATGAGCAGCGCCGACGCCGAACGCCTGGGTTTGGCCGTGGGCGACCTCGTCCGCGTCACTACCCGGGGTGGCAGCGCCGAAGTGCCGGTGGAGCCCAGCGACCGTATGCGTCCCGGGCACCTGTCGCTGCCGAATGGTTTCGGCCTCTCGGTCGCCGATCCGGACGGTATCGAGATCACCACCGGCGTCGCACCCAATGAGCTCACCGAATTCGACTCCCGCGACGAATGGGTCGGCACCCCATGGCACAAGTACGTGCCGGCCCGCCTGGACACAGTGTCGGCGGATAGCGTGCCCGTATGAAACGGACGACCTTCGCGAACTGGCCGTGTACGGTGGCCCGCACCGTCGATCTCATCGGTGACTGGTGGACACCGCTGGTGCTCCGTGAAGCCCTCTACGGCGCCAAACGTTTCGACGAGTTCGAACGCATCCTCGGCCTCAGTCGCAATGTCCTCACCCAGCGCCTGACCCGCCTGGTCGAGGAGGGTCTGCTGGAACGGGTCCGCTATCAGGAACGCCCACCCCGCTTCGAGTACCACCTCACCGACCAGGGTCGAGACTTCTTCCCGGTGATCGCCGCCATGATGCGCTGGGGCGATCGCTGGCTGGCGCCGGACGACGGTGTCCCGATCGTCCTGCACCACAACAGCTGTGACCACGACACCCACGCCGAAGTGGTGTGCGCCCACTGTCGCGAGCCCCTGCGACACGCCGATATGTCCGTGCGGCTGGGGCCGGGATTCCCCGACCGACACCGCGAAAGCGCCTTGGCTACCGGGAGGTTCGACGAGGCGAGCAGCGCGGTCGAGTCGTAATGCGGCGGCGCTCGGTCGACCGGGAGTCGCTGAGGATCGGCTATGCAGCGAGGCGGCTAGCGCGGACTATCGGTCGGAACTCCAGATCCCGGTGGCAGCGGCGGCGCGCGCGTAGTCGGTGAAATCGCGCGGCTCGCGACCCAGGACCTGCTGAACACCCTTCTCCACCCGGGCATTACGGCCGTCCATCAGATCGGTGAACAGGTAGATCCACCGGTCGACCGCTACCGGCGACAGACCCTGTGCGGTCAGCGTGGCGGCATAGGACTCAGGGGAGATCTGGACGTATTTCACTTCCTGATCGGTGGCCTCGGCGATTTCGGCGATCGCCTCCGCGAAGGTCAGCAGTCGCGGACCGGTCAACTCGTAGATCGCTCCCGAGTGCCCGCGCCTGGTGAGCACGGTCGCCACGACATCGGCGATATCGTCGGCGTCGATGAATCCCTCGCCGACGTCGCCGACCGGCAGCGCCACCCGCCCGGAACACACCTCCTCGCGCAGGAAACCCTCATCGAAATTCTGGTTGAACCACGCCGCCCGCAGAATGGTCCAATCCGCCCCCGAATCCTGTAGCCGCCGTTCGCTTTCCAGGCCGACTTCGGATTTCTGTCCGGACAGCAGCACCAATCGTCGGACGCCCGCGGCCACGGCCTGTTCGGTGAATGCGTCGATAACCTCCGGTGCGCCGGGCATTGCGATATCGGGGGAGTACACGATAAACGCCGCATCCATCTCATCGAGTACGGCGGCCCACGTCTGCGGATCGGTCCACCGGAATGGTGGATTTCCCTTCGATGATCCGACCCGAACGGTTCGTCCGACCGCCCGTAACCGCTCGACGACCCGCCGGCCACTCTTTCCGGTCCCGCCCAGCACCAGCGCTGATTCCTGCACCGACACACCCGCTCCGCTCGTCCGCTCCGACTCCGGCAGACCGGACGCTACCGATGTGGCGGCGTCAGGAATGGCGCGGCGCGCCGACATATCGTCCGGATTTGTCGCGTATTCCGCGGACATGGCGCGCGATTCACCGCGGAGCGAAGACAGCGCCGATGTCCACGTGAATGGTGATGGTGACCAAGAGAATCAGGGGCAGTAGGTCGCCGCTCAGCAGCCCGAGGGAAGAAGAACAATAGCTCTCCGATGACGAGCAAGGGGACATTCGCACAGCCGAAACCGGTATGGCCGCGCGCGTGCGGAAATCGCCCCTCGACGCCGAGGTAGCTCAGGGGTGGTGGCGAGTGTCTCCATCCGGCGCGGTCCGCCCGTGGATATGATGGCGGAGTCGCATTCGGCGACGCACCGGCCGATCGAAACCGTACCCGGGACCCGACAAGACGGTATTTCCTCGAAGGGATATCTCTGTCATGGCGTGGATCGTGCTGTTGATTTCCGGGATTCTGGAGGCCGTATGGGCCACCGCACTCGGTAAATCCGAAGGTTTCACCAGACTCGTGCCGTCGGCTGTCTTCGCTATCGCCCTCCTGCTGTCGATGGCGGGTCTGGCTGTCGCCATGCGTACTCTGCCGGTCGGTACGTCGTATGCGGTATGGGTGGGTGTCGGGGCGGCGCTCACCGTCGCCTACGCCATGGCCACTGGCACGGAGACGGTCTCTCCGCTGAAAATCGTGCTGCTGGTGACGATTGTGGGTGCGGTGGTGGGGCTCAAACTTGCCCATTGATCCGCCCTACTGGTAGCTGGGATCCGCCCAGGCGCCGATGGATCGGGAGCGGACGGGTTCGACGAACCGCGGGCTCAGGCTCTGCGCATAGCCCTCGCCCCAGTTCGTGGCATCTCCGGCCATGACGACCTTGGCATTGTCGGTGTACCAGTCCACGAGATCGGCATCCGACCGCACGATCCAGGTGCAGCCCAGTTCGGCGTCGGCGGTGAAATCGCCGTGCCGGATGAGGGCGGGACGCCAGAAGTAGGTGCCCGGCCACATCTTGCCGTAGTTGTAGTCGAATCCGCCGTCGAGGCAGTACGCCTCCTCTGAGCAGGGGTGGTGGGCGAGAGGTTCCTCGCGCCAGCCCGGCTTGGCTTTGATGAGCCGGGTGTAAAAACCGGTCTTCTCGTCGCGGTGCAGCATTTTGATGTACAGGCCGGGGACGGGCGTGCCACCCAGATCGAAGCGCATCGGGCTGCCGTCCTTGACGTCGATCCACGGCATGGCGGCCGAGTCCAGCACCACGAGTTTCTGGTCGGGCCGGACGAATTCGCGATCGGCGTCAGCCGGATCGAAGCGCCAGTCGCCGTATTCGCGGAACAGCAGGATCTCGGTGCCCGCGGTGACGGTGATCGGCGGAGTCAGGACCCCGATGGGCGCCATCCAGAATCCCCCGTCTCCGAGCGTGGTCTCGCCGATGGTCACCTGCCCCGACAGCACGAACCATTCGGTCTCGGCGTGATGCAAGCCCGCCGGGCGGGACCAGTCGCTGGTGAATCGCACCTTGAGCGAGGCCGATCCGTCCTCCTCGTCGTAGCTGAGATTGCGCTGTTCGGCGGTGCCGGTGGCGTGCGGGAACTCGGCGATATGGCTGATCAGGTCGCGGTCGTCGATGAGCTCTACGTGTGGACGCATCGGTCCTCCTCCAATGAGCGGTAATTCCGATACAAAATGTACTGGTTATGGATAACCAAAACAAGATGTATCGTAAATTCCATGACGAGACCCGGACGTCCCGCCGGACCGGCCGCCGATACCGAGGAGGTCGTCCTGACCGCCGCGCTGGAACTCCTGCTGGCCGAGGGCGCCACCGCGCTCACGCCGCAACGACTGCACGCGGTCACCGGAATCGCGCGCACCACCATCTACCGGCACTGGCCGACACCGCGCGAGGTACTCGCTGCACTGATCTCGGTCGCTCCGCACGAGCCCTCGCAGCTCAGCGGCGACTTGGCCGCGGATCTGCACACCGAGGTCGATCTGCTCTGCGATCGGTTGCGCGACAAGCCCGTTGCGGCGTTCCTGCGTGCACTGGTGACGGCCTCGACGGCCGATCCGTCCTACACCGAGCTGCGTCGTCGCTACGTCATGGACCTACTCGAACCGTTCCGCGCCGCCATCCGCGCACTCGGTGTCGAAGACGAGAATCGCATCGAGGAATCCGCCACCGGCATCACCGCGCCACTGCTCGTGGACGTGCTGCTGCTGGACCGGCCAGCCGACCGGGAGCGCGCGCACCGTGCCGTCGAGGACCTACTGGTCCGCGCCGCCTCCTGAAATCGAAAGCTCCAGCGCCACAAGGAATACAGTATGACCAATGCCGTGGGAACCCGAGCCGTCTTCGGCGTGATCGTGCCCAGTACCAATACCGTTGTCGAGCACGACTATTGGAGGGCCGGACTGCCGGGCATCGCCTATCGCGCCGGATCGATGTACATCCCGAATCCGGTGATGGGCGATGACGACGACTTCCAGGCGCTGCTCGGACAGATCCGCGCCTCCATCGACACCGCCGTGCGCGATGTGCTCACCGCCGAGCCCGACCGCATGGTCATGGGCATGTCCGCCGAAACCTTTTGGGGCGGAGTGGCGGGGAACGCGGCTTTCGAACAGCGGTTGCGTGACCGCACCGGTCTACCCGTCACGACGGGCGCGAGCTCGTGCCGGGCCGCGCTGCACGAACTCGGCTGCCGCCGGATCGCGGTGTTCTCCCCGTATCAGCCGATCGCGGACAAGGAGGTCAGCCGCTTCTTCACCGAGGCCGGATTCGACGTGGCCGCCATCACCGGGCTGCGCTGCCCGACCGCCATGGATATCGCACGGGTCGGCCCGGACCGGCTGCGAGATGTCTTGCGCGAGATAGATGGACCCGACGTGGACGCCATTGTCCAGGTCGGCACCAACCTCTCCTTCGTCGTGCAGGCCGACCGCCTCGAAGCCGAACTGGGCAAGCCCGTCATCGCGATCAATGCCGCCACGCTCTGGTATGCCCTGCGCGACCACGGCTTCGACGATCGGGTCGACGGAGCCGGGCAGCTCTTGCGCGAACACTGAGCGCGCGTTACCTCCGGCGGTCATCTCCGCGTTATCTCCGGCGGGCACCCCGGCGTCATTTCCTGCGGGCACCTCCGCGTCGTCTGTTGCGGTCATCTCTGCGTCATCCCGGCGTGCTTTTGGCCGGGATCCACTACTTCCTGACGGTGGATTCCGGCCAAAAGCATGCCGGAGTGACGGGAGTGCATGCCGGAGTGACGGGAGTGCACGCCGGGTGATGTCGAGCTGTAGGGGCGATAGTCCGAGCTCAGCCGGCGCCCGGCAGGACCTGCGCCGCCGGTGCGGCGCTGAGCGTATCGCCCGGCCCGGCCGGGTAGTAGCCCGGTGTTGTTGTGCCCTTGACGAAGTCGTTCGTCCAGCCGAGGGCGAGGGTGCGCAGCATGGTGGAGTTCGCGGGTTCGGGGATTCCGCACAGCAGTTCGCCGAGCACATCGGAGCTGTCGCCCTCGGCATCGGTGTGCGCGCCGCCGGGAAGCCGGACGCCGACGAACGGGCGGTGCAGCCGGGTCTGTACGGCGACGGTGCCGAGCGTGAAGCTATTGCACAGCGCCGGAACCGCCGAGATCGTCAGGATGGGCAGGGCGGTGTCATCGAGTCCGGACAGGGCACGGGCGATATTGTCGCCGATGAACGATTGCACCGGGTCGAGCAGGATCACCCCGCGCAATCCGTTCCATGTCCGAGGGTGGTTGGTGCGCACCCGATCGGCGACAAAGGTGACGGCCTCGGCCCCCGCGGAATGCCCGATGAAGACCAGATCGTCGGGAAATGCCGGGATGGGCACCCCGGCATTGCGAGCCGCGGCGGTCAGGCTGGCGGCCAGGGCGCCGTTGGGATCGGTTGCGGTGCCGAATAATTCGGCGACATTGTGCAGGAATGCGGAGTTGTCGCCGAGGTTCTGCAGCGTACAGCCCTGCAGCTGCATGAACGGCAGGCTCGGTGCGAAGACGAGATATCCGGCGTCGGCGAAACTTTCCGCGAGCGCCCCGACCTGCGTGCTGGTCCGGGCGAAGCCGTGCTGTAGCCATACCAACCCCGTGGGGGTTCCGGTGGGCAGGTACCAGTCGGCGGACTGATGGAGAGTGTCTGCGAAGCAACGAATGTCGATGTTGCCGGGTAGGTGAGTGGTGGCATTGGCTGGTCCGGCGGAAGTGACGGCGAGCAGCGCGACGGCGGCGGCAGTCAGAACCGAGCCTCTAACGATCATGATGACTCCCACTGAGGGGCACGCCGTTTCTTCTAGCGAAATGACGTTTCCGTGTTTGGGGGACAATTAGCACCCACTGTTCGACCGCTGTCAAGTGGAACGAGTTCCTATGGACAGACTTTCGCAATGTCGCTATGTTTCTGAGAGAGAAACGGCGTTCCACTCTTGAGAGGTGGGTAGGTGAGATCCGCGCTCTACGTTCCCGGCAACCGTCCCGAACTGTTCGACAAGGCCCTCAACGGTCCGGCGGACGTGATTCTGCTGGATCTCGAGGACGCGATTCCGTTGTGCGACAAGGAATCGGCGCGCATCGAGGTGGCCCGCTGGCTCCGTACGGTCCCCGACCGGCAACGGCCGATTTGGGTCCGCGTCAATCCCGGTGAAGTCGGTGAAGCCGACCTGCGCGCGGTCGCCCTGCCCGCTGTCACCGCGCTGTGCTTGGCGAAAGTCGAATCCGCGCAACAGGTTCGATCCATCAGCGCACAGCTCGACGAATACGAACCCCGTCCAGGCGCGATCAGCATCTGCCCGCTACTGGAAAGCGCCAGAGCCCTCTACGCCGCTCCCGAAATCGCGTCCGCTCCCCGCGTACTGCGCCTACAACTGGGTGAGGCCGACCTGTGCGCCGATCTCGGCATCACTCCCGGCCCCGACCGACACGAACTCCTTCCGCTGCGCGTCCAGGTCGTCATGGCCAGCGCCGCCGCCGCGATCGATCCTCCACTGGCCCCCGTCGACACCAACTTCCGCGATCTGGACTCCCTACGAGCCACCACCGCGGCCCTGCGGCGCCTGGGCTTCCAGGGCCGAGCCTGCATCCACCCGGCCCAACTCCCGGTCGTCAACGAGGTCTTCACCCCCAGCCCCGATGAGTTGGACCGGGCCCGCGCCCTGATCGCCCGCTTCGAATCCGCAGCAGGCGGTGTAGTCCTCGACGACAGCGGCCGCATGGTCGACCTCGCCGTAATCCGCCAGGCGCGCCGCGTACTCTCCGCCTGATCGGAATCGGCGAGTGCTAACTTGCCCCTCGTGAGCATCGACAACGACACGATCGTCAACGAGATTCATACGCTGCACGCCGACCTGGCAAGCTGGCTGGGTGCGCCGGAGAACTTGGATGGGCTCGAGCGCTTCGTGACCCAGCAGCATCCGGACTTCTCGATGGTCACCCTGGACGGAATAGTCCTAGCGCGTGGACAATTGACACAGGCGTTGCGTGGGGCGGGCAATTCCACACCCGGCCTGACAATCGAGATCACCGGTATCGAGATACTGCACCAATCGACCGACTCCGCGATGGTGCGCTTCCAGGAATCGCACCGCAGCGGTGGCGGCGCGCGGCAACGCCTGACCACCGCCCTCCTCCTGTCCGACCCCCAGGCCCGCAATGGGCTGCGCTGGCGCACGGTCCACGAAACGGCGTCACCCGCCTGACCTCCTGGTCGGCGGGTGACGCCGTGGAATCTGTGTCAGTGGTCGCGCAGTAGCGCCCCTGCTCCCTCGATGCGGTCGTGGATGCCATTGTCGCGCAATGCCATCCACCAGGTGGCGGCATTGATGGCCAGGACGGGTTTGCCGAGCCACCGTTCGGCTTCGTCGGCCAGTCGCACCATGGAGAGGTTGGTGCCGCATTGGACGAGTGCGTCCACATCGTCGCCGTCGACCTCGAGCAGTGCGGCCCGGAGTTCGGCCTCGGTGACGTGGGCGATGGATACGGCGGTGGGGCAGCGCAGACCCTTGATGGCTTTCACCTCGAAGCCCAACTCGCCGAAGAACCGGACCACGTTATCGTCGCCGACGGGCTGGTAGGGGGTCACCACGCCGATTCGCTTGGCTCCGTACAGTTCCAGGGCGCGACGGCAGGCTTCCGCGCCGGTCGCTACCTGCAGGCCGGTGACGTCGTGGATTTGTTTGACGAATTGCCGGTTGCCTTCGATACCGCCCCAGAAGGTTTCGGCGGACATGCCCATGACCATGTAGTCCGGCTCGCAGGTCAGGACACGTTCGCAGGCGGAGACGATTTCGGTGCGGATTTGTTCGAGCAGGCGACTCATACCCGCGTCGTCGCTCATATTCTGATCGCGAATATGGATGCGGCTGAAATGGGCGGTGACGCCGGGAACGGCCATGCGGTAGAAATCGGGCTCCACAATGGTGTTGGTGGAGGGGGCGATTACGCCGAATTTATGTCGCCAGCCCAGTGCGTCGGTCATTGAATCAGCTCCTTGTCGGGGGCCGCTACATAGGCGGCCGATAGTCGCCACGCGGCAACCAGGAAGGCGCCCTGCGCCGCGGTATTGCAGAGTTGTTCGGCCCACTGCAGTGCCACCGTCTGATCGGGGCGGGATGCGAGGGGGCCGAGGATGAAGAAGACCAGCAGTTGGCCGCCGAAAAGCGCGGCGCTCGTATTGTCGCCGCGCATGCGAGCGAGGCCGATCAGGAAGATGCCGGTAATGGTGGCGAAGACCGTTGTGCTCACCAGCATCGGCAGGGTGTCGCCGGCCAGGACCGCCCCCAGCGCGCAGGCGACCGTGAAGCCGGGAACCAGCAGGCCGAGCCAGCGTGGGACGCGCCCGGTGCCGATGCGGGACAGTTCCAGGCACAACAGCCCGAATCCCACAGTCAGCAGGGGGAACAGCATGCTGCGCAGCCAGGGCAGATCGGGACCGCCGGTGGCGGCGATGAGCTTCGCGGTCGCCTTGGTGAATCCACCCGTGGCGATCACCGCGGCCGCGGCGACGGCCACCCACGGCCGCGGCGCGACCCGTCTCAGCAGCAGCACCCCGGCGGTAGTGAGCAGGACGGGAACATAATCCTCGACGGCCAGCGAGACCGGATAGTCCACCGCGCTCATTCGCCGAACAGTTCCCGGCGGCGGAATGGGGCAGAGGCGAAGCGACCGATTACCTTGGGGGTGGTCAGCCAGCGCACGTGCGCACCATTGCGAGTGTGGCTCACGGCGCGTTCCGCCAACCACGGCGCTACCGTTTCCACTCGATCGGCGAGGATATTGAATACCTTGCGCGCCTTCGCCAATTCCGCCGGATCGTCGTAGCCGTGCGTGAGCAGATCGGTCACGACCATGCCGGGACTGAGCAGCCCCACCGACACGCCCGCGGGCACCTCCTTGGCCAGCGCTTTGGTCAGATAGGTGACCGCGCGCTTACTCGCCCCGTAGGTCGCCAGACCGGGCACCATGCGCCCGTCGCTGCCGAGCCCCTCCATATTCCAGACGTGCCCACCGCGGCCCGCCGCCATCCCCGCCACGGCGACGGACGAACCATGCAGTACGCCCAGCAGATTGGTCTCGACTACCGCGCGGGCCGTCTCGACAGGTAACTGCCACAACGGCTTCCGGTCATGCGAAATACCCGCGTTATTGATCCAGACGTCGACCACACCGAAACGCTCGACGGTGGCATCCCACAGCGCCCGCACCTGATCGCGATCGGTCACATCGGTAACCATGACGAGCGCGTTCTCCGACAGTTCGGTCCGCACCTTCTCGACCCGCTCCGGATCGACGCCACACAGCGCGACCCGATGCCCGCCCGCCAGCAGCGCGCGCACCATGCCCAATCCGATGCCACGGGTACCGCCGGTCACCACCACGGTGCTCATGACCGCTCCAGCACGCCGTGCATGATCGCGACCAGGCTGTTGTGCTCGAACATCTGGTACACCACAGCGAGTTTCGACCCCGCTCCCATCCCTGGCTCGGCGTCGATCATGAACTCGCGGCCGATGAGCCTGCGCCCGTCGACGGTGTGCAGGCGGACGAAATTGGCGCGGCCGTAGGAGTTCCCGTTTCCGTACACATCCGGACCCTCATGGAAGGACCGCACCCCGTCGCGGCGCACCATAATGGTGGAGTCGGATTCCACCGGCCCGGACATGATCAGATGATGTTCGGCGACCAGTAGGCTCACCGGATCGATCGCCAACTCCATACGCAGGCTGCCCAGCGGCTGCTGATTCGCACCCCACAGCTCGAGATCACCGGCGTAACTGCTCTTGTCCTTGGTCGGCACTGTGAAGATGGCCGCCCCACAGCGGGTCTCGGTCGCCAAACGCTCCTCGACCAGCGCCGGGTCCCGGGTGTAGACACCATTGAACACCCCTACCATGGCGGGCCCCTGATACAGCACCGACGAATACACCTGGGTGTCACCGAGAGTCTGATTCCAGGTGTTCAACGACACCTGCCAACCGGGTCCGTAGTAGTTGGCATCCACGAAACCGCCGTAGGGCTGCCCGGACCCGAAGAAGTCCGGACCGGTGTAGAGGCGATCGCTGTCGGAGTCCCGCACGCCGAACGCGAACGGCGCGCCGAGCGCGAAGCGCCCCGCCAGATTACCGCCGCCGGTGAGGCCGCCATCCATGTAATAGGTGGTGACGCCATGCTCGAACACCGATGACCGGCGGATATCCTCGAAACCCCGCCAGGTGCCCTCGGCATCGAAAAGCGAAGGGCGGCCCACCCATTCGCCCGCTATGCGCTGCTGGAAGGAACTGGGCTCACTCATGCGATCAACTCCCCGCGCACCCGCTCGGACTGTTCCGCGCCGAGCAGCCTGGTCACCTGCGTCCACACCGGATCCACCTCGGGGCTGAACAAATTCGCGCGATTGGCCCGATCGCGGCGCGCCAGATCCGCGTCGACCGCCGGAACTCCCTTGTCCGCCAGGGTGAGCCAATGCGCCAGATAGCCGTCGACGGTCGCGTCCAAGGCACGGAACGCGTCCTCGGTGGCCCGGCACACCACCATCCACGGCGACATCATTGCCCGCTGTCGCGGCCCGATGGCGGCGGGGGCGACGCCCTCGATCCGCCACGCCTCCTCCAGCAGCGGTGTGAGCGGCAGGAACGCCGCATCGAGGTATTCCAGGTTCACGGCCAGATCCGCGCGCGGAATCAGATCCAAATGCATGGCGTGATACTCACCGGCATTGACCGAGTCCAGCGTGAAATGCGGTATGGCCGAATCACTTCCGGTGAAGGCGAACATCATGTGGCTGTCGAGCCCGATCGGCGGCACCACCAGATCCACGGTGACGGCCTTGTCGATCGGCCCACCCCGCAAGACCCGCAGCCGGCCCACCGGCTCCGGTGACATGGCGCTGGTGAGTGGCAGATCCTCGATGGTCTCGAGACCGAGCGCCGAGGTCAGCGTGGACAGGGTGCGCTCGCTGAGCGCGGTAGGCAGACTCACTGGGCAGTACCTCCGGTACGGGCCTTGTGCACCCAGGCACTGGCCAATTCGGGATTGTCGCGACGGACGGGGGAGGGGATCACGGTCGCGGTGCGCCGTGGCGAATCACCGGTGATGATGTCGTCGCCCCCGACCCACCAGCCCTGTTTGATGAGCTCGAGCCGACGGCGTCGGTACGCGACCTGCAGGCCGTCGCTGCGCACATGCAGCTCGTCCGACAAATCGAAGGGAAGCAGTTCCGGCCGTTGTGATTCCACTACCGGCTGATCCTGGAGCAGGATCTTCTCGATACGTTTGCGGGTGTTGCCGTCCGCCCAGCTACCGGTGAAGAAGTTGCGGTAGCCGAGAATCTTGACCAGCGTGCGGTCCTGTGACAGCGGGATATTGAAGTCGTAGAGCAGTAGATCGCCGATCGGCAGCCGCACATGCAGTTTCACGATATTGGGCAGATACCAGGCGTTGGTGACGGTCACATACTCCGGTTGTGGCTTGCGTTTGGCGAGTAGCCCCCACAATCCGCCTGGCGGCGGCGGGCTGAGTTCGATATCGGCCTCGGCCGACCAATCCGTCTGCCGGATACGGAAATCCGGAATCTGTGGCTTTTTCGGATTGCCGAAGGCGGTGCCGTGGACGAATGGGGTGTGCGAGGCATCGACCACATTCTCGAAGGTGCGCTCGTAGTTGGCGTTGATCTCCATCTCGACGTGCACCGCCTTGAAGGTCGGGTCGTCGTGTTCGGGAATGTGCGGAATCGGCGGGCGCTCCTGCTCCGGCAGGTCGCCGAGGAAGGCCCACACCATGCCGTAGCGTTCCACCGTGGGGTAGGCGTCCACACGGGCCTTACGGGGGATCTTGCGTTCCTCGGCATTGGCCGGAATCTTCACGCAGACGCCCTCGGCATTGTATTCCCAGCCGTGGTACGGACATGCGATACAGTCCCCGGTCACCTTGCCCATCGACAGTGCCCCACCGCGGTGTACACACAGATCCGACAGGCAGGTCACTCCGCCGGATTCGGTGCGGTACAGCACGAAATCCTGACCGAGGCAGGTGACCTTGCGGGGTTGCCGGGTCACCTTGTCCGCGAATTCGACCGCGTACCAGAAGTTCTTCAACATGGTGTCTTGCTCCTATCGTCGAGTCAGCCGCATCGCGGCATCGTCGAATTCGGCCAGCTCGGTCTTGGCCGTCGCGTCATCGCGCAGGTGTGCCCGCAAGAAAGTCGAGGTGAGGCGGGAGAACGAGGCCAGCGCATCGGTCTCGTCCGGGCCGTCGAGGAATGCGCGGGCGGCGGTGGGATCGGTGTCGGCGATACCGAAGTGATTGGCGCCGGGCACCACCGCCAGCAGGTGATCGCCGTCCGGCAGCGCCTCGGCGAAGGTGCGCCGCACCGGATCCGGCCGATCTTCGCCGTCCTCGCCGTACCGGTCGGCGCTGCCCTGAATGACACCGTCATTGGTACCGACGCCCAGCAGCACCGGGCAGGTCACCTGGGCGGGCAGCACGGTGCCCGGCTCCCAGCCCAGCATAGTGGCCACCATGGTGTGCGCACCCCATGCGAAAACCGCTGTTACGGAGGGAAAGAAGCGCGCCGACTGCAACACCACGGTGCCGCCGGCCGAATGACCGCCCAGGGCGACGCGGTCGAGATCCACTGCGCCCCGCAGCGGCGCGACCTCGTTGAGTTCGGCGAGGGCGTCCAGGACGGCCCCGATGGTCGGGCAGGTCGGGCGGGTGCCATACGCGTCCGGACGGGCCGCGTCGATATCCACACCGGGGGTGAGGCCGCGTTGGCCGCCGAATAATTCGGCGACCCGATCCATGGTCACCACCACGAACCCAGTCTCGGCGACGGCGGTGGCGAAGCGCCGGTAGGAATCCTGTCCGACATTGACTCCGGACATGAACACCACCACCGGGTACGGCGCCTGCGCCGGATTGGGTGCGAACACCCCGGTCAGGCGTTCGGTATCGGCACCGGAGGCGACGGCGGGGTAGTAGATCTTCAGATGGGCGGTGTCGAACGGGGCTGCGCCGTCGGTGCGGATGGACCACCACAGGGAGCGAACAAGTCTCATGCGCCCGGCCTCGGCAGTTCCCGGTCCCCGCCCCAGAGGGCGCGCACCAGCCGCTGGGTGAGTTCGGCTCCGAACAGTCGCTCGCCCATGACATTGGCCGGATCGCGTTCGGCGATATTGCGGCGTATCGCCAGATCCCGAGCGGCCAGCTCGGCGCGCTCCGGGGCCGGTACCGGCTCGGCTTCGTCGACCCAGCCGAGCCACTGGTCGACCCGCGCGGTCAGCAGTTCGGCCACGGTATCGAGATTGGGTCGGGTCGGCGGGAACGAATAGCAGTAGGCGGTGGGGGACAGGCTGCCTCGAATGAACCCGGTGCGGCTGGTGAACCAGGTGAAGTCCTTGTGCTCCTCCTTGAACGCCAGCCAGGATGCTTCATTCGGCGCGTAGTAGCGGTCGAAGTACTCGCCGTCACCGACGAGGTCACCGCGCGGTATCGCGTCGACATAGAACCAGCCGTCCGGCCACAGCAGTAGCGCCGAACCCAGATGGGGCACCCGGATGTGTGGTCCGAGCCAGGCGGTCAGGTGCAGATTCACGAAACCCGTTCGCGGATTGCCGATCCAGGAGTGCACGAGCCAGTCGATCTCGGGGCCGGAGTAGGCAGCGAGGCTGCCGGAGGGGCCGGACTCTGCATCGCCGTAGCTCTGCAAATCCGTCGTCGACGGATCGCGGGTGAGTTCGAAACGTTCCGCGATGCGGGTGTGCAAACCGCTCAGCAGGTTCCGCCATTCTTCGAAGGTCTCGGTCACGTCGGCGCGCGCGGTGTTGTCCACCATTTGCTCGACGTGCTGCAGGGTTTCGCTCATAGCTGCTCCGATGCTGTTGTCATGGCGTCGATCGGACGGCGGGGACGGCCGTCGACGAGGTCGGTGCCCCGGGATGCGGTGCGGTTCATGGCCTGTGCGGGGCGGATGGTGGCGCGGACGCTGGTCGCGCCCGGTGGTACGACGGTGACGAGTGGGTGGCTGATCACGCCGGTGAACGGGCCGCCCCAGGGGGTCCACAGCGTGAAATCCGGGCTCAATCCATAGATTCCGCCGGTCAGCCCGGCGGAGCCGAACCCGGAGGCCACCACATTGAGCCGATTCTCGGCCGACCGTTCGGGTAGTCCGAGGCGCAGTTCCCACGGTTCGGTGGGGGTGCAGGGGGTCGCGACCACATCCGCGTCCCCGACGGCCGCCAGCCGGAAGGTCTCCGGGAACAGCGCATCGTCACCGATGACGAGAGCCAGCCGACCCCAAGGCAATTCGACAACCGTCAACTCGTCGCCGAGCGTGGTCGACCACTTGTGCCTGGCGGTCGGATGCAACTGCGGCTGTCGGGCGACGACCCCGTCGGCGCTCACCAGCACGCCGTGGTGAGCGTCGCCCTCCTGGACAGTCAGGACCGCGTACGCCGAGGTACCACGCAGTGCACTCACGACATCCGGCACCGCTATGGCCGCCATTTCGGGCAGCACGATCAGATCCACGCCGTCGAAGGCCAATTCACTGATGGTCGCGGCGCTCGGTGCCGAGATCGCCGCCGTGATCGTCTCCGCCCCCGCCGCCGCGCGCCGACCCGAGGTCGAAGTGCTGAGTGGCGCATAGAGTTCGGGGCGCCGCGCCGCGATCACATCGGTGCCGTCCGGGCGGTGCTTGTCGTCGGCCAGGGCGATATCGATATCGGCCACGACCACCGCCTCGCCGGTCGCCGGAGCCATGGCGACACACGTGCCATCGGGTGCGACGATCTGGCTTTCCCCCGCCCCGTGCAACCGATCCGGCGGTACGCCCAGGCGTTCGGCAATGGCGGGCAACTGCCGCGTCGGCAGTAGGGGACCGACCTTATTGGCCGCGACCACCCACACCTTGTTCTCCGCCGCCCGCACCGGAATGTGCAGGCTCGCCTCATCGGTGGCGAAGGAATTGAGGCTGTTGAGCATCAGCTGCGCACCGCGCACGGTCAGTGAGCGGGTGACCTCGTTGATGACGCCCTCCATACAGGCGTACATGCCGATGCGGCCCAGCGGAGTGTCGATAACCGGCGAATCTTCGTGTCCGGCATCGAGATAGTCGTTCTCCGCGCCCATCAGGATCTGCTTATCGGATTCCCCGAGCAGTGCGCCGTCCGGACCGAAGAGCAGGCTGGTGCCGGTGGTGCGGCCGTCGTCGCGGGCGACGGTCACGCCGATTTTGACGTATATCCCGTGCCCGGCGGCTCGTTCGGCAATGGTGGTGAGGAAGGAATCTCCGAGCCTGCGGGCCATTCGGCGGGCGTGCGCGCGATCGTCGTACCAGGATAGGTGATTACAGAACTCCGGCAGGACCACGAGTTCGGCATCCGCCTCGGCGGCAGCGTCGATCATGCGGAGGCAGGCTTCGAGGTTTGCCTCGACGTCGGTCCCCGCGGCGAGCTGTGCGGCCGCGACTCGTGTCATGCGTTCGCACCCCTTCCCATCGAGTGTTTCGTACACCGAAACACTGTTTCCCGTTGAGCTGATTCTGTACCGGGTCCGGTGATCTGTCCAGCGCTGGCCCAGGATTTCCCGCCGCGGCAAGCCCCGGGAGCGGAATCGCCTTGTTTCCCTGGGGTTACGCGGTTGCCCGCCTTGACACCCGTGAGTGCCGCGGGTTCAATATGGCAATTCCGAAACCCCGTTTCCGTGTGAGAAACGCACGCAGGAGGGTGAACATGACGACCTGCGATTCGTCCCCCGGTCCCACCGCCGGTTCGACTGCCGTAGTAGGCATTCGGCGGCCGAGTAGTCGACGCTGTCGCCGGATGGGCCGCTGAGATGACATCCGTGAATCCTGGGCATGCGGCGCTGGTGCTCGCCGGAGCTCTTACCGGTCCGGTGGCGGGCGGACAGTTGATACTGCTGAGCAAACCCTTCGGCGGCGTTGTCGGTATACCTGGAACCGCCGCCGTCTATATCGCGTTGACCGGGCTCGTCGTGGGTTGCGCCACCGGGCTTCTCACCCTGCGCCACCCACTGTCGGCGCGGGCGGCGGGCTGCTGTGCGGTGGTGGCGGGTGGAGCCTTCGCGGTCGCGGGTCTGGTCTCGACCCTGTGGCTGTTCGTCGCCGTTATCGTGCTCGCCTGCGCGGCGGCGGGACCACTGATCGTGGCGGCTCGGGTATTCGCGTTCCGGCAGCGCGCGCTGCTGACCGGCGGACACATCGTGACGGCGGTCTGTGTCGCCGGGGCCGCCGGGGCGGCCTCACTATGGTTCGAAACGCCCGGGGCCGCACTGGTGGTCGTCGGTCTGGCCGCCGCGCTGCTGGGAGGCGTGGCGATACTGGCGAAAGCGCCGGTACCGCACGAGGAGTCGAACGACGGATCCGGCGCGGTGCCGCGCAGGTTCCTGGTCGGCTACGCCACGGTCGGTCTGCTGCTCGGCGGCACCGTCCTACCCGCGCTGCATCTGCTGCTGTTCCGCTGGAACGCATTCGGCGCGGAGCAGACCGATCTCCTACTACTGGCGGCGCTGCCCGCCGTACTCGTGGTGGCCATACCGGGGCCGGATGCCAGTGCGGTGGCGCCACTGCTGATTCTGGCCGCCGGAGGACCGGTGCTGGTCGCTACCGCACCCGGGCAGGCCACCGTGGTAATCGGCCTCGCCGTCACCCTGGCCGCGGCAGCACGTGCGGCCCGGGGGCTCGATCTCGCGCTGCGCGCCCGGGACGCCGGCACCGAGCATCATGACGCGGGCGGGCGTCCCGCCGTGGGGGCCGGGGGTGCGCAATCCGACCGAGCCGCCGCGATCACCGCACTGACAGTGACCCTCGGCGGTCTCGGCGGTCTCGGACTGGTCGTCGCACTCGGCGAACTCTTCGGCACCGGAACCGGTCTGACCGCCCTGGCTATTCCGGCACTCGCTGCCGCGCTGCTGTCCGGCCCGCGAATCCCCACGCCGTCCGCCGGGTCGGCCGTGGCCACACCAGCCTTCGAAGGAGGCACCCCGTGATCCGCTGGACCCAGCGCCTGGCCGCCATCGCGCTGTTGGCCGCATGTCCCTCCGCGATGGCCTCGGCCCAGGCCGCTCCGGAGACCCCACCCGTACTCGAGGTGAGTGCGAGCACCGATCTCACCGAGGGGCAGCGAATCGTGGTGAACGGCAGTGGTTTCCGCCCCGGTCTCGCCGCGGTCGCGGTCGGGCTCTGCAAACAGAACTTCGCCAACGGCCTGAAGGACTGCGACCTCGAGGGTGGCGCGACCTTCGTCAATATCTCCGACGACGGCACCTTCCCGACGGTCACCCTCAGCGCCCGCCACAGTTTCAATGCCATCGACTGCACCCAGCAGCAGTGCGTTATCGCCGCCGCACCATTGCCCGGGACCGAGCCGCCCGCCATTATCGAGGCCAATTCGGCTCAGGTCGCGGTCAGTTTCGCCGGTGCGCAGCTGCCCGTTCCCACCGCCCCCGTGACCGGCGCGGCGACAGAGGCCACCGACACCAACGGTCCGTCCGGCCTGCTGTGGGGCGTAACCGCCGCCTTGCTTTCCGCTGTCGCCGTCATCGCCCTCGCCGACCGGCGGCGGCTGTAATCCCCTGAGGAGGAAATATGAGAAGAACCGGAATACGACTCGCACTGCTCGTCGGCACGGTGGTGGGTGCGCTCATTGTCGGAGCTCCCGCGGCGCATGCCGCGCCCACTCTGGAAGTGAGTGAGAGCTCCGGACTCTCTGTCGGACAGACGGTTACGGTGACCCTGGACGGTCTGCCACCGAATCTGCCCACCGTTGCCGTGGGACAGTGCAAGCCGGAGATCATCGTCCCGACCGATTGCGATCTGGCCGGGTCGCGCATGGGCAAGGCCGACGAGCAAGGCGTGTGGGAGCCCAACGACGGAACCCGCACCATCACGCTGGTGGCCTCGATCGGTGGCGTCGACTGCGCCTCCGCGCCCGGTGCCTGCACGGTCGCCGTCACGAGTCTGACCGATCCTTCGAATATCCTCGCCTCGGTACCGCTGGAATTCGGTGCGAAGGAGACCGCGACACCTACCGCGGAAGCCGGTGATTCCGAAGACGGCGACAGCAGTACCGGTGTGCTGATCGGCGTCGGCGCGGCGGTCGTCATCGTCGTACTGGCAGGCGTCGCACTGGTGCTGCGTCGGCGCAGCTCGCAGTGAGCACCGATTCGGTGCTCACCCATGTGGTGATGATGAAGTTCCATGATCGCCGTGACGCCGCAGCAGCGGCGAAACTGCTCATCGAACTCGAGGGCGCCGTCCCACCCATCCGATCGATGGCGGTGGCGCTCGACGAACTCGACACCGCGAACTCCTACGACCTGTGTATGACAACCACGCACGACTCGGCATCGGAACTTGCTGCCTACCAGAAGCATCCGGCACACCGCGAGGTCGCCGAATGGCTGGTTCCCCGACTGGCCGCCAGAGCAGTGGTGGACTACCACACGTAGTGGATTGATCACCGCGCAGTCGTCCGGTGGTCGCGGGGTCTGCCCTCGTACTACCGGGGCAGGCCCCCGGGCCCGTGCTCCGGGAAACCCGCTCGGGCTCGCAGTGGGAGGTCGAGTTCGGTGACCTTGCCCAGACCCTCGTCCGGCCGGGCGGTCTCCAAGGTGAAACGGGACAGGCGTCCCGAGATATCGAGGGAGGCAATGGAGTTGCCGAAGTGCGGACCGCTCAGCTTGCGCCACTGGACCGGGTCGGGAGAGATGCCGCGCCGGTTCGCGAGCCACCGCAGTGCCGATGCGAGTGGCCTTGCCCAGGTCAGCCTGAAGAGGGTGCGGTATATCCGGGGCGGATCATTGTGCACCGGTGAGCAGACCAGTTGCAGCACTTCAGATTGCGTGGGCTGGTCGTAGTCGGCGCAGGCCGCGTAGCTGTGGTGGACATCGCCGGACAGCACGCAGATGGTGCTGGGAGGGTTCGATCCGGTTCCCAGCCGGTGGATCAGCCGGGCCAATCGTTCGAAGGAGACACGGAAAGCGGGCCAGTGTTCCAAATCGGCCTCCTGCCGCAGCTTTTCGCCGAGTCGACCGCGCCAGCCCGGCTGGCCCGCCGCGCGCTCATTGAGGGACTGGAGATGGCTCACCGCATGCGGCATCAGCCAGGGCAGTGAGGATCCGATGAGGAGGTGGTCGTAGTCACCGGCGGCATTCGCCTCGATCCAGTCGAATTCGTCATCGCTGACCATGAGGCGCCGGCCGTCGAGGATACGGCCGCTGCGGGCACCGAGGTTGGAAACCGCTCCTACCTGCCGACTTCCCCGGGCCGATCACGGAACCCACAGATACCACTCCGCGAAGGTGCCCTGGATCGGCCAGGTTTCCGCCATCAGCTTGGCCGGTCCCATACCCACCCACAGGTCAACGGTCACGGTGGCGCCCGGTGCGGCACCGGTATGTACGTACACCTGCTGCGTGCGCGCACCCGCCGACCCCACCCACCCCAATATGACGTGGTTGCCGCACGGCCCGCGCTGATATCCCAGCGGTGTCACATGCGCGCGCACCTCACCGGGCCGTCGCGGCGTAGCCTCCAGCCGCACCCCGATCGCCCCGGTACAGAAGTTCGCATCGCCGAAGGTGAACAGGGTGGTGCCCAACGGCGTGAACTGCGGCAGCGGATCGGCCCGCACCGGAGCCGCCCCGATCCCACTCACCAGCGCCCCCGTCCCCACCGCCATCGCGACCCCAGCCGCCATTCGCCGCACCCGCATCAGCCGATGTCCTTTCCGCATAACGACACTCGCGGCGGTACTACCCGCTGCGACTCGACGGAAACTCCGTGAGCTCGCGACGAGAGCGCTGCGGGACTCGACCTGGAAATGACGTTGAGCGACGGCGCGTGCTACGCGCCGTTGAACGCGTCGATCGCCGCTGCCTGGGTAGCGAAGTTCGGGCGGTCGTCATCCTGTACCGGTGCATGCCAACGGAATCCATATTCGTCGGCGGTTCCGGTCAGCGAGTCCGCTTGGCGGGTAAGGAAATCGCGAGTGGCCGTGGAGCCCGGGGCGGCGAGGAGTTCTCGGTAGGCGCGGACGAGGACGCCCTTGAAGGTTTCCGCATCCTGGCAGTCGGGGCCGGGACAGTCCACCGCCGCGGGTTCCCGCAGTACGCCGTCTGAAAGGAATGGTGAACCCGTACCGGTGGTCGCGACGGCAATCGCGTCGGCCGCCCGGAGAAGTTCCGCGCCTCCGGCGGCGTCGTGCAGGGCTACCAGGCCGCCGATCATGGCGCCCTGGTTGTACGTCCATCGCGTCTCGGGGTCGACCAGAAGGCAGGTGTCGCCGTACTGGTCGAGATGATCGTTGATCAGTCCGGATCGATCGAACAGGGCGCGCCCGGCGCGCTCGAAGAACCACTGTCGGGTCTGCTCCGCGCGAGCGAGATATGAAGGGCGGCTGGCGGGTTCGACTCGGGTGCTCAATAGCGCGGTCGCGGTCAAGTGCAAGCCATTGGTGATCGTATTGACCTGGGTCCACGGACGCAGCTGCGGATCGACGCCCACCCGCGCCCACGCGAGCCCACCGTCGCAGAATGCGGCCCGCTGGTCGTCGAGTCCGTCCACGATGGTCCGCGCGGCGTCGAGGTATCGCGGCTCGCCGGTGAGGTCGAAGGCGCCGAGCCAGGCCAGTGCCCACCACAGTTCATCGTCGTTGTACCCGGTGTACTTCGGAACGCCGATCTCCGAAACCGTGCCATGCCTGTAGGTTTCGTCGATATAGCTGACGTACTGCCGGTCTCCGGTCCGCGCCATGTAGTCGATCAACGCGGTCAACGCATTAGCGCTCTGCCAGGTACTGGAATCGTTCTCCCACAACCCGGTCGTACGGTCATAGCGATCGAGCAACCGCTCCACCGCCCGCAACCGGCGGTCCGGAGCCGGGTCGCCCTCCTCGACCCATCGGGTGCACCGAATCTCGGCCCTGTCACCGGCTGTCCCGCACGCCCGCACCGCACCGCCCACATACGGATACTCCCCGGTACGCGCCGCGGTTTCGCTCCCCGCGACCACGCCCGAGCCGAGCCGAACCGCGGAATTGCCCGCGGCCCGGCGATCGAGCCACACCTCATCGCCCGGTTGTCCGCGTTCGATCGCCGCCGCGGCCCCTCCCGCCGCGGTCGTCAGCGAAATCACCCGTGACCACTGCCGAACCTGAAGCACCATCCCCGGATCACCCGAGGTCGGCGCATTGTCACCGACCAGAACGATCCCCAGCGCCACCACCACACAGGCGAACGCGCCCCACCGCACCCTTGCGCTGTCAGCCACGGTCGCCACGGTAACCCATATCCGTCTCGCTCTTCGAGGCTTGATGGTACGTACATACCACTAGCGTGGTACGTTCGTATCAGGAAGATTGAAAAGGGGACATGATGCCGAAGATCGGGCGATTCACCAGCGAGGAAGCGAAGGCGACTTTTCTGCGTGTCTACGATGGCGTGGCTGCGAAATGGCCGGTGCCGTCGAGCAATATCGATGTCGAAACATCGTTCGGGACAACACGCGTGCGTAGATCCGGACAGGGGGAGGGCGCGCCGATTGTGCTGCTGCCCGGTATCGGCGGCAATGGACAGGTGTGGTTCCGGTTCATCGAGGAGCTGGCGCGTGACCATGTCGTGTATACGCCCGATGTCATCGGGTGGGCGGGGCGTTGCGTGCAGACCGCACCCGTGCGCGATGCGGAAGATATCGCGAAGTGGATGGACGAGGTGCTCGTCGGGCTCGGTGAGGAGCGAGTCCATCTGGCCGGAAATTCCTTGGGAGCCTGGTTGGCCGGTGCTGTCGCGGTGTATCGCTCCGAACGGCTGGCGAGTCTGACCATGCTCGAGCCGAGCGCCGCCACCTTCGCCAAGCCGCGCTGGAGTCTGCTGTTCAAATTCCTCATGGCGGGTATGCGGCCGACTCCCGAGCGGATGCGAAAGTTCAACAGATGGCTGATGCCCGGCCTGGAGCTCACCGACGAGGAGTTCGCCGTCGCCATGGCGACCATGAAGTTCCGGATGGCGATGCCGTGGGATCGGCCGTTCACCGATGAACAGCTGGCGGCCATTACCGCACCGACCCTGGTGCTGTTCGGCGCCGAAACAGTGGTCGCTGATCCGGAACTCGGGGCGGCCCGCGCCCGCAAGCATATTCCGGCCGCCGAGACCGAACTCTATCCGGGGATCGGCCACGATCTGTTGTGGGCGAATCCGGAGCCGGTGATCGCGCGCTTCCTGAGCTTCGTAGACAGCCATGACCAGGTCCGAGCTTGAATCGTAGGCGGTACCGGCTCGATTCTTAAGCGGCGCAAAGCCGTTGACGCCGCAGCCGAAAGACAGCACGCTGGGCGACATGCTGACTCGACTGACGATCGGATGTCTGTCCGCCCTGGTGGTGCTCTCGCTGACCGGCTGCGGCAAGGACGAACTCGGGGACCGGAGCGGACCCCCGGATGCCATCTACGATGTCGACTACGTCGAGGTCTTCCGCAATACCGATAGCTTTCCCAATATTGCCCGGGTGTGTGTACGCAAACTCGCCTTCGCGGTCACCTCGACCGGCCGAGGCGAGGATTCGGGCGGCGGCGGTCCACTCATCCGAGTAGCCGAGTGGGACAGTTTCTGCGCCGACAAGTAGTCGCCGACAGCCCTGACACAGGTGCAAGGGGCAACCCGTGCGCTCACCCCGGCTGGTCGGCGACAGCTTCCGACAACCGCTGTAGTGAGCGCAGGAATGCCTTCCGGTCGGCGGTCGGCAGTTGGGACAGCAGCTGGTCCTCCTGCTCCTGGATCTCGCGTTGCGTGCGGTCGCGGACGGTCCGCCCGGCCGGAGTGAGGGAGATCAGGCGGGCGCGGCGGTCGGCCGGGTCCGGATCGCGCAGGATGAGGCCGCGCTGCTGTAGTTCGTCGAGCACGCCGATAATGCGCGTCTTATCCGCATGGATCTTCTTGGCCAAGGCGGCCTGGGTGTACACCGGTTCGTCGCCGAGGCCCAGGAGCACGCTGTAACCCCACATGGTCAGCCCGTTGCGCTCGAGTACGGGCAGCTCCGCCTGCATGAGGATGCGGCCGAGCGGTGCCACCATCGCGGCGAGATCGGGACGCTTGGCTTCCGGCATGGTTAGAAAATACTACTCGACAGACTATGTGCATGTGCGTATGATAGGCGAATGCACACGAAGTGTCTGTGTTCGGGTACCGAGAGGACAACCATGACCACCGAATCCACGCCGTCGCACACCTTCGATTCCCTTGTGCGTGAGGCTGATCTCATCGCGCTGAACGCACGCGCCGTGCGCGCCTCCGTCGAAGCCGTATCGCATACCACCGCAGCCGATCTGGCGAAGCCGACGCCCTGCGCGAGCTGGACCCTGTACGGCCTGCTCACCCATATGATCGCCCAGCACTAAGGATTCGCCGCCGCCGCGTACGGCGACGGCGATCCGATCCGCTGGCATACCCGCCCCCTCGGACCGGACCCCGTCGCCGACTACCGGGCTGCCGCCGAACACGTGCTCGATGCCTTCGCCGAGGAAGGTGTACTGGCTCGGCAGTTCCCGCTGCCGGAGTTCACCACCGCTTTCGAGTTCTCCGGAAAACAGGCGGTCACCTTCCATTTCATCGACTACGTCGTGCACACCTGGGATGTCGCCCGAACCCTGGGCAGGACAGCGGATTTCGACGATGACGTGTTGGAGACCGCGCTCCCGGTCGCCGAATTCGTTCCCGGTGGAGCGACGCGCACGGCACCGGGTGCGGCTTTCGCGCCGGAGGTGGCCTGGTCCGGCGATTCCACCCTGGATCGAATCCTCGCACTCCTCGGTCGTTCCCCGAGCTGGGGTGCCTAGCGCCGCGGAATGGAGCGGTGCCGCCCGAAGCCATCGGCGCGGTCGGCGCGCTGCGAATTCAGCCCGGCCACTGGTGGGCTCGCGTCTGGGGTACTACCGCTGGTGCTTGCGGGGCGGGGTTCGCCGGCCGCTGGACGGTGTAGGTCGGTGCATACTGTTCGACCGGCGGCTCGTCGGCGGGCATCGGGGTATCGACCGGCGCGGGAGGATCGGCGGGCGGGGTATCGACCGGAGGCGGCTCGGAGGGTACCGGCGTGCTGCTCGGAATCGGCGTCGTGGTGGACGTAACCTGTTGTGGCACAGTGGGCGTCGATATTGTGGTGCCAGTCGCGGGGGAATCGCCGCGTACCGCGAGCGCCGCGACGACCGCCACGCCGGCAGCAGCCAGGACCAGTCCCGACACCACCGTGAACCGACGACGAGCCGAACCGTCGGCCGTCGGTTCAGTGACCGGCCCGGCCGACCATCGCGGGCTCGGATTGTGCGGCTCGCCCTTCGCCAGCGATACCGCGTTGTGGACCACCGTCGCCGCGGCCGCCTCGTCCGCAATCTGAGCGCGCACGGGGGACTGCGCATCGCGGAGGGCGGTCGGTGCGGCGGTCTCCTTGGCGACCGGCGTGTCGCCCGGGAATTCCGCATGGCGGGCAACGGTCGTCGCGGCGACCTGCTCCAGCGCCGCATCGCTCGAAACCGCCACCGGCCGTGCGGGTTCGGGCCGCGCCGTCACCGCGGACAGTGGTAGCGCGCGTGCCGCCGCATCGGCGAGGGCCGCGCAGGTGGGATACCGATCCTGCGGCGACTTGGCCAGCGCGGTCGCGATCACCGCGTCCAGTTCGGCGGGAAGTTCGGGCCGCAGCTCGCGCGGCGCGGGTGGCGGCGCGGTCAGGTGTGCGCCGATCACCGCCGCCTGATCCTTGCGCGCGAACGGCGGCTGCCCGGTCAGCAATTGAAACAGGGTGCAGCCGAGAGAATAGATATCGGCGCGATGGTCGGCGGGCGTCTCGCTGAACCGTTCCGGTGCGGCATAGGCGAACGTGGCCGCGATACCCGACAGCGTGACGGTGTCGTCGAGGGTGCGGGCGATCCCGAAATCGGTGAGCACCGCGCGCTCACCATCGCGGTGGTCGTTCTCGATGAGCAGGTTCGCCGGTTTCACATCCCGGTGCAGCACACCCTGTGCGTGCGCGTAATCCAATGCGTGCGCGGCATCGGAGAGCAATCGCACCGCCCGTGCGGGGTCCAGACCGTCCGGATGGTCACTCAGCAGTCCGGCCGCGTCACCACCGTCGATATATCGCATCGCCAGCCACAGCGCCGGATCCTCGGTGGCATTGCGGTCGTACACCGACACGATATTCGGGTGATCGAGCCCGGCGGCGAGGGTCGCCTCGCGGTCGAACGCGGCGCGCGCTTTCGGATCGACAGTGAAGGTATTGGTGAGCACCTTGAGCGCTACCCGGCGCTGCAATCGTGGATGCCGGGCCAGATACACCATCCCCATACCGCCCGTGCCGAGCAGGCGTTCGATGGTGAACCCGGCAAATACAGCCCCCGGCTGCAAACCCACTACTATCCTTCCCGCGCACGCTTCGGGCCGAGCACCCGAATCACGCCGCGGCCCCGAGAGAATGTAGCGCAACCGCCGGGCCCGCGGTGGCTTCCAGCCGGGTTCGGCCGCTACCCGACCCGCCATGCTCAGGCTCCTGATAGTCGAGAATCGAACTCCCGGAAGATGTTCGGACATCAGTCGGTCGACCCGCAGCGCGAGCAGGACCCGCGGCGCGAGCATGCCGAAGTCCTACGACAAGTCCCTATTCGCACCGTGCTGAGTCGGTCGAACCCGCGCACCCGGTGACTACCCGGCCCGAACCTGAGGTGCCGAGCAGCCGCCGACGGCGACAATGGGTGCAGATGGTCGCCCGACCTACTCCTGGTCGGCCTTTTCCTCGCCGTGCCGTAACGCCTCGTCGAGCTCACGACGGAGGCGGGCGACAGTCTGCTCGTCACCGGCATCCTCAGCAGTGGTGATGTCCTGACGGAGCTGAGCGATGATGTCTCGAAAAGCCATGGTTTGCTGCCCTCCTTGGTCAATGGCCTACCCTCCGCGGGTGACCGCTCGCTCAAGATCGAAACCGAGGCGGGAGTGCGGCCTCGTTCGGCACCGGCTGTGCGCGATCACCGAGCAGGAATCCGACCTGTTCGTTCAGCATGTGCTTTTCGCGTTCGGCGACGAAATTGTCGTTGGTGGCGACTCGGGCGGCGAAACCGTCGAGCAGCAGCACAATCCACTCGGCGAGCCGTTCGGCGTCCACGTCGACGCGGACGCGCCGATCGTGCTGGGCGGTCCGCACAATGGCTTGCAGTGCGGTACGGGCGGTTTCGTCGTCCGCGTGCAGTGCGCGGGCGATCTCCGGCCGGTGAGTGAGTCCGCCGACGACGGAGATGAATCCGGCGGCCCGGGGGTCTATCAGTCCGGACACGGCGTGCTCGACATAGTCGTGTAGCACTCGACGTGGATCGGCCGCATCGGCCTGCTGCTCGAAGAACTCACGGGTCTCGGCGGCGCTCTGTTCGAGAATGGCCACCAGGAGCGCGTCCTTGGTGGGGAAGTAGTGGAAGAACGTGCCCGAACCGATACCGGCGATGCGGCAGATGACCGCGGTGGTCGCGCCCGCATAGCCGTGCTCGGCGAAGGCGGTCAGGCCGGCGTCGACGATCTGGAGCTGTCGGGCGCGGTGTCGCTGTGGATCGATGGGGCGGGGCACCGCCTCATCATAGTTAATGGAGTGGCCACTCTGATAATATGGGCGGCATGCCTTTCGTGTTGCCGCCGAGCGAAACCGCCAGTGCTGCACGGGAGAAACGGCGTACCGTGCTCGCGCTCTTCGTTCTCGCCCCCGTGCTGGGGGAGGTTCTCGGGGCGTCATTGCGGCTGAGCTATTTTGTCGAGCCGCTGCGCATGGTGGGCATCGTGTGCTTCTACGGTGCCGGGGTCGTGCTGATCCGCGAGATCTGGCAACGGCTGCATCTGACCGGCTGGGGGCTCGTATTACTCGCCTGTGCCTTCGCGCTCATCGAAGAGGGCCTCGCCCTGCAAACCATCTTCAATCCCGTCGGCATGGACGGCGAGCCGGTATACGGAAACGCATTGGGGGTCAACTGGTTCTGGGCGGTTGTCGTATCCGGCTACCACGTCGTGTGGAGCGTCCTGATCCCGATCGCGGTGGTCCACCTCATCTTCCCGCGCAGCAGCCGCTCCCCGTGGCTATCCCGACGCTCGGCCGGTGTGCTGGTCTTTCTCTTCGCCTGTGGCACAGCCACATTCCTGCTGATTTCGTTCCTGCGCTCCGACTTCCGGCTGTCGTGGGTGCAAGCTGGTGTCACCATGGCCCTGGTGGCGGGCCTGCTCTGGGCAGGTACGAAGTGTCGGGAACGTAGAAGCGTGGCGCCCGCGGGACAGCCCCCGAGTCGGAAGATCGTGGCTCTATTCGGTTTCGCGGCCGGTCTCGTCTGGTTCGCCCTGTTCCTGGTCGCCTTCATCGGCGGCCCGATCTCGTTCGTATGGTGGACGGTCGGCGCGCTGGTGTTCGCCGCCGCAGCAGCACTGATGGTGCGCCGCTGGACCCGCCGATCCTGGACTGCACGACACCAACTCGCCCTCTGTTTCGGCGCCAGCCTGGCAAGCGCGCTCTTCGGCCTGTTCCTGGTCGCCGTATCCGGCCATCCCGCGAATATCGCCTTCCAGTTCGCCGTTATCGCCGCACTCATTACCGGCTACACATGGCTGGATCGCCGCCAGGCCGCGGACCGCTGACATCACATCGATCCGGAGTCGAGCCATGCGCTGAAGATCTGAAAATCACTCGGCCGCAGTCCTACCCGGTGATCCACGTGGTACAGCAGGGCCCGACCGGGGTGATGCGCGCAAACCCATTCCCGATCGCCGTCACCGATCTCATCGTCGATCCAGATGAATGAGCGCCCGCCAGCCCGTTCGACCAATGCGCGAGTCTTCCAATGCAACCCGAACCATTCGTCGATGCGATCGTCCGGCGACTCCGGCCAATCCATCACGGTCAGCGTCGGCAAGCCCAATGCCGGACTCACGACCCGATTGGCTTCATCCATCCAGGTCGTAGCCCACACCAGTTCGCAGGAAAGTGCGGACAATAGCGGCCCGAGCGCCGGATCGAGCCGTGCCATGAGCGGATTCGTGCTGCCCGGGCCGTTGTCGGGGAGCGAAGCGTCCGAATCCTGCCCGGATCCTCCGCCGAAGGGGATCAGCGGCCCATCGACGTCGAGGAACAGCAGTGCGTCCATCACTTTTGCAGGTTAGCCTCCAGCTCGGTGGCGACAACTGTGTCGAAGCATCGGTATCGCGTGCGGGCCCGCGTTTTCACGCCCTCCGGCGAGCCACTCCGACGGGCGGCCCGCCGGAGGCGGCGTGGTCGCATTACGCGACGGCGGTTCCCTCGAGCTCGACCATCAGGCCGGGGATGGCCAGCCGAGTCACCCCGAGCATGGTGGTGGTCGGCGCCACTCCGGCGGCGCCCAGGCGCGCCGCCAGCACGCCGTAGTGCTGGAAAAGCAGGTCGACGTCGGTGGTGTAGACGTTGAGTCGAACGAGATTCGCGAAGGACATGTTGGCCTCGCTGAGCACGGCTTCCAGGTTGTCGACGCTCAGTGCCAGCTGCGCGGCCATGTCACCGGCATGTTGGGGCGTGCCGTCGCCGCTCATCGCGGTCTGCCCGGAGCAGTAGAGGGTTCGGGTCTGCCCGGAGACTATCTCGCCTTGGCTGTACCCCATCTCCACCGACCACGTCCACGGGTTGACCGCGGTCCGTTCCAGGGCCCCATCGGTTCCGGTCGATCCATCGACAGTAGGTACGTCCATTGGCTCGCTGGCCATCTTGTTTGTCATGCTGGGCAGCCTCTCGAGCAATACCTGACACCCTGTGTCGTGTATTGCTGACATAATTTTCCCATGCGCGCTGACCGGTTGGTCTCGCTGGTGCTGCTACTGCGCCAGCACGGTCGGCTGTCCGCGCCCGCGCTGGCCCGCGAGCTGGAGGTGTCCACCCGCACCGTGCTGCGCGATATCGAAGCGCTGTCCGCGGCCGGCGTCCCGGTCTACGCCGAACGTGGCCGACACGGCGGATTCGCACTGTTGCCCGGCTTCCAGACCGAACTCACCGGGCTGAACCACGAGGAGGCGCTCGCCCTGCTGGTTGCCGGATCACGGCGCGGCGCACAGGCATTCGGCCTCGGCGCGGCGCTCGCCTCGGCCATGCGCAAGGTGGTTGACGCGCTACCCGAAAGCTATCGAGCCACCGCCGCCGGCGCGGCCCAGCGGCTGCTCATCGACCCGGAGACCGATATTCTCTCGCGGCGGCGGGTCGCCGAGGAGGTACCCGCCGCCGTCGTAGCCGAGGTTCGGCGCGCGGTGTTCGCCGGACATAAACTGCGCATCCACTACGCGGCAGTGGACCAGGCGGCGAAATGGCGCACGGTGGATCCGATCGGCCTGGTCACCGTCCGTGGCCAGGGCTATCTGTTGGCCACGAGGTCCGGCGCGGACCGCACCTACCGACTGTCCAGGATCTTGGCCGCCGAGGAACTCCCGGAGCCCGCGCAGCGACCGGACCGGGTCGATCTGGACCGAGCCTGGAAGGAACGCAGCACCCGGTTTCGGACCGGCGGCGACCAGGTCACCGTGCTGCTACGAGTGAACCCGGAACGGCGGGAGGAACTGGTGGATACCGTGCTGGCCGTCCGCGCCGAAGCAACCGACGCCGACGGCTGGTTGCGGCTGGAGGTGACCTTCCAGGATCCGAGGCACGCCGAATGGGCGCTGTGGCAGCTCGCCACGAACGCGGAAGCCCTTGCCCCACAGTGGTTGCGCACCTCCCTGCACAGCCGCGCAGCGGCGATCGCCACCCGCTACCGCGGGGACTCGTAAGAGGCGTCGCCTCCCCGCGGCCCGCCGCTGAAACTGGCCGACTTACAGTGCCGTCGGACGGGCTCGTGACGGCTCAGGGCGCGCACCCGAGAGCGGATTGATGCACCACTCAGCGGTGAGAATGCCTATGCCGGGTGTCGAAGGCTCGGCAGCGTCGGAGCTGGTGCACCGGAACGGCGGTGATGGTTTCGGGCTTCGGTGCGGTGAAGGTCCATGCATCGGGCGTCGTTTGCGGCCGGGGGTAGCCGGGTACGGCGTCGATGGGTGGCCACCAGCCCGGCCATCCATGACGCGATCGGCAAACCACGTTCCTGACAGTGGAAGTCGCCGCATCGGGGTGCGGCGCAGATGATCAGCGGGCGCGGTCGTAAACCACGGCCATCTCGCCGAGCTCGCCGACCTCCTGATAGGTGAGCTTCCACTTCGAACCCGGCAGGCCGTCGTCGAACAGACGCTCGCCACCCCCGGCGATCTCGGGGCAGATCATGAGATAGAGCCGGTCGAGCAGGTCGGCCGCGAGGAGCGCCTTGATAATGCTCGCGCTGCTGTTGACGAGGATGTCGCCCTCGCCGGTGGATTGGAGGTCGGCGACCACGTCGGCGGCGGGGGCATTCACCACGCGGGCGCGTTCCCATGGTGCTTCGGCCAAAGTGGTGGAGAGGACCACCTTTTCGGTGTCGACGAGCCACTTCGCATATCCGCGATCGCGGGGATCGGCATTGTCGTCGGCGGCGACCGACGGCCAGTACCCGAGGAATCCCTCGGCATTGCGTCGGCCGAGTAGCGCTGTGGTCGCGCTCTCCCAGATGCGGGTGAGGTGGTCGCGCGCGACATCGGTGGTCGCGTAGGGGACGATCGCGCTCAGATCGCTGGGGCCGCCGGGACCGTTGTAGCGGCCGTCGAGGGTGAGGCTGATATTCGCGGTCACCTTGCGGGCAGTGCTGGTCATGACTGTGCTTCCTTCTTGTCGGTCGTGAGCTCAGATGTGGTGGTGTGCTGTGTTTTACCGATGGTGTCGGTGAGTCTGTCGAGGACTTGGCACCAACCGGTTTCGATCCCGGCGATATAGGGGACGGCCTCGACGGTCGTTTCGGTGATGCGCAGGCCGAGCCGCAGTCCGGTCCCGTCAGGGACCGCGGCGAGCGCGAGGTCGTAGTGGCCGGTGAAGGAGACCGCCCCCGCCGCGTCCAGCACCGACAGGTCGAAAGCGAGATGTTCGGGTTCGGTCGCGGTATGGACTCGGCCCTCGGAGCGGTACCGCTGCTCGCCCTCGCGGTACTCGAGGACGGCGCGACCACCCGGCTTCGGCTCGAGGGCGCACTCGGTGATCGTCAAAGGCGAAGGGGCCCACCAGGATGCGAGCAGATCCGGATCGGTCCAGTACCGCCAGATGGTGTCCCTGGGCGCGGCCAGTACCCGCTCGAACGAGAACGTGCGTCCGTCCGCCCATCGTTCCCGGTCCGCGGCAGCGGATTCCGCGTCGATGGTGGCGCGATAGCGCGCGATGACGTCGCGCTCGCCGTGGTGCGCCTCGGTGCTCTCGGTCAATTCCCGCAGCCGCCGTTCGAGGGACTGCAGCGGGGCGGATTCGAGCGCGTAGACGCGCCGTTGCCCGAGCGGAAAGACCGTGACCAGACCCGCGCGAGCCAGGGTTTGCAGGTGTTTGGTGGTCTGTGGTTGCCGGAGGCCGGTCAGCTCGGCCAGTTCGCCGACAGTCCGGGGCCGCTCGGCGAGCAGCTCGACAATGCGCCACCGTGCACGCTCCCCGAGTGCCGATGCGATCTGATCCATGACCGAAAGTATTCACCATGGAGAATATTCCCGTCAAGGAATATCTTCCGGTGGCCGCCGTTGTCCCACCTCGTCGCTTCGTATGCGCCGGTCGGATCGGTTGCGGGTCGCAACCTACCGCTACGCCGCCGATTGCCCGCCGCTGATGAAATGACCTGCGGCGTAAGGGATGCGGATTCACCTACCGCGACCCTGGATGTGACGCCGAGTTGCCGGAGGTGGAACACTAGGTGAAATGGAAGCGGCTTCGGTAGCTTCCGAACTGCCCGACCAGCGGTGGTCGGAGCGGATTCGGCGGCGCAGGGTGGTCTGGTACGTCTATCTGGTCGCACTGGCCATTGTGTCCATGGCCTGGGGTTTCCCCACCAGCCGCATATATCAGGCCGCCTGGATTCTGGTCGGCATCGCCGCCTTCACCATCGACCGCCCCTGGCGCGAACACCTGCGGATTCTGACCGACTGGCTGCCGCTGCTCGCCGCACTGGTGCTCTACGACTACTCCCGCGATTTCGCCGACACCGTCGGCATGCCGCTGCGAATGGAAGAACTCGCCGCGGTGGACAGCTGGATGTTCAACGGCACCGTTCCCACCGTCTGGTTGCAGCAGAACCTGGTTGCGAACGGGGAGCAGCCGTGGTGGACGGTGCTCACCGGAATCGTCTACACCTCCCACTTCATCGTGCCGTGGTTGGTGGCCGCCATCTTCTACGTGTACTCGCGACCGATGTGGGTCAAGTACATGCGACGCATCATCCTGCTGTCCTACCTCGGTCTGGTGACCTACGTGCTGCTGCCCGCCGCGCCACCGTGGTACGCCTCCCGCGAGGGTGTGATCGACGAGGGGATAGCCCGCATCGCCGGTTTCGGGCTGGGTGTGGTCCCGGCCGAGGTCAGCGCGAAATTCCTGGAGACCCAGGGAAATTACGTCGCCGCCCTGCCATCGCTGCACACCGCCTTCGCCCTACTCGTCACGGTGACGCTCTGGCCGCTGCTCACCGCCTGGTGGATGCGCACAATCCTCGCCATCTACCCGCTGGCCATGACCTTCACCCTGGTCTTCGGCGGCGAACACTACGTCATCGACGTCCTACTCGGCTGGGCCTACGTCGGCCTGACCATCGTCCTCGCCCGAGCCTGGGAAAACCGCAAACGCTCCCCGACGGCGGTGCGAGGCCCCGCGCCCGCGGAAGTATGACGCCCGCGCCGACGGGCAGACATTCCTCCCAGGGCGTTGCCCTATTGATTGAGCTACCGGGTGTGGGGCAGTGCGCCGCCGTTCAGGGCGGTGGTGAAGGCCCACGAGGGGAGGGCCGCCAAGGCCCGAGCGTGCCCTAGACCGGGCGTTCCTGCCGCTCGATGTACTGGCGCCGCACCGACATCGGGGCGCCACCGACCGATCCGGCGAAGTAGGCCCCCGACCAGAGTCGTTGTGCTCGCCAGTAGTGACGCACCAGCTCGGGGAACTCGTGGCGCATCCGACGCGAGGACACCCCTTTGAGGGAGTTCACCAGCCGCGACGGGGCAACGGTGGGTGGGAAGTTCACCAGCGGGTGGACGTGGTCGGTGTCACCGGTGAACCCGACCAACCTCGGCGTCGAAGTCCTCGCAGACGGCGCGCGTGATCTGTTCCATCCGCACCGGATGTCGGTGGGTGAACACGCGATGTCGGTATCTCGTGACGAAAACCATGTGCGTGCGGTACGAAAGCACGGTGTCGACCGGTGCGGATATCGCCGCATTCGCTCATAGGTGAATGCTATCGTCGGGTGTGCAGCTTCGATACAACTTCCGCCTGTATCCCACAGTGGGACAACAGGTGTCGTTGGCGAAGGCATTCGGCTGCGCCCGTGTGGTGTTCAACGATGCGTTGTCGGCGCGGCGGGAAGCGTTCGCCGCCGGAGGGCGAATCAGCGACAGCGAGCTGTCGAAACGACTCACCGAGGCCAAGCGGGCCCCGGAGCGGGTGTGGCTGGGTGAGGTGTCGTCGGTGGTGCTGCAGCAGGCATTGGCGGATCTGAACACCGCGTACCGCAACTTCTTTGCCTCCGTCACGGGCAATCGCAAGGGCGCGAAGGTCGCAGCGCCGAGGTTTCGGTCCCGCAGGGATCATCGTCAGTCGATCCGGTTCACGCGCAACGCCCGATTCGCGGTGACCCCCGGTGCGAAGTTGCGGCTGCCGAAGATCGGCGATGTCGCGGTCCGCTGGTCTCGGGATCTGCCGTCGGAGCCGTCGAGCGTGACGATCGTGAAGGACGCAGCGGGACGGTATTTCGCGTCGTTCGTGGTGCAGGTGAACGACGAGCCGCTTGCGCCAGTCGCTTCCGAGGTGGGCATCGATCTGGGTTTGACGACGTTCGCGGTGCTGTCGAACGGGACGACGATCACCTCGCCCCGGTTCCTGCGCCGGGCCGAACGCCGGCTGCGCAAGGCGCAACAGTCGTTGTCACGCAAGGACAAAGGCTCGGCGAACCGGGCCAAGGCACGCATCAAGGTCGCGAAGGCGCACGCGAGGGTGGCCGACACCCGCCGCGATTGGGCACACAAACAGTCCACGATGATCATCGGCGACAACCAAGCGATCTACGTCGAGGACTTGTGCGTGAAAGGTCTCGCGCGTACCCGGTTGGCGAAATCGGTGCACGACGCCGGATGGGGCATGTTCACCCGCATGCTCGAGGAGAAGGCCCACCGGTACGGCCGGACCTTCGCCAAGATCAATCGCTGGTTCCCCTCCACACAGATGTGCTCGGTGTGCGGAGCTGTTGGAGGCAGGAAACCGCTGCACGTGCGGGAATGGACGTGCGCGTGCGGGACGACGCACGACCGCGACCTGAACGCGGCGATCAACATCCTCGCGGCCGGACAGGCCGAGAGGTTAAACGCCTGCGGAGGGACCGTCAGCCTTCCCGCCTAGCGGAAAGCGCGTCCCGGTGAAACAGGAACCCACCCAGAGCGCCCGTCAGGGTGCTGGTAGGAATCTCCGGCCTTCAAGCCAGAGAGGACGTCAACAACTGAGCTGCGAAAGCCGCGGGTTATGAGCCCACTGCGCTAACCGAACTGTGCCACACCGCTATAGAGGGTTCCCCCTCGTCCGGCGGTTCCGAGGAACCTGCGGGACACCAACATTCGCAGGCCGGGGATCTACCGCAATCGACTTTCCGCGCTCGGATTATTCCGGCTGCACGTATTCGATACCCGTGGTGATATCGAGCGACAGTCGGATAAGGCGGTCATCGGGCAGGTCGATCCCGGGCGGAAACAGGTGTTGGCATACGGCGACTTCGTCCGGATGACCGATGGCTTCGGCGGTTCCGGTGCAGACTACGCACCAACCCGATTGGGTGTGGGGATCGATGATGTCGGCCTCGTAGACCACGACCTGCCCGTCGAGCGTGCGGGCGGTGGCGGGGTCGGCGGCCAGGACGAGGTGATCACCGGCGACGTCGTGCGCGACGGGGCGCAGCGCGGGCAATGCGCGTCTGGTGAACGCGACCCGGCCGAACCCGATCGTTGTCAGCAGTCGCAGGCTCTCGCGCACCGGGATATCGCGGCGGCTGTGCGTGCGATGCGGTTCCATATTCCCAGTATGAATCGGCGAATCCCTCCGTTCGTCGGGTTCGGCGAGTCGTGTCAGGACGTATGAACTTTCCTCGCCCCGTGTGGGGGAGCGGGCATAGAATAGATGCCGATTTCGTGAGTCGACATCTACGGCCGCGAAATCCGATCACCACGCGCCGCGAATGGATCGAGGAGGAAGGATGACCGACGTCACGCGGCCCGGCCCGAGTGCCGGTGCCGCGATAAGTTTTCGAAGGCCTCGGCATATCAGCGATCTCGACGCTGAATTATCCGGTCCTGCCGGACAGTTCGTGAGTGCGGCGGACCTCTTGCGTCGCCGCCTGTTCGACGTCGGGTTGCCGCTCCACATTCTGCTCGAGGATCTCGAGCAACCCGAAATCACCCGAGAGCAGACCCGGGCGATCATTACCGGCTTGGCCGATGAGCTCGACGTACTGCTGCGCGAATCCGGTCTGGCGATGCTGGCCCTGCCCCAGGACCGCTATCCGATGTCGTCGGCCGATGGACATCCTGATCACCGGCGGTCGCACGACGGCCGCGACCACCACCGGTACAACCAGGCCGACCCCGAAGGGCCGGCCTGGGACTCATCGATCCGGCTCAGCGGAGATCGAAGCGATCGTTATCGACCACCTTGACCCACGCGGCAACGAAGTCGCTGACGAACCTCGCCCCGGCATCCTGCTGCGCGTACACCTCGGCCACCGAACGCAGCACCGAATGCGACCCGAAGACAAGATCATTGGCGGTGGCGGTCCACCGGCTCTTGCCGGAGTGCCGGTCGTAACCTTCGTACACGTTCTCCGCCGATTCGGACGCCTTCCACTCCGTATTCATATCGAGGAGATTGACGAAGAAGTCGGTCGTCAACGTGCCCGGCCGGTCGGTGAAGACACCGTGCTCGGTGCCGCCGTAGTTGGCGCCGAGAGCGCGTAACCCGCCGATCAGGACCGTCAGCTCCGGAGCCGTCACATCGAGCATGTACGCCCGCTCGAGCAGCAGGCGCTCCAGGGGAGCTTTCTCACCGGCCCGCACGTAGTTGCGGAATCCGTCGGCCCGCGGTTCGAGCACCGCGAACGAATCCACATCGGTGCTCTCCTGCGTCGCGTCCGTCCGGCCGGGCGTGAACGGCACCGTAATGTCATGGCCCGCATCCTGGGCCGCCTTCTCGACCGCCGCGGATCCGGCGAGGATGATCAGGTCGGCGAGGGAGACCTTCTTGTTGCCGGACGCCGAGTTGTTGAAGTCCTGCTGGATCTGCTCGAGCGCGGACAGCACCGTGGCCAATTCCGCCGGTTCGTTGACCTCCCAGTTCTTTTGCGGTTCGAGGCGAATCCGGGCGCCATTGGCACCGCCGCGCTTATCGGTGCTGCGGAAGCTCGCTGCCGAGGCCCAGGCGGTCTTGACCAGTTGCGCAACCGACAGCCCGGACCCCAGGATCGTGCGCTTCAGCGCCGCGATGTCCTGTTCGTCGATGAGATCGTGGTCGACGGCGGGAACCGGGTCCTGCCACAGCTGCGGTTCGGGCACCCACGGACCGAGATAGCGGCTGATCGGCCCCATATCGCGGTGCAGCAGCTTGTACCAGGCCTTCGCGAACGCCTCGGCGAGCTCCTCCGGGTGGTCCAGCCAGCGGCGGGTGATGCCCCGATAGATGGGGTCCTCCCGCAGCGCCAGATCCGTCGTCAGCATGGTGGGGGTCCGTGCGGGTCCGCCGAACGGGTCCGGAATGGTGCCCTCGCCCGCGCCGTCCTTCGCCTTCCACTGCCAGGCCCCGGCCGGGCTCTTGGTCAGCTCCCACTCATAGCTGTACAGGTTCTGGAGAAAGCCGTTGCCCCACCTGGTCGGAGTGGATGTCCAGACGACTTCCAGACCACTGGTGATGGCGTCTTTGCCCTTGCCCGTGCCGAAGGCGCTCTTCCAACCCAGACCCTGCTGTTCGAGCGGTGCGGCTTCGGGTTCGGCGGCGACCAGCTCGGCGTCGCCGGCACCGTGGGTCTTGCCGAAGCTGTGGCCGCCGACGATCAGCGCGGCGGTCTCCTCGTCGTTCATCGCCATGCGGGCGAAGGTCTCCCGGATATCGCGCGCGGCCGCCACGGGATCCGGCTGACCGTTGGGCCCTTCCGGATTCACATAGATCAGGCCCATCTGCACGGCCCCGAGCGGGTTCGACAGCTCACGGTCGCCGCTGTAGCGCTCATCGCCGAGCCAGGTGTCCTCCGGTCCCCAGAAGATCTCTTCTGGTTCCCAGATATCGGGGCGCCCGAAGCCGAATCCGAAGGTCTTGAATCCCATCGAGTCGAGGGCGACGTTCCCGGCGAACACCAGCAGGTCGGCCCAGGAGACCTTGGTGCCGTACTTCTGCTTGACCGGCCACAACAGTCGCCGGGCCTTGTCCAGGCTGGCATTGTCGGGCCAGCTGTTGAGCGGTGCGAAGCGCTGAGCTCCCTGACCGCCGCCGCCGCGTCCGTCGGCGATTCGGTAGGTGCCCGCGGCATGCCAGCTCATCCGAATGAACAGGCCGCCATAGTTGCCGTAGTCGGCCGGCCACCAGTCCTGCGAATCGGTCAGCACTGCCGCGACATCGGCCTTGAGAGCATCGACGTCGAGCTTCTTGAACTCCTTGGCATAGTCGAAATCCGCGCCGAGCGGATTGGACTTCGACGAATGTGCATGCAGCACAGACACATCGATCTGCTCCGGCCACCAGTCCTTGTTGCTGCGAGGACGATGGTCGGTCTGCGGAGTAGGGGAGGGGATCGCCGGATTCTCACTCTCGCTTGCGCTCAGAGTTCCGGTGTCGGGAGCGGGGGGACGGCTCTCGGATGTCACGACATTCCTTCCTGAATGAGTGAGCTGCGATCAAGGACTTTGTGATGCCGCACAATCGGCACACAGACCCCAGTAGATGACCTCGGCCTCGTCGATCGAGAAGCCATGGTCGTCGGACGCGGTCAAACACGGGGCTTCGCCGACCGCGCAGTCGACATCGGCGATCAGCCCGCACGTCCGGCATACGACGTGATGGTGGTTATCGCCGACCCGCGACTCATAACGCGCCACTAGGCCCGACGGTTGAATACACCGGATCAGGCCCGCTGCGGTCAGTGCGTGCAATGAGTCGTATACCGCCTGATGCGACACCGCCGACAGGCGAGAACGCACCGCACGGATAATCGAATCCGTGTCGGCGTGCGGGTGTTCGTGCACCGCGCTCAGCACCGCGACACGCGGAGCGGTCACGCGCAGCGAAACTCCCCGCAGCATCTGCTGGAATTCCGTGGCCGTAGGCACGCACCGAATTTTTGTCCGCATTCTGGAACGAGTCAAGGGTTAGAGGCGTGTCGATTGCTTTCCGCCGCCTGCGTTCGGTTCAGTGCCCGCTGACGATCACATCCGCGTGCTCCCGTGTTCGATCGGTAGCGAAATGAGCGTCCTCATCAGCCATCCAACGCTGCCACAGCGGCAGGGCGTCGACGCCGTCGCGTTCGAGTCCCCGCGTGAGCCGAACGTTGGCGGGAGTCTCTACCCAGATCGACAACGTCAGCCGGTCCCGCACGGCCCCACGCGCCGCGGACACACCCTCCAGGATCAGCACCTGGGGTGGGTCCACCTCATGCCACTCCGACAGCGCGCCGGTACCCCAGTCGTAACGCTGATACCGGCCGGGCCGCCCCGCCGCGATGGGCGCCAAGATCTGCCGTTCCAACCTCGGCCACCAGTCGAGCGGGTGGTCCCAGGACGCGAAGTCGTCGGTGTGTAGCACAATGCCATGGCAGGCAGCGGCGAGCCCGTCTGCCAGCGTGGACTTCCCCGCGCCACCGGGCCCGTCCACAGCCACCAGTTTCGTCGCACCCAACCGCGGCTCCCCGCGTGCCACCGCAGCGGCGATCTCCTCGATCCGCACATACGCCATTCTTGCCGAAGATCCGCATACGCCCCTGGACGTCCGACGAAGGTCGCGTGCTGCTGGTGTACGCGATCGGCGGCGATCAATCCGGTCGCGTCGCAAGCGTGCGGTCGTTAGCGTCGATGCCCATGAGTGATCAGTGCCTGTTCTGCGGTATCGTGGCCGGCGATATCCCCAGTGTCAGGGTGGCGGAAGACGATACGACCTACGCGTTCATGGATATCCACCCGGCCTCGGACGGTCACCTGCTGGTCGTTCCCAAGCGGCACAGCAGAGATCTGGTCGATATCCAGGCCGAGGATCTGACCGCCGTCACCCTGACCGCGCAGCGAATCGCCAAGACAGTCGTCGGGGAATTCGGTGCCGACGGGGTCAATCTGCTCAATTGCTGCGGCGCCGACGCTTGGCAGACGGTCTTCCACTTCCACCTGCACGTGGTTCCGCGCTACGTCGACAAGGCCAAGGACCGACTCGTCCTGCCCTGGCAACCGGGGATCCCGGGGGATATGAACGCGATCGCCGCCCGGGGCGAGCGACTCCGCCGCGCCCTGGAATGACAGCGACCTCTATTTCCGCAATCTCGACAACGATGCCGGGGTGTTCCACCACTTACTGCGCGCCGCAGAGGATTCCGAGGTGAAGGAAACTCTCCTGGCCTACCACTTCCTGCGTACCGCTGACGGTCCGCTCACCGCCGACGTACTCGACCAGCGCATAGAGGACTGGTTCCGTCGACGGTGGGAGACAACCTTCGATTTCGAGATCCGCGGCGGGCTGGACAAACTCCGGGAGCTGGAATTGCTCACCGAGGACGAGCACGGCGCGCTGGGTGTGGTGGGGCTTCCGGAAGCGAAGCAGCGACTGGATCGGCGGTGGGACAACCTGTTTCGCATCCACACACCGACATCGGAGGTAATCGGTAGGACTAGGGAGTCTGCCTGACGCGATAGGTCTTCGCTGGCCTGCGGTTGCAACCCTTGGCCCTACCTATCGTGAATCGTAGTGAACGCCAAGAGAATTGCGGCGGTCCGTGCCGGATCCTCGAGCATCGGCGAATGTCCGATACCGGGCAATAATTCGACGCTCGCATCCGGAACCGCGCGGTATTCGGCGGCGGATGAGGATCGCCATCTGCGATCGTCGGCGCCGAAGATCACCAATAGCGGCTTACCGAGTCCGGTCAGCCGGTCCGGGAGTGGTCGTTGCCCGAGGTAGTCGTCGACCGCTTGTGACGTCGCGGTGATCGCGGTGTAGGTCACGCCGCGTACGTCGTCCACCAGCTGTTGCGGGATCTCGATTTCGCGGGTGAACGCGGTGCTCATGGCTTGGCGAATCAGCCCGTCGGTCCGGAATCGCCACAGCAGGTGTCCGAGGACGGGGACCGGAAGGAGCCGGCTGACGAGCCCCTCCGAGATGAAGGCGTCCATGCTGGGTCCGCTGTCGATGAGCGCGAGCGCGGTCACCAGGTCGGATCGTTGTTCGGTAAGGGCGGTGGCGACCGACCCGCCGGTGGAATGGCCGACCACAATGGCGCGACGCACGCCCAACCGGTCCAAGGCCGCGCCGACTCTGCGGCCCTGCCGAGCGATCGCGTAGCCGTCGCCGGCCGGTTTCGCCGATCGGCCATGGCCGAGCAGATCGATCCGAATGACGCGATAGGTGCTCGCCAGCATCGGGACCAGCGGGTCCCACCAGTGGGTCGACCCGGCGAGCCCATGAATCAGTATGAGCGCCGGGGCGTCTCGGGGTCCGTCCTGAGTCACATGGATGTGCCCGCCGTCGAGCGGCAGCGTCGAATTCCCGGTGGCCTCGGCGTCCTGCCGCGCCACCGCGACCGCATTCCCCAGGAGCAGCCCGACAATTGTGAGGAGGACAGCCGCGGCGACGATGCGCCGTCGTCGGCGTTTCGGCGTACGTCCGGCGGGTAGTCGGTGGTCGCCAGGCCGCCGATCGTCGTGGTGAGTGGGTTCAGGGAGAGTGGTCATGCGCTCACTGTCGCGGTCGGCGCGTCACGGTGGCTTGAACAAATGTTCCGGATCCGCCCGCCCACATACGCTATGTGGATGCGGTCCAGTGCGGACGATCGTGGCGATGCGGCCGTCTGGGATGTGGTACGCCCGGCTCGACCGAGCCGGCTGGCTGGTGTTCGGATGGCTGGTTTCCGTGACCGCGGCTTGGCCCCGGCGGGTCACCGAGTAGTCCCGCACCCGGCTGTGACGCTACTTCTCGAATTCGGCTCCGGCACACCGATTGTGGAGACTTCCGCCGGGCGGCAGCGGGGAAGTCTCGTGGCCGCGCCCGCACCCGGTGCGATCTGGGTGTGGGGCGAGAACGTGGAGTGCGTGCAGGTGCGACTGTCTCCGGTTGTCGCACCTGCGGTTCTGGGTATCTCTGCGGCCGATCTGGACGGTGCGGTGGTGGGACTCGACGACTTGTGGGGCCGCGACGGGTCCCGGATTTGTGAACAGCTGGGCGAGGTCTCGTCGTGGGAGGAGCGCCTCGCGTTGACCGACACGTTGCTCGCCCGCCGATGTACGGCGAGGGCCTACGTGGATCCGGAGGTGGCGTGGGCCTGGCAGCGGATCGTTATCGGCCGAGGTCTGGTCGGAGTCGACAGCTTGGCGGCCGAGGTCGGATGGAGCCGAAAGCGCCTATGGTCCAGATTCTCGGCGCAGCTCGGCCTACCACCCAAACGCGCGGCGAAGCTGGTTCGCTTCGACCACGCCGCCCACCGCTTGGCCGCGGGTGTGGACGTGGCCCGAGTCGCGGCGGAGAGCGGCTACGCCGACCAGTCCCACCTGCATCGCGATGTCATGGCATTCACCGGAGTGACTCCGGCGAATGTGGGCAGCGAGCCATGGCTGGCGGTGGATGACATTGCCTGGGCGGGCTACCCGGGACCGGGCTCTACGGTTTCCAGTGCGTAGGGCATCGATCCGGGGTGACGGTGGTTGGTAGCGTGGTTCTGTAGGCGGCTCACACAACCTGTCTCTGTCACAAGGAGTTTCAACCGATGCCGAAGCCATGGGCGCTCGCGTTCAACCGGCGGGTGATCCACCCGCTCGTGGTCACCGCGCTGAAGTGGGGTATCGCTCCGCCTACGTTCGCGCTGCTGGAGACAACCGGCCGTCGCACCGGCCACAAGCGCGTGGTGCCGGTCGCGAATGGCTTGCAGGGCAACACCTTCTGGCTGATCTCCGGGCGTGGTAAGAGTGCCGGATACGTGCATAATATTGTGGCGAACCCACGTGTCCGAATCAAAGTCGCACCCGCGCGGCTGCGCGACGGAGTGCGCAGCACCTGGCGATCGGGCACGGCGCGGCTGCTGCCTGACGACAATGCCCGGGATCGACACCGCCGACTGGGCCGAGGACGACCGGGCTACCGACTCGACGGGCTGGCGCTGAAGGGGCTCGCCGCGGGCGGTGAGATGTTAACGATCCGTATCGATCTCGACTGATCGCCTTTCGGTGTACGGTGAACCTCGCCGTCTCCGGGCTGTCGGGTGAGGATTCCCGCATCGGCTGTGGCAGGTGTGAGGCCGTGGTCGGGGCGGCCCGCTGTGGGTAGTGACCTATCGTCGTTTATTGCTTCGTCCTAGGGGGATACGTGCCCGAAATTGCTCAGCCGTCTCCGGAAACCGCGACCGCCGCACCGATATTCGTGTTCGTGCACGGCATGGTCAGCAGTAGTTTCTACTGGACGCCCGTGGTTCGCGAACTGGCGTTGCTCGGGCATCGCAGTCTGCCGGTGGACCTGCCCGGACACGGGCTCGACGCCTCGTTCCCGCTGTCCTACCAGTCGCCGCAGGACGTGCCCGGATTCACTTCCGGCTCGTCGCCGCTGGCCGCGATTACGGTGCAGGACAACGTTGCCCATGTTATCGATGTGGTGCAGCAGGCTCGGCGGCACGGACCGGTCGTCCTGGTCGGCCACAGCCTCGGCGGCGTAACAATCGGTCTGGTCGGCAATGCCATACCCGAAGCCATTCACCGCATCGTCTACCTCTCCGCGTTCTGCCCGTCCACGGCGGAGGCCCCCAGCGCCATGGCGCTCAGCCAAACCCCCGAAGCCAAAAAGGATGTTCCGACCCCGAACCCGGACCATTCGCTCTTCCTGGGAATGGACGGGGTGCCACCCGGCATTATCCGTTTCAACCTGCGCTCGGCCGATAAGGAAGCGCTCGAGGACTTTCGGATGACGAATATGCCCGAGGTCACCCTGGAACAAATGCTGCCCGTACTCAATCTCGGCATGCAACCAGAGGACGGGGCACAGACCAGTGTCGCCGACGGCCGGGTCGAGGCCGAAACCTGGGGCCGGATACCCCGCAGCTTCATCCGCCTCACCCGCGACAATGTAATCTCCCCGGCTCTGACCTCGAAAATGATCGACGACGCCGACCGGCTCACACCCGACAACCCCTTCGACGTCCACAGCCTGGACGCCGGCCACGTAAGCGTCATATACCAAGCTCGCGAACTCGCGGCCATCCTCGATCAGCTCGCCTGAACCCCTGTCCGGGCGGTTTCATCCTCAGCAGGCCAGTCCATGGGCCTGCGGTTGAGTTACGCACTACGCAAGCGTGTCCGACCCGGCATCGGTCGCTTCCTGCGGCATGCTGTCACGGGTGACTGAACCGGAGCATCCTGATGATGCGGCAAATGCGGTCGCGCACCGCACTACGCCGATGGTCGGGCGCGACCCGACGGAACGGGGTAGAGCCGCCTCCCCGCTGGAGTTGTTGCTCGACCTGACGTTTGTCGTTGCGGTGGGGACGGCGTCGTCACAGTTCGCGGAGATGCTGGCGGAGAACCATATCGGCCCGGCGATTATCGCGTTCGTGTTGGCGATGTTCGCGATCGTTGTCGCCTGGTTGAGCTTCAGCTGGTTCGCGTCCGCATTCGACACCGACGACTGGCTGTACCGGGTGCTGACCATGCTGCAAATGGTCGGTGTGGTCGTTTTCGCCCTGGGATTGCCTGCGATGTTCCATTCGGTTGCGGAGGGACATCGGCTGGAACTGCGCCTGATGGTGATCGGGTACGTGGTGATGCGGGCTGCGATGGTATTGCAATGGGGACGCGTCGCCCGGCAGTCTCCCTCGTTTCACGGGGTGGCCATCGCGAATATCCGATGGATATCGATCGTCCAGATCGGTTGGGTAATCATCGGATTCGCACCGCTGCCGATCGGTGCCGTCGTGGTGGGCGTGCTTGCCCTGGGATTGTTGGAACTGTGGTTGCCCAAGCTCGCCCAAGGGGGCGCGGGAGGAACCCCGTGGCATCCGCACCACATGGCCGAGCGGTACGGTCTGTTCGCAATTATCGCCCTCGGCGAAGGCGTGGTCGGCACCGTCGCCTCATCCTCCGGATTGCTCGGCGGAGTGGACGGAATGCACTGGTCCGTCGACACCGCGGCCGTCGTCGTCGCGGGCGTCGGGCTGACCTTCGGTATGTGGTGGGTGTACTTCGCGACACCGTTCGGTGAGATCCTGACCTACCGTCGAGACCGGGGATACCTGTTCGGGTACGGGCACCTGCCACTGTTCATCGGCATCGCGGGCGCCGGCGCGGGCTTGCATGTCGCGGGGCTCTATCTCGAGCATCACACGAACCTCGACGAACTCACGGTGGTGCTCGCACTGGCGGTCCCGGTCGGGCTCTACTTGTCGATGGTGTACCTGCTGCACACGTTGCTGTTGTCCGCGGTCGATCGGTTCCATCTGTTGTTGATCGGGCTCACGCTGGGCGTCTTGGTCCTGGCGGGTGTGTTGTCCGCGGTCGGCGCCGATATAGCGGTGTGTCTGATGGTGGTGATGCTCGCGCCATACGTCACGGTGGTCGGCTTCGAAACAGTCGGACACCGGCATCAGCGGCAGATGCTCGCCGACCACCGCCTCGGCAACGGCAGGAAATAGGGCTGTCGCGGTCGGGATTGATCAGCTCGGGCAGCACGGGGGATTGCCGTGTCCTGTGGGCGGAGCTGTGCGTCAGCGCGCGCGTCAGTCGGAATTCCAGGTGGGCCTCTCTGCCGGAGCGATGGTGGCTTCCGGTCGAATCCTGTTGTGTGCACGCAACTTCCGTGGTCCGGGAAAGGGCTGTCGGTGGGACGCGGGGCAGGTGGGCGGCTACCTGGCCTTCAGCTTCGGCGATGACAGCAGGACGGCGCTCCACGAGTTCGCTTCGGCGGTAATCCCTTATTCCTGAACGGGGTTCGGATAGGCGCGGGCGGGCATGCCGGTGCCGCCTCGGCGGAAGGCGGCGGGGGCGTGGGCTACTGCGGATTGGGTGTATTCGCGCAGGCCCTCGTCGGCGTATTCGCGGCCGTAGCCGCTGCGTTTGGTGCCGCCGAAGGGGGCTCGCAGGGACATGCCGGTGCGGTTGTGGGTATTGATGAAGGTGAAGCCTGCTTCCAGGCGGGTGGCGAAGGTGAAGGCTCGGGCTTCGTCGGCGGACCAGACTGAGGCGGCTAGGCCCAGGTCGGAATTGTTGGCGCGGGTCAGGGCTTCGTCTTCGGATTCGTAGGTGAGGACCGGGACTATGGGGCCGAACTGTTCTCGGTGGACGAGGTCGGCTTCGTCGGGGAGGTCGAGGGCCAGGGAGGGCGTGACGTAGTAGCCGTCGCTGTCAGGGATGCTCGACAGGGGGATCATCCAGCCGCCGCGGTTCCAGGCGTCGGCTATGAGGTCGTTCATGCGTGTGACCGCGGTGCCGGTAACGACGGGGCCCATGGTGACGCTCTCGTTGAGGGGGTCGCCGACCAGCAGGATGCGTTGGGCCGCAGCGAGATACGACTCAATGAATTCGTCCAGGCGGGGGTGGGGGACGTAGAGGCGTTTGGCTGCCATACAGACTTGGCCCGCGCTGGCGAACGATGCCAGCACCAGGCGTTCGTAGTCGTCGGGAGTGAGCGCGAAGTCGTCCAGGAACACGGCGGGGTCGTTGCCACCGAGTTCGAGCACCACCGGCGTCAGTGCTTGCCCGGCGGCCGCCGCGATGGCGCGCCCCGCCTGGTCGCCCCCGGTGAAGGCGACCTTGCGGACCAGGGAATGGGTGACGAGGGCGTGCACGGTTTCGGGGCCACCGTGGATTACCCGGGTGGCCGGCAATAGCTCCGCCATCGCACTCACCGCCAAAGGCGCGAGCGGAGAGGGCTTGAGTACCACGGTGTTTCCCGCCGCCAGCGCGGGCCCGAGTTTGAGTACGGCCAGGATGATCGGCGCATTCCACGGGGTTATGGCGGCGACCACACCGAAGGGCGCCGCCGTGCATACGATTCGGCCCTGGGCGTCATCTACGACGGATACAGCGAGTACACGCGGGGCATTGTCGCGCACCCAGCGCAGATAGGTTGCGGCGAAGCCTATTTCTCCGCGGCAGTCGGTGACGGGCTTACCGCTTTCCCGGGCCAGCAGAGTGGCCAGTTCGTCGGCTTTGGCGTCGAGTGCGTCGGCGGCGGCCGCCAGCGCATCGAGGCGATGGTCGAGCGACCGCGTCGACCAGTCGCGGAACTCTCGATGTGACTGGCGGACAACGGCATCCACCGTATCCGGTGCCGTCACCGAGACCGTGCCGACGATTTCCGAAGGGTGCGCGGGGTTCTCCCGCGTGATGAGCAATGGGTTCACCGCTGTGGCTCCAGTGAATCGAGCAGACAGGCGCGACGCAGGTAGGCGCGGGCCGCGACTGGATCGGCAGCCAACTCCCGCAGCTGCGTTCGGTATTCGTCATCTCGGCCGCGCAACTGTTGCCAATTGTTGTGACTGGCCCGTTGGACATGGTCGATGGCCACGGTGCGTCGGCGCGCGGCCACCATATCGAGATCGGATTCCGGCCCACCGTCGAGTACGTCGGCAAGGGCCGCGGAGAGTTGGACGGCGTCGTGGATCCCGCTGTTCATCCCCATTCCACCGAGGGGATTGTTCACATGCGCCGCGTCACCCATGAGCAGCACCCGCCCCCGCCGGAAGCTCTCGGTGACCCGCTGATGCACGCTGTACAGGGACGCGTGCAGCAGCCGCCATGTTCGTCCGAGGTCGGCCACGGCGGTCAAACGGTCGGGCAGCCTGGACAATTCGACGTCATCAGGACTGTCGGCGGGGGTGGGCAGCAGCACTCGCCAATGCTCCGGCGTGCGCAACAGCACCAACCACTCGGTCGGGTCGAAGATGTAATTGATGGGTGCGATACCGGGCAGCGCCGCGGCGAGATCCTCATCGACCGAGGCGACGAGGAAGCGTTCGGGATAGGTACTGCCCTCGAATCCCGCACCCAGCCCGCGCCTTACGGCCGAATGCGCACCATCGGCGCCGATCACCCAGTCCGCGCGCAGCGGACCGTGCGAGGTGTGCAGAATGACGCCGTCGTCGCCGGAGAACAGCCCGTGCACCTGGTACCCGAAGCGCACGCGCACGTTCTCGGGCAGGGTCGCCAGCAGGATCGGGGTGAGCTTGCTCTGCTCACACTGCACCCGATAGGGATAGGCCGTGTCCTCGGCGAGAACCGCGAGATCGAGAGTCGCGATCTCACCCCCACCACGCTCGCGATACTGGAAGGTCGAGGCGATGATTCCCTTGGCCAGCAGGGGTTTCAACACCCCGAGTGTGCCCAGCATGTCCAGGGTCGGTGGATGGAACGTCGAGGCCCGCGATTCGGCGGCGAGGGTATTGCCCTGTTCGAGGACGGTCACCGCGATACCTCGGCGGGCGAGCGTCAGCGCGGCGGTCAGGCCGACCGGCCCCGCCCCGACCACGACCACGCGGGTCATGAGGTGTGCAGGGCGAAGCGGCCCTCGACGCCGACGACCCGGGCTCCGGTGAAGAAGCGCAGGGTTTCCGCGGTGCCCTCCTCGCCCAGACCGGACCAGCCCCAGGCCGGGCGCGGGGTCATCAGGTGCAGACTCATGATGGAGGAGCCGTTCACCTTGACCTCTCCGGCCCGGATGCGCTGCGCCACAGAGAGAGCCACATCCTTGTCGGTGCCGCAGACATAACCCTCGAGGCCGTACGGGACGGCGTTGGCCAGCCGCACCGCCTCATCCACGGACTCATAGGTGACCATTCCGGCGACCGGACCGAAAACCTCGTCGGTGAGATCATCGGCGAGAAGTGCCGGTGCGAGGTAATTCCCGGTCTCGGGAACCTGCCCGAAGCTGCGGAACCGCCTCCCCGACAGCGCTTCCCGCATCGTTCGCACATGCCTCGAGTGGACCAGGGGCCCGAATTCGGTCGCCGGATCCAGCGGCGGCCCGAACCGCAAGGCGTCCAACCGTTTCCCGATCGCCTCCACCAGTTCAGCGGCCCGGTCGGCGGGCAGGATCAACCTGCCCAGCGCCCGACACCACTGGCCGTTGAGGGTGGTGAGGAGTTCGGCCGCCATGCGCGCGGCGGTATCGGTATCGGCGTCGGGCAACACCAGCAGGGGATTGTTCCCGCCCAATTCGAGTTGGCACGGACGCAATAGCGGAGCCGACGCCGTGGCGACAGACCGCCCACCCGCCAGGCCGCCGGTGAAGGACACCGCCCGAATGCGCGAATCGGCCACCAACTGCGTGCCAGTCGCGATCCCACCGTGCACCAGCTGGAACATCCCCGGCGGTACCTGCTCGGCGATCGCCTCGGCGAGCAGAATCGAGCTGTAGGGCGTCAACTCGCTGACCTTGAGAATGACCGGACACCCGGCCGCGAGCGCATTGGCCACCTTATGAGCGGCCATGGGCGCGGGCGCGTTCCACGGCACCAGACACAGCGCCGGCCCGAGCGGCAACCGATGAACCCGCACCCCGTCGCGGTCCTCGCGCAGGATGCCCGCGCGCACCTGCCCGGCGGCCAACCGGAACGCACCGGCCACAATCACCCCGAGCAGCGAGGTCTGACTGAGCGGCACACCCGTTGCCAGCGCATCGAGCTCGGCGATCCGAGCCAGTCGCGGCTCCAACGCATCGGCGATGGCATCGAGCATATCCGGCGTGACCACACCGGAAGTCTGATCCGCCACGGCGAGCGCCAACTCGATCCGCTCGGGAGCGGTGGCAACGGCTCGCGCCACCTCCGCCCCGGTCGCGGGATCCTCCAGTGCCACACCGAGATCCACCGCAGGAGTGCCCCACTCGCCGTCGACCAGATCGACGATGGCGGGCAGGTGGCCCGGATCCCCGGTGGCGTGCAGTCGATCCTGCGTGGTCGGCGAAGCTTGTCCGGCACCGAGTTCGGCGGTCATTGTGTGGCTCCCGGCAGGTGCGCCGCCGCGTCAGCCACGCTGGGCGGGTTCGAATCAGATGTGGCTCCGCCGGTCGTCGAACACGTGTCGGCACCGGTGGTCTTCGTTTCGACGCTGCCGGGGGCCGTCGTTGACGTGTTGCCGTCGCTGGCGGCTTCCGACGATGCACTGCCGCTGGCAGAGCGGTCGCCGTCCGCCCCGGACGGGCCACTGTGACCGTCACGTTCGGGGTTCCCGCCGGACGTCTGCGCCCCGGAACTGCTCCCGCCCTCCGACGCTCCCGCCCGCGCCGGCGCGGTAGCGAACAGTTCATTCGCCTTGGCATCGGTGACAATGCGCGCGACCTCCAACATCCCGCGCTCGGCGGGGAAGGTCATCACCAGTCCCATGGCCAGATCCCGCAGCGCCCGCCCCGCCACACCGCTCATCGACGCCGCCGAGGTGCCGCCCGCCTTGAGCCCGCCCAAGGCCACCTGGAAGCACGCCTCGGTGACCGCGCCCTTACCGAGCCGCCACTGCGTGAACACCTCCTGCTTGGGTTTGATGGGCGGTTCCACGGTCTCGATGGACAGTTGGTAGCGCAGCCACAGGTAGGCGGTATTGAGCTGCCGGGTCATCTCGCCGATCAGGACCTGGTGAACGGGGGAGGAGGCGATCGGTTCCCCGGTGTCGGCGAAGGTTTTTCGCGTGGTGGCCGCGAGTGTTTCGTCGTAGACATGCTGCGCGCACCCGGTGTAGACCGCCGCGATGGCGAGCTGATTGCCGACGAAACTGCCTCTACTCATGGTGAGCATCTTGGTGAACGCACCCGGCACTGCCAAGGCCTCATCCGCCGGAATGAATACCTCGTCGAGCCGGATGCCGTTATTGGCGGTGGCCCGCATACCCAATCCGTCCCACGGTGCGCGCACGCTTACCCCCGGTGCGTCGCGCGGTACGAAGAAGGTCGCCAATCCCTCCGCGGTGTCGTAGCCCTCGAGTTTGGCGGAGGTCAGATAGTAATCCGCCACCCCGGTAGCGCAGCCGAAAGACTTCTCGCCCTGTAGAATCCAGCCACCATCCACCTTGCGGGCAGTGGTCGCGATGGTGATATTCGCGCTGGCCGTCTTCACCGATTCGGAGGCGAAATTGGCCAGCCACACCCCGTCGGCCATCCGGGTGAGCACCTTCTCGGCGAAGGCCCGAACCGCCGGGACCTCATCGTCGGCGAACAAACCGGCCTCGATGGCCTCCAGCGGCAGCAGTCCGCGCGAGGCGCTGGTGTTGTGGAAGAAGAATGCCAAAGCCGTGGACGCACAGGCGGTACCCATGGCGAAGGTGGCGGCGGCGAGGTCGCGCAGCGAGCCCCCGAGCCCGCCGAACTTCTCCGGCACCACCAGGCCCAGCAGCCCGGCGTCGCGTAGCAGTTCGATATGTGAGGGCGGGAACGACGCGGTGCGGTCGGCCTCCGCCGCGGCGGCCCGCAGCGCGGGCAATACCGACTGAACCCGTTGCGCACGGGCGCGTTCCGCGTCGTTCATATCTTCGACGAGACGTTCGCCGATCATGTGGTCGCCGGTCATCATGTGTTGAGCGCGGATACCCCCTCGTTCACGAGGGTGAGGCAGCGCTGTCCTCCTTCAGGTGTCGGTGGTGACGGTTACCGTGTTCGGTGTGGCTGAGGTGGTGCGGTACAGCTATCGGTTGCGGCCCGGCCGCACAGCCGAAGCCGCGCTGTGCGCCGAGTGGCATCGCTGCAGGTTCCTGTGGAACGAAGCGGTCAACCAGCAGAAGTCGGGCAACAGACCGACCTTCGGGACACTCAGCAAGCTTCTGACCGAGGCCCGTGCGCATAGCGCGTGGTTGCGTGAGGGTTCGCAAGTGGCGCAACAGCAAACGCTGCGGACCTACGCGCAAGCGCTCACACAGTCGTTCACCGTCAAGGGCCGTGGGCGACCGGTATTCAAGGCCCGCAAGAGGTCCCAGCTGTCGCTGGAATAGACGCGCCGAGGCTTCACAATCAATGACGGTCGTCTGGTGTTGGCGAAGGGTGTCCGTATCCCGGTGGTGTGGTCGCGGGAGTTGCCACCGGAGCCGACCAGCGTGCGGATCACCCAGGATTCCTTGGGGCATTGGTATGCCTCGTTCGTCGTGCACCGCACTGTTGAACCTGCCGCTATGGCCGAGGGCAGTATCGGTATCGACTGGGGCGTGCGGACCACGGCCACCACGACCGACCCCGCGTTCGATCTGCCGCATCGGGGTCACCGCGCGCGTTGTGCGTCCGAACTTGCGCGGGCGCAACGCAAGAGTTCTCGACGGCACCGCAAAGGTGGGCCGCAGTCGCGCGGGTATCAGCGGGCCGCGCGTATGGTGGCGAAGCTGCACAAGAAGGCGGCCCGGCAAACTCAACATGATGCGCGGATGTGGGCCAAGAGCGTAGTTGATAACCATGATGTGATCGCGGTGGAGGACTTCACGCCGAAGTTTCTGGCGAAGTCCACGATGGCTCGCAAGGCCGCGGACGCGGAGATCGGCGCGGCGAAACGGGAAATCATCGAGCGGGGCGAGCGGGCCGGCCGGATGGTGGTGTTGGTGCGGCCCGCGCATACGACCATGACGTGTTCGAGTTGTTTCGCGAGAGCCAAGCAGCGACTCGAACTCGCCGAGAGAGTTTTCCGATGCCACGCCTGTGGGTTTACCGAGGGCCGGGATCGCAACGCCGCCAGGGTGATTCTGGCTGTGGCAGAGCGCGGCCACACACGTGTCGAGGATGTCAGTCAATCGGGTCACCGCCTTCCGGTGGTAGGTTCGGTTGCGGTCTGAGCGTGAAATCCCCGGCCTTCGGGCCGAGGAAGCGTTAACGGGCAATCCCCTCGTAGTAGGTGCGGTCGTGATAGATGAGTGGGGGCGCGGGCCGGGGTGCGGCGGCCTCCTGGACCAGGCCGAGCACAATGGTGTGGTCGCCGGCCGGATGGCAGGCGGCGACCGCGCAGTCCAGCCAGGCCACCGCGTCGGTCAGCACGGCCGCCCCGCTGGGTGCGCGCTGCCACTGTCCGAGTCCGAAACGGTCGCCGACATCGATATTCGGCGATGCGAACCGGCGGCTGATGTCCTCATGGTCGTGTCCGAGCACATTGATGGCGAAAACGCCGCTGCGCCGGATCAATCGGCAGGTGGTGCTCGTCGAGGCGAGACATATGGAGACGAGCGGCGGATCGAGGGCCACACTGGTGAATGAGCTGGCCGTCATGCCGTGTCGTTGACCATCGTCGCGAGTCGTGGTGACGATGACGACGCCGGTGGCCCACTGTGCCAGTACCGCACGGAGATTCGTCGAATCCACGGTGGCTCCGTTTCGATAGTGGAAACGCTGTTACGCACACGGTAACGCCGTCGGCGGAGCCGTGCAAGCCGTCGACCGGGGGAATGCTGTGCTGGAGCGGAATTCGGTGAGCCGTTTCCCATCGGGAAATCACGTGCCCTAAGCTGTACTCGTGTCGGACAACGAGGCCGAGAGTCAGAGTCGTTCCATCGCCGCCGTCGAACGGGCCATGGACGTATTGTTGCTGTTCGGCCGTACCGGCCGACCCGATCTCGGGGTCACCGAGATCGCCAATGAATTGGGCCTGACCAAGGCCGCCGTGCACCGCATTCTCACCGCGCTGCGCAATCGCGAACTGATCACCCTGGAGCCGACCACCCGGCGCTACGCCCTCGGTCACGCCGCCATCGCCCTGGGGCGCGCTTATCTCGCGCGCACCGACCTGCGTGTCATGGCCGCTCCGGAGCTGCGCCGGCTGGCCGCCGCCACCGGCGATACCGCGACCCTCTCGATCCGCCGCGGCGATACCCGCATGTACGTGGATCAGGTTGTGCCGGATCAGGAATTGCGGATGGAGGTCGCCCTCGGGGTGCCGTATCCGCTGCACGCGGGCAGTTCCTCCAAGGTCATCCTGGCGCACCTGCGCAAGGAGGAGATCGATGAGTACCTGGACCGGCACGAACTGACGCCGTTCACCGACGCCACCATCACCACGCCGCGCAAACTGCGCACCGAACTCGCCGATATCCGCAAGCGCGGTTACGCGATTTCGCTGGGGGAGCGGCAGATCGGTGCGGCATCGGTTGCCGCACCGGTGCTCGACCACGATGGCGGGGTGGTGGCCGCCATCAGCGTATGCGGCCCGCTGTCGCGGTTCGAGCCGCGGATGAAGGAATGCCTGCCGTTGCTGGAGAAGGCGACCGCCGCGGTATCGGCCCAGCTGGGATATTCGGCCTAGCGTGCGATATCGACCCGACGTCACAGTTCGACGCCGGGTTTGAACACCCCCAGCGCCGCCGCCGCGAGCACGCTGCCCCAGATCACCCAGACATACGGTAGGCAGCCGTTCACGCTGCTGCGGAGGGTCTTCTCGACCTCGGCGGTGGAGCCAGTCGTCATGAGTGCCCCGAAGGCGGGGCCGAAGGGGCGCAAGGTCATTCGAATGCCGAGCCCGGCCGCGATGGCGGCGGTGTAGAGCAGAATCTTGCCGCCCAGCCATTTGGGATTGGTGGTGACCCCGAATGGTTCGGTGGCGATGAGCGCGTAGATCCCGGCGGTCGCCATGGCGCCGATGACCGCGAACCGAATGGCGAGGTCGCCGCGCTGCACCCAGGTGAACCGTCCATGCGTGCGGTGTTGAATCACGGTGAGCGCCAACCAGACTCCCGCGAACAGCCATACCCCAACCACCATCCACCACGGGAAGAACTCGATTCCCCACAGCGCCGCGCCATGTGGTTCCAGGGCCATGAGCGTGATGCCGCTGGGCAGGAACAACACCAGGCAGATCTTCGGGCCGAGGTCGAGTCCGCTCATGATGGACAGTGCCGCCGACCGGGCGGGTGGGGTCAGCTCGGGGTTGATCACGAACCTGCTGGAGTAGAAGACGCCCAGGTCGCCGCCCAGCCAGAACACGAACAGCACCAGGTGCAGCAGAATCCACCAGCCGTTGAGGTGTGCGCCCATCCATCTCTCCCTGTTCTCTTCTGCGAAACGGTGTTTCGTTGTAAGCTCCGCCGATAGTTTCACATCGAAACACTGTTTCCACAAACGAAACGGGGTCCCATGCGCGGTTTGATCGCGGCCACCCTGTCCCTGCTCCTACTCACCACCGCTCCCGTCGCGTCCGCCGATAGTGGTGTGCGCCATGAGGAAACCCGCATCGCGGCCGATGCGGCCACCGTCTGGTACCCGGCGAAGGCCGACCGTCGGCTGCCGGTGGCACTGCTGCTGCCCGGCGCGAATGTGCGACGCGCTCACTACGCCCGGTTCGCCGCGATGGTCGCCGATTATGGCTTCGTGGTGGTTGTTCCCGAGCGCTACGTCATGCCCGGCTACAGTCTGCCCAGCGAATTCGCCCTGACCGATGTGATGGATTGGGTGCGCGACCGCGTGGCCGATCCGAATTCGACCGTCGGACAGCTCGTCGACCCCACCACGCTGGTGGTCACCGGACATTCCTACGGCGGCGCGGCGGCACTGTACGCCGCCGCCGACCGTTGTCAGATCCCCTTCTGTTTCGGCCTCGGGTTCCGGCATCCACCGGAACTGAAGGCGGTTGTGGGCCACGGCACCAATACGACCATCGGCAGCACCGTGGACGCGGTCACGGTGCGCGATATCCCGGTCATGTACATCAATGGCGCCGACGACGGGGTGAGTGAACTCGACGAGGCGTACCAGAGCTTCACCAGCCTGTCCGGCGCGCCATCGGCGGCATTCGTGAATCTGTTGGGTGTCAACCATTTCGGGCTCGCCGATATCGATAATCCGCCGGGTGCCGCTCCTGATCTCCGGACGGGGACGGTATCGCGTGCGGAAAGCATTGCGACCGCGGCGCGTTGGACCGCCATGTGGTTCCTGGCGCAGCTCGGTGATCAGGCGGCGCGGGAGTACGTATACGAGATCGGTCCGCGCACCGATGCGGCGGTGCGCGTCGAAATCCGCTGAGGCGCACAATGTCTGGTTGGCACACGCGATATCGCGTGTGCCAACCGGTCAGCTCAGTACCCGCAGTGCCGCGTCGAGATCGATGACATCGGCGTACTTGGCGTTCAAGTCGAACAGGTTCGCCTCGTGCAGTCGCCGATCGCGGTCGCCGCAGGCGTCGGCCACAACCAGCGGGCGGAAACCGTGCTGCATGGCGTCGGTGGCGGTGGCCCGGATACAGCCGCTGGTGGTGAGCCCGACGATCAGGAGGGTATCTATGCCCGCCGCGGTCAGATTGGCGGCCAGCGCGGTGCCGTGAAAGGCGCTGGGGTACTGCTTGGTCACCACTGTATCGCCGGGCAGTGGGGCGGGGTCGTCGAGGAAATCGCCGAGCGGGTTGCCCTCCTCGAAGACGGACAGGGTGGGTATCTTGCGGCGGAAGAGTCCGCCCTCGGTGGTGCCGGGGCGGTAGGAAACGCGGGTGAACAGGACCGGATATCGGCCCGCGCGGGCACCTTTCACCACTGTCGCGGCGGCGTGCACCGCATCCTCCACGGGGGCGCGCAGCGGTGAGCCGTCGGTCAGGTAGGCGGCGCAGATATCGATCACCAATACCGCGGGGTGTTCTCCCGCTCCGAGCGGTGTTCCGTATCCAGCGCTGCGCGCGTCGTCGTCGAGATCTCTCATGTGAATTCCCCTCAGATAACGCCGGTTTGGGCGAGCTTGGCGATCTGGTCGGCGTCCAGGCCGAGTAATTCGCCGTACACCTCGGCATTGTGTTCGCCCAGTTCGGGTCCGGCGTGGCGCACGGAGCCGGGTGTGGCGCTGAGCTTGGGTACGACGTTCTGCATGGGCAGCTCACCCAGTTCGGGATGCGTGATCCGGACGATGGCCTCGCGGGCGGCGAAATGCGGATCGGTGAACATATCCCGGGCGGTGTAGATGCGTCCGGCCGGAACGCCCGCTGTATGCAGTTTCTCCAGGAGCTCCTCGGCATCGGCGGTGGCGGTCCAGGTCGCGATGAGCTCGTCGAGTTCGGCCATGCGCGCACCCCGAGCGGTGTGGTTGCAATACCGCTCGTCGACGGCCAGTTCGGGTCTGCCCATGAGTTCGGTGAGCCGGGTGAAGACGGAATCCTGGTTGGCGGCGATGAGGACCATCTCGCCGCCCGCGGTGGGATAGACATTGCTGGGCGCGACATTGGGCAGTACCGATCCGGTGCGTTCGCGCTGGTATCCGGTGATGGCGTACTCCGGCAGCAGTGATTCCATCATGGCCAGTACCGCCTCGTAGATGGCCGAGTCCACCAGCTGACCCTGTCCGGTGCGCTCACGGTGGTGGACTGCGGCGAGCGTGCCGATGGTGGCGAATACCGCGGCCAGGGAATCGCCGATCGAGATGCCGGTGCGAGCGGGGGCGTTCTCGGGATCGCCCGTGGTGTAGCGGATTCCGCCCATCGCCTCGCCGATGGAACCGTATCCGGCGCGCGGCGCGTACGGCCCGGTCTGCCCGTAACCGGTGACCCGCACCATGATCAGGCCGGGATTGATCTCGCGCAGCCGCTCGTAGCCCAGTCCCCAGCGCTCCATGGTGCCCGGGCGGAAGTTCTCGATCACGATATCGGCGTCGGCGATCAGTTCGCGCGCCAGGCGTTGGCCTTCCGGATTGCGCAGATCACAGGTCACCGACTTCTTATTGCGGGCGACCACCGGCCACCACAGCGACTTGCCCTGGGACTGTTCACGTCCCCACTGGCGCATGGGATCTCCGACGCCGGGTGCTTCCAGCTTGATCACCTCGGCTCCGAAATCGCCGAGCAGCTGTCCGCAGAACGGTCCGGCCAGCAGCTGGCCCATCTCGATAACGCGCAGATCGGCCAGGGGCCCGGTGGTCGTGTCGGCTGGCATGCGGCCTCTCCATTCTTGGGGTGCAACCGATTCCGCGCGAGAAGGCGGTCGGTGTACGGTGAATGGTGACACTGTATCCCTCAGTGAAACAGTGCTGCAAGGCAAACGTATTCGGGAGGCCCCGTGGATGTCACCGTATTGGAAGTCGCGCCGAGGGACGGACTGCAGAACGAGTCCGAGATCATCGCGACCGCGGCTAAGATCCGCCTGATCGAGCGATCCATCGAGGCCGGACTGCGGCGCATCGAAGCGGTGAGTTTCGTGCATCCGCAGCGGGTTCCGCAGATGGCCGACGCCGAGGCGGTGATGGCGGGGGTGCCACGTGTGGCGGGCGTCTCCTACGCGGGACTGGTGTTCAACGACCGCGGACTCGACCGCGCGATGGCCGCGGGCGTGGACGAGATCAATGTCGTGGTGGTGGCGACCGATACCTTCAGTCATCGCAACCAGGGCTGTACGACGGCCGAAGGTATCCAGCGCTGGCACACGCTGGCGAAGCGTGCCGCGGATTCCGGACTGCGCCGCACCGTGACCATTGCCGCCGCCTTCGGCTGCCCCTTCGAGGGTGAGGTGTCCGCGGCGACCGTCCTCGATCTGGTGCGCCGCGTCGCCGAGGCCGAACCGGACGAGATAGCGCTCGCCGACACCATCGGCGTCGGGACACCCGACCGGGTACGCACCCTGATCGCCGGTACCGCCGCACTCGCTCCCGCCGCAGCCCTGCGCTGCCACTTCCACAACACTCGAAATACCGGGTACGCCAATGCCATTGCCGCCCTCGATGCCGGGGCGCGAGTGCTGGACGCCAGTACCGGCGGCATCGGTGGCTGCCCCTTCGCCCCCGCCGCCACCGGGAATATCGCCACCGAGGATCTGCTCTACATGCTCGACCGCATGGGTGTCACGACCGGAGTGCGGATGGATCTGGTGAGTGAGACCGGGGTGTGGCTGGGCGATGTGCTGGGTACACCCGTCCCCGCTCTGCTCGGTCGAGCCGGTGGATTTCCGTCGGCCGGTTGAGTCGGCTCGGCTCCCCGTCATCGCGGGGCGCGTCCGCCCGCGATGACGGAGAGCAGGGCTCAGCTCAGGGTTGTGATGGTGCCCGCCGTGCGCAGGCTCTCGTAGTATCCGCCGCCCGGGTAGTAGTCGGCGGTTGTCGAACCGCTGACGAAGTCACCGGCCCATCCCACGGACAGCTGCTGCAACGCCGCCACATTCTTCGATTGCGGTGCGCCGCAGGCAACCTTGTCCGGTCCGGGTGCGCTGGAGGCCTCGACATCGATATGTGAGCCGCTCGTCAGCCGGACGCCCAGGAACGGTCGTTGCAGTTGGTTGAGCAGTATGTTGGTGCCGCTGCCGTTGCTATTGCAGCTGTATGGCGGGGCGCTGACGGCGAGGATCGGGAGTGTGGTGTTGCTCAGGTGGTTGAGTGAGCTGCTCAGGTTGTTGCCGATGATGCTCTTTACGGGGTCGTACAGGATTACTCCGCGCAGCTTCCCGAAGGCGGCGGCGTAGTCGGAGCGCAGTCTTTGTGCGACGTAGGGGACGGCCTCACCGGCGGCCGAGTGCCCGGCGAAGACGAACGAACCGGGCAGTGCGAGATTCGTCCGTCCCGCCTTGGATTTGGCGTCGGCGAAGCTGCGCCCCAGCTTGTCGTTCGCATCGGCGGACTTGCCGAACAGGTCGGCCACATTGTGCAGGAAGTTGGTGTTGTTGCCGAGATTCTGCACGGTGCACCCGAAGATATTCGCCGTCGGCAGGGTGGGGGCGAACACCAGGAAGCCCTGGTCGGCGAACTTCCCGGCCGTATCGTCCATCGAGTCGTTGGCGCTGGCGAAGCCGTGCTGCAACCAGAGCAGGGCCTTCGGCGTTCCCGCCGGGAAGTACCAGTCGCTGCTCTGGCGCAGTGTGGTGAACGCGCAACGGATCTCCACCCGGTTCGACACCTTGGTGACCGTGGTGTCCGCGCTCGCGAAGGGGGTGGCAGGGGTGAAGGCGATGAGGGCGGCGGCGATTGAACATGTCGCGGCCAGCAGTCGTCGGAATCTCAAAGGACGTCCTTGTCTCTCATTGAGAAACGCTGTTCCATTTCTCGCGCTCTATTAGCGGTCTGAAACGGCCATGAGTCAATAGCTCACGGTGTGTTGACGCAGCGGGTCGTGTCAGGTCTTTCGCAGCAGGCCCAGCAGCTTGTCCAGATCAAGGAGATCAGCTAGCCCGTAGACAATTTCGCTGATATCTTCGGCCCGACCCGGGGGCAGCACGCCTGCCGCGTTCATCCGGAACTTGGTCGCCAGCTCGTCGGCGGACAACGGATTTCCCGGTCCGCCGCGATTGGCGTTCACACGTTCGGTGTAGCTGCGACCGTCCCGGAGTTCGGCGGTGAGGACGGCGGGGAACTGGTGCGGGAAGATCTCGTCGCAGTGCGCGTCGGGGACGCATTCGACCTTGGCGGCCAGGGCGAGCCGGTCCGGGTCGCGGGCCGCGTCGTCGGTGAAGTCCTCGTGGAACAGGCCGAGACCGCCGCCGCCGAGCAGCGCCGCCGCGACCGTGTAGGGGCCGGAAAAGGCGGCGTGGTAACCGGATTCGGGGCGGCGTTTGGCCGCGGTGGGTTCACCGATGGTACGCAGCACCGGGGTGGGAGCGCCCAGGATCAGACTCGTCACATCGGCGGCGGTGACACCGCGGGCGCGCAGGCGCAGGGCGGCATCGATACCGGCGTGGGTGAAGTGATTGCAGGGGTAGGGCTTGAAGAACACCCCGGGTAGCTCCCAGTGCGCGCCGAGGCCGTCGGTAATCGCCGATGGCACGGCCTGGTCGCCGCAGAATGCCTGCAACAGACCGAATCTGCCCTCGATAACGGTCGGTGGGCCGGTCAATCCGTGCCGGGCCAGGTCGGCCGCGGTCACCGCCGCGTGCGCGGCCCAGCCGCAGTGCACGCGTTTCACGGTGCCGCCGGTGCGATTGGCTTCGAGGAGGCCCGATCCCATACTCGCGGCGATACCGATCGCGTGCGCGATACCGTCGGTGTCGAGGCCCGACAGCATGGCCGCTGCCGCCGCACCGCCGAGCGCGCCGCAGATGGCGGTGGCGTGGAGTCCGCGCTCGAAGAACACCGAATTGCCGAGTTGCTCGTCGTATCCGGCCATCCCGAGCCGAACGGTGATCTCCACGCCGACCGCGACGGCATCGAGGAGTGCCGCACCGGACGCGCCCGCGCCCTCCGCGACGGCGAGGGCGGCGGGGACCACCGAGGCCGAGGGGTGCAGCACCGAGGGAAGGTGCGTGTCATCGAAATCCAGTGCGTGGGCCAGGGTTCCGTTGAGCAGGGCCGCGCTGGCCTCCGGATGGCGATCCGGTAGGCCGAGTGCGGTGGCGCGGGGCCTGCCCGACCATTCCTCGATCAGGGACCGCACCGAAGCGGCCGCGGGAGTGCGCTGCGCGGCCAGGCTATTGCCGAGCACGTCGAGTACGCGCCGCGCGGCGTCGCCGCGCAGCTCCGCGCCCACGCCCCGATCCCGAGCCGTGGCGGCGAATTCCGCCAGCCGCTGCACGATTGTTCGTCCGGTTGTCGACTCGCCATCGCCATTGCGCGCACCGCCTTCGCGCGGCCTCGTGGCGGCCTCGATCGGGGCCATGCCTTCGCGTACGCGGCCGTCGGCCTCGCTCTGCGCAACGTCTCCGCGTACGCGCTCGTCGGGCCCGCTCATCGGGTCACCGCCGCGAGTGGGCGCACCGGCGACCCGGTTCCGCCGACTATGCGTAGCGGCGCGAGCATGAAGGCGAACTCGAAAAGCTCTTGGGCAGCAAGCGCTTCCAGATTGAGGTGCTCGAGGATATAGATACCGGATTCCACCAGCAGCACCCGGTGCACGGGCAGCACGCTGTGGCCGGCGCCGGGTGCGATGCGCTCGTATGCGGTGGTGTCGGCACCGGTGGCGGCGATACCGCGACCGGCGAGCCAGCGCGCGGCCTCGACACCTACACCGGGTACGCCGGACTGTCCGCCCGAATACGCTGTCGGAGTGTCGAATAGGCGTGCCCACCCGGTGCGTATGAGCACTACGTCCCCGGCCTCCGGTTCCACCCCGGCCTGTTGTGCCGCGCGTGCCAGATCGTCGACGGTCACCTCGTAACCGCCGGGGAGCGTATCGGTGTCGCGCAGGCGGGCGATATCGAGCAGGAGGCCGCGCCGGAGGAAGCCGGGCAGGTGTTCGGCTCCATGCGCGGTGAACGCGCCGCCGCGCTGGGCGGCCATCGCGTCGACGCCACCGTGCAGCAACCCATCGTGGCTGACGTGACTGAGCGCGTCGATATGGGTGCCGACATGCCCGCCGGTCACGATGATCTCATTGGCCGCGGAGCCGCCGTCGGGCCGGACCATATCACCGTGCCTTCGGGCGAGTGTCATTCGGAACCCGGGGTGGTTCGGGGAGCACGGCATGCCGGTGAAGAACGGCTGACCCAGCTCGATGAGGTCCACCCCGCCCCGCACGAGCTGCACCAGCGGGTCCCGTGTGCGCTGCACTCGTGAGTCCTGGGTGGTCATCGGACCACCCCCGCCGCGCGCAGTTCGGCCAGCCGGTCGGCATCCACGCCGTACTCGCGCAGGACCTCCGCGGTATGCGCACCCAGTGGTGGCCCGGTCCAGCGGATGCGGCCCGGTGTTTCGGAGAGCCGGAAGAGCACGTTCTGCATTCGGACAGTTCCCAATTCGTCGTCGGGCAGTTCGGCGATGGTGCCCAGCGCTCGAAACTGCGGATCGGCCAGTACATCGGCGGCGGTGTAGATGGGTGCGACGGCGGCCTCGGCCTTCTCGAAAGCGCGCACCACCTCTTCGGCATCGCGTTCGGCAATCCAGCCGCCCACCGCCGCATCGAGTTCATCGGCGTGCTTTGCCCTTTCGGCGCCGGAGGTGAACCACGGCCGCTCGATCAGATCGGGACGTCCCACCAGACGCATCACCCGTTCCGCTATCGACTGGGCGCTGGTCGATACCGCGACCCAACGGTCGTCGGCGGTGCGATAGGTATTGCGGGGCGCGTTGTTGGACGATCTGTTGCCCATGCGCGGTTGGAGTTCACCGAGTTGGTCGTAGGCAATGAGCTGTGGGCCCAGCAGGGTGAGGATCGGTTCGATAATGGCCATGTCGATCTGCTGGCCGTGTCCGTCCCGGTCGCAGGCCTTCAGGGCGGTCATTATGGCGAAAGAGGTTGCCAGCGCGGCGATTCCATCGGCCAGTCCGAAGGGTGGCAGGGTGGGTGGGCCATCCGCGTCGCCGGTGATGGCGGCGAAACCGCTCATGGCCTCGGCCAGTGTCCCGAACCCGGGACGGCTCGCGTACGGTCCGATCTGACCGAATCCAGTGACCCGGGCCAGTACCAGTCGCGGATTGATCTCGCGCAGTTCGGAATACCCGAGCCCCCAGCGTTCCAGGGTCCCGGGCCGGAAATTCTCGATCACCACATCCGCGTCGGCGACCATCCGTCGGAAGAGTTCCTGGCCCTCGGGGGAGCCCAGGTACAGCGTCACCGATTTCTTGCCCCGCCCCAGCATCTTCCACCACAGTCCGACCCCGTCACGTTGTGCGCCGTGGCTGCGCACCGGATCGCCCTGTGGGTGCTCGATCTTCACGACCTCGGCCCCGAAATCGGCCAACATCGTCGCCGCCAACGGCCCGGCGAACAGTGTCGCCACATCCAACACCCGGATTCCCGACAATGGACCGTCCATCGCTCAACTCCTCACCTTGCCGCCAGATTGTTTCCCACACCGAAACGCGAGAGTGGCTGTGCGGCATTGACTATCAGCGCATAGTACTGCGATGATCGCAAAATTGGTAAAGATGTTTCGCACAGAGAAACTGGAGTGAATCGTGGCGGCGACCGACCTGCTGATCCGGAACGCCCGCGTGGTGCGCCCGGGCGACCCGTCCACCGACCATCCGGAGCCGGTGGATATCGCCGTCGCCGATGGCGTGATCGCCCGGATCGGATCCAACCTGCCGACCGCGGGTGCCGAGCGTGTGGTGGATGCCCAGGGCCTGCTGGCCTTCCCCGGGGTGGTCGACGCGCATCAGCACTGGGGCATCTATCAGGAGCTGTCCGCCGATACCGAGAGCGAGAGTCGCGCCTGCGCCCAGGGCGGTGTCACCACCTCGATCACCTATATGCGCACCGGCCGCTACTACCTCAACCGTGGCGGCGCGTACCGCGACTTCGTCCCCGAGGTGCTCGACCGGATGGCCGGGCGGTCATTCGTGGACCACGCCCTGCATCTGGCCCCCATGACCGCCGAACATATTGCCGAAATACCGTCCCTGATCGAGGACTTCGGCGTTACCTCGTTCAAGATCTTCATGTTCTACGGCGGTCACGGCCTGCACGGCCGTTCCGCCGACCAGGCCGACTTCCTGATGATCCCGCCCGCCGAGCGCTACGACCTGGCGCACTTCGAGTTCGTCATGCGTGGAATCCACAGTGCGCGTAAACGTTTCGGCAACCGCCTCTCGCTGTCACTGCATTGCGAGACGGCCGAGATCATGACCGCCTACACGGAAATGGTCGAGCGCGAAGGCAACCTCACCGGCCTCCGCGCCTACAGCGCGTCACGCCCGCCGCATTCCGAGGGTCTGGCCATCACCATGGCCTCCTATCTTGCCCATGAGACCGGCCTGGCGAATATCAACCTGCTGCACCTGTCCTCGGCCAAGGCTGTCGAGGCGGCGCTCACCATGGCGACGGCCTTCCCGCACGTGGACTTCCGCCGTGAGGTCACCATCGGCCACCTGCTCGCCGACGTCGACACCGCCCACGGTCTCGGCGGCAAGGTGAACCCACCCTTGCGCGAACGCTCCGACGTCGAAGCGCTCTGGCAGCATCTCCTGGCAGGCGAAATCGACTGGGTGGTCAGCGATCACGCCTGCTGCCGCGATGAACAGAAGTTCGGCCCCGATCGCGACGATATCTTCGCCGCCAAATCCGGTTTCGGCGGTGCCGAATACCTGCTGCCGGGTCTGGTGGGCGAGGGTGCCAAGCGCGGTGTGCCGCTGTCGCGCATAGCCGAACTGACCGCCTGGAACCCGGCCCAGCGCTACGGTCTGACCGGTAAGGGAACCATCGCGGAGGGGTTCGATGCCGATATCGTCCTGATCGACCCGACCGCCGAATGGACAGTCCGGGCCGCCGACTCCGAATCCGCCCAGGAATACACACCGTTCGAAGGCTTCACCATGAACGCCCGAGTCACCGACGTCTTCCTGCGCGGTCACACCATCTACCGCGACGGCAAAGTCCAGGGCGACCCCCGCGGCCGCTACCTCCGTCGCGGTCCGGTCTGACCATGCTTTCCATGGCACTGGTGCTCTTGGCCGCGGCTCAACTCGGTTGCGTGGTCTGGTTGGTCATGCGGCGGTGATTACCCGGAAGCCGCCCGGTCGGCGTCCCTACGCAGTCCATAGAGCGCGGCCAATGGTTTCAGCGGCATCCAGTCGCCGAACCGATATTCCGCGCCGGGTACCAGGCGCGCCGCCAGGTCCGGCCGCTGCCGCAGCAGATAGCGCCGGCCCTTCTCGGCATGCATGGGAATCGAGACGATCTTGATCCGGTCGACGTCTTCCAGATATGGAATCGCGAAAGCGATGTTCTCCCAGGTGCTTCGGCTCAGCTCCTCGAGGACGGGCTCCCCGCGGTATCCGCAGGTGTCGACGGCGTACCGCGCCATCAGCGCGGCCTCGCTATACGGGCCCGCACACGCCCCACCACACAGGATCAGCCGACTCTCGGCCGCATCCGGATCGACGGACCGTAGCCCCGCCCGCACCCGCCACCGGTTCATCGGGTTGGCGCGTGTCCCGGTATTGCGATATCCCAGTACTACGACGGCCTCGGCGGGTCCGGTGGCCGATCCCACGAACCTGCGCGATGCCCGCCAATTCGCCCACTCGCCCCAGAGCAGGAGCAGTACGAGGCTGGTGCTGGTGAACCAGGTCCGTTTCCGCACCGGTCCAGCCAAGCACAGGCGTGACCTCGCACCCCGCTCAGGTCCTTCAATCCAGTATTGAAACGTGTTCTAATTCGAGGAATCTTGATGTGAGGAAAGAGGTCGGACACGGTGGTGGCGTTCTTTACCAAGGTCGACGATTACTATCTCGCGACCGAGATGATGGTCAGTCCGTGGGCGGCCAACCAGATCGGTGGGACCGGGGTGTGCGGGCTGCTGGCTCGGGAATTGGAGGGGCACAGTCCGGGGGTGGGGTTCATTCCGGCGCGGTTCACCGTTGATTTGTTTCGGCCGGTGCTCAATGAGCCGATTCGGTTGCGCAGCGAGGTGGTTCGGGACGGCAATCGGGTGCGGGTGATCGATGCGACGATTGTGCAGCGTGACCAGGTGCGGGCGCGGGCGAGCGTGATGTATTTGACCGTTGCGGAGCAACCTCCGGGGGAGGTGTGGCAGGCGACCCGGGAGTTGCCGGTACCGGAGCAACGACTGATGGGCGTCCATGGCGATCCGCCATTGTTCAAGTCCGGGGAGCTGGAGTGGACCGGTGATTTCGCCGCGAGTCAGAACGGTGAACGCAAATGCGTGTGGCACAACCTGCCCGAATTGGTGGAGGGCGAGCCCATCACGGCATTCCAGCGGGCGGGTTTTATCGGTGATTCGACCAATCTGGTGTGCAATTGGGGGACTGAGGGTGTGGGGTACATCAATACCGATGTGACGGTGACCCTGTCGCGTCTGCCAGCGGGGGCCGAGGTGGGGTTGCGGGCCCTGGATCAGGTCGCGGCGAATGGGATCGCCGTCGCCACCGCCACCATGTACGACCGGTCGGGGCCGCTGGGTACGTGCATTGTCACCGGGATCTCGAATGCTCGCCGCCAGGTGGATCTGGCCGCCTTCGCAGACGAACGGTCATTTCCGGAACCGAGCCTCGGGTGAACGGCATGCCGCCCCGGGTATGGCTGCTCGTGTTGGTCGGGCTCGGGCTTGCTTATGACTCAGCGGTTTTCGGGCTCGGTGCCCTGATCGGTGAGGGGGCGACGCTGCACGGGATGAGTGTGGGGCGGTTTGTCGGGCACGTGGTATTGACGCCGTTGTTGGTGGTGTGGGCGGGGGAGTGGTTGCTGCCCGGCCGACGGGTCTGGGCGTGGCTGTTCGCCGGGGCCTTGGTCATCTGGGGTGTGCTGGAGGACCTCGTCCACCTGAGTCTGATACCGCGCGAGTACGCGGGGACGCTCCGCTACGTTCCGGAGACGCCTTCGGGTCCCCCTTTTCCGGCGCTGGTCGTGTCCGCTGTGCTGTTGATCGCCGGAATTATGCTGTGGCGCAGGGCGGGCTGGCCTTGGCTCGCGCTCGCGACGCTGGTACTGATCGCTGCCTCGGCCGCCGCGTTCGCGGTACCGCCACTCGGGAACGCGGGGGAGGCGGTGTTGCTCGCGGCCCTCGTCGCCACCGAACGGGGCTCGGGACGACGTGAACCGCGTGACAACCAGCGGCGCGGATTCACCGCTCCGCCATTGCTTCTCGTGTTCCGCCGTGCTCGTACTGGCTGAAATCCACCGCCCGGGTCGCGCGGGCATAGCCGACGTGTGAACCCGGCCAGACAGCGATGACCTTGCCCTCGTCGGTGTGGTACCACCCGGGACAGCCGCTCGTGAATACGGTGCGCTGCAAGGTGTTCTGCAATTGTTCGTTGTAGGCGTCCTGTGCCTCCCGGCGCACATCGAGCCAGCCGCCGCGTTCGGCGATGCGCTCGATCGCCATGCGGGAATAGCGCGCCTGCTTCTCCAGCATGAAGGTGATGGTGTTGGTGATGGAGCCGGTATTGGGCCCGAACATCAGGAACAGGTTGGGATAGCCGGAAACAGTGATGCCGAGATGGGCGTACGGCCCGGACTTCCACTCGGCGTGCAGGTTTCGCCCGTCCCGGCCGGTGATATCCATCGGGGCGAGGTACTCGCTGGCGGTGAACCCGGTGCACCAGACAATCACATCGGCGGCGACCTCGGTGCCGTCGGACAGCAGCAGCCCGTGTTCGGTCACCCGTTCCACGCCGTGTGAATGCAGCGTCACCTGGTCGCGGTCCAGGGCCGGATACCAGGCATTGGACAGCAGCACTCGATTGCAGCCGAAGCGGTACTTCGGCGTCACCGCCGCCCGCAATGCCGGATCGCGGATCTCTCGGCGGATCTTGAACTTCAACCACAGCTCGAACCCGATCTGCACCGGCTCCGCCCACCGTGCGACGAAGGGTGCGCGCGATTCGTACCACAGCCATTCGAGATTGTGCTGCCATCGGGCCAGTCCGGGGATGGTGCCGAGCAGCCTGCGTACGGTCGGATTGGTGCGACGGTCCCACTTGTTGCCCACCCAGTACGCGGAGCGCTGCACCACGCTCAACTTCTCGACCTGGTCGACGATCGCGGGCACCACCTGGACCGCGCTGGCTCCGCTACCCACGACCGCCACCCGTTTACCGGTGAGATCGACGCTGTGATCCCATTCCGCCGAATGGAATTGGACACCGCCGAAGGTATCCATACCCTCGAGTTCCGGCAGCTTCGGTCGCGACAACTGCCCGGTGGCGCAGATGAGAGCGTCGAAATGCGTGATCGCCCCATCGGCGGTCTCGACCCGCCAGCGCCCCGACTCCTCGTCGAATGCGGCCGAGGTGACATCGGTGTTGAACCGAATCCGCGGGGTCACCCCGTATTGATCGGCGGTGTGCACCAGATACCGATGGATCTCCGGTTGCGTACCGAATCGTCGCGACCACTCCGTCTCCAGCGCGTAGGAGAGCGAGTAGATGGGGGAGGGTACATCGCATGCCGCGCCCGGATAGGAGTTCGCCCGCCACACCCCGCCTGCGGAATCACCGCGCTCGAAGACGGTGTAGTCATGGATTCCATGGCGATCCAGTTCGATCGCCGCCGCCAGTCCACCGAATCCGGCCCCGATAATCGCGACCGACACTGCCCTGCTCGTCATGGTTCGACGCTAGAAGCGGGACTGATTTCGCACGATGTCCGCTCCGGGTCATCTATTGTCATTTACGGACATGACCGAGAGCGCGAAGACGATTCACCCGGCTACCTGGGATCATCCGCGCGGCCCCGCAGCCGCGCGGATCCTCCTCGAACTCGGCAATGAACACGGACTGACCGCGGCCGAATGCCTGGCCGGTACCGGCCTGACCCGAACCGATCTGGAGCGGCCCGACACCTTCGTCGAAGCAGGGCAGGAACTCGCCATCGCCCGCGCCATCATCGGGCGCGTCGGCGACAGCGTCGGACTCGGGGCGGCGGCCGGACTGCGGTACACGGTCGGCACACTCGGTGTCTGGGGTTACGCGATGCTCTCCAGTGCCAGCGTGCGCGAAGCGATTCGCCTGGGCGTGCGCTACGCCGAACTGTCGTTCGCATTCATCCAGCCGATTGTGGAACCGGATGGACCAGATCTGGCCGTCGTCTTCGACGATGCCGAAATCCCCTTCGATGTCCGCGATTTCTTCGTCGAACGGGAACTGACCAAGATCGCCGTCCTCACCCCGTACGCGATCGGGGTCAGGCGGGGCATGCGGGTCGAGACGGCCTTCACCGCATCGCGCGCCGCCGCGCTGCGTGGCCTCCTGCCCGGCGTCGACCTGCGCACCGGCGCCGCCGACCACCGGGTGATCTTCGCGGCCGATCTACTGGATCAGCCGCTCCCGCAGGCGGATTCGACCACCGCGCTGATGCTGGAGGAGCAGTGTCGTCGCATGCTCGAGGCGCGCCGAGCCCGCCGCGGAATCGCGGCGCGCGTGCGCTCGCTCATCCTTGCCGAACTCGATACCGGCCCGACCGCCGCCACCATCGCCGCCCGCCTGCATATGGATGAGCGCACGCTGCGCCGCCGGCTGCACGCCGACGGCACCTCCTTTCGTGAACTGGTCGACGAGGTCCGCTCGACCCTGGCCGCCGACCTGCTCACCCTGGACCGCCTCACCCTCGCCGAAATCGCCCGCCGCCTGGGCTATCACGATGCCGCCGGTTTCAGTCGCGCCTACCGGAGATGGACGGGCCGAACGCCGAGGCAGTCCGTGCGCGGCTGACCGCGCCCGCGCCCGGTGGTTGCCGGGATCCAGGATTGCGCCTGCGGGCTTGACTAATTAGGCGACCAATATAATAGTGATGTAGGTCATAGAACATCGAAGTTCCTCTCTCGGAGGGGAATTCATCCTTCTTGGAGAACGTCATGACCGATATCCGCGCGCCCCGAGATCTCGCACCGGGGGAAGCCAGATCATCCGGGCCGAGCGTGCAGAGCCTGCTGGCGGGCGATAGCCGTGCGGTGCCGCCGCCGTTGCTGGAGGAGTCCTATGAGTACCTGGGCTCCGAAGACATCGACAAGGAGCGGTATCTGAGCCATGACTTCCACCGCAGGGAGGTGGAGAAGGTATGGAAGAAGGTGTGGCAGTTGGCCTGTCGCGAGGAGGACATCCCCGAGGCGGGCGACTACGTCGTCTACGACATCGCCGATATGTCCCTGATCGTGGTGCGCACCCGGGAGAGGGATATTCGGGCGTATCACAATGCCTGCCTGCATCGGGGTACGCGACTGTGTGAGGACGCGGGGCAGGCCAAGCAATTGCGGTGTCCCTTCCACGGTTTCACCTGGAATCTGGAGGGTGCGCTCACCGAAGTGCCGAGCCGATGGGACTTCCCGCATGTCGCTGACGCCGAATTCGCACTGCCACAGGCGAAGACGGGGGTGTGGGCCGGATATGTCTTCGTCAATTTCGATCCGGACGCCCCGGCGTTGATGGACTACCTGGGTGATGTGGACAAGCACCTGAGCTACTTCAAACTCGAGGACCGGTTCAAAGCGGTGCACGTGGCCAAGGTGATCGACTGCAACTGGAAGGTCGCCCTCGAGGCGTTCATCGAGTCCTACCACGTCATTTCGACGCATCCGCAGCTGCTGGAGTACCTGGGCGACTGCAATACCCAGTACGACATCTATGCCGGCGGTGACGGAATGCCGGGATTCAACCGAATGATCACCCCGCAGGCCACCAGCAGTCCGCATCTGGAGGCCGTGGAGCCCCAGGACGTCCTCGACGCCATGTTCCGGGACTTCTATCCCGAGGGTGTCGGCTCGATCACCGTGCCCGAGGGCGAGTCCGCACGCCCCGTTGTCGCCGAGGCGCTGCGACAGCGGATGGCTCAGCAGGGCACCGATGTGTCCACCGTCAGTGACTCCGAAATCCTCGACGCCATCGAGTATTTCGTCTTCCCGAATATGTGCCCCTGGGCGGGTATCGGCGCGCCGATCACCTATCGGTTCCGGCCCTACGGCAATGACCCGGACCGTTGCGTGATGGACATTATGCTGGTCGTCCCGCTGCCGCCCGGGGTGCCGAAGCCGAAGTCGGGTCCGGTGCACTGGCTCGGTCCGGATGAGGATTTCAGTGCCGCACCGGAACTCGGTGGCCTGGTGCCGGTCTTCAATCAGGACCTGTCGAATCTGCCGAAGGTGCAACGCGGTCTGAAGGCCATGACCAAACCCGGCGTCACCCTGGCGAACTATCAGGAAATCCGCATTCGGCAGTTCCACCGGGACCTCGACGCTCACCTGGGCGCATAGGGAAGAATGAAAGGGTGACTGAAAGTAAGCGGGGCAAGGTCGGTCCGGGCCGCCCGGCCGGGATCGACAGTGTCGAAACGCGACAGCGAGTAATCGACGCCGCCATTCGATGCTTCGCTCAGAGTGGCTACGGCCCGGCGACCAATAGCGTGATCGCCGGGCTGGCCGGAGTCACCGCGGGAGCGGTGTACTACCACTTCGGGACCAAGAGCCAATTGTTCGAAGCGGTGTGCACGGAGGTATACGGGAAGATTCAGGAGCGAGCCGCGGTGGCGCTCACCGGGGCATTGTCGGTGCGCGAACTCCTCAAGGCACTACTCGCCGTCTCCATGCGGATCAACCACGAGCACCCCGAACTCGCCGGATTCGTGGCCACCGCACCCATCGACGCCCGCCGGCACACCGAACTCTCGGAACCCTTCGCGGCCGTCAGCAAGGGCATGGTGGAGGGTTTGGCCGAGGCGGTTACCCGCGGCCAAGCGGCGGATCTGATTCCGGCGGAACTGGATTCGATGCATGTGGCGCGGTTGATCCTCGCCGTGGTGGATGGTTTCGCACACGCCGCGGCGGCCACCGATCCGATCGAGATGGATATCCTCGACGAACTGTTCGAGCGGCTACTCCTGGACGCGTCCAATTGATGGATGTCCGCTCCCGCCGGTAGGCAAGAGGGTCCCCGAAATCACGGTGCTGTGGGCCCGTTCGATCAGCTGAATGGTTCAACCGTTGTCGGATAGTCGGACGATATGCGGGACCCCGACCGGATTACTGATCCAGTGCGCGTTCATGCCTGATGGAAGTGGTTCGAGCTCATCCTGTACCGGGATGCCGTGCGTGGCCAGGTACTCGGTTGCCCGGTCGACGTCGTCGGTGAACAGTTCCAGCCAGAGGTCGGCATGCGCGTAGTTGTCGACACGGTCGAGCCACAGCGTTACGGGTCCGAACCGGATTGCGGCGCTCTGGACCACTCCTTCGGCGATGGCTTCGCCGCTGTCATCGGTAACTTCCATACCCAGTACGTCACGGTAGAAGGCGACAGTCCGGTCGAACTGGGCCTTGGGAAGTTTCATGGCGATATTGTTTCCGCCGCGGAATGCAGGCTTCATGGTTCAGTTCTCCTATGTCCGATCGAGGTGTTCACCTAGAGCACCCAGGCGGTCGTCCCAGGTGTGTGCTAGTGCGGCGAGGAATGACTGGGCCACGGCCACCGGATGGGTCCGGAGGCAATAGCGGATACGGCGCCGCTCGCCGGGTTCGGCTCGGACGAGTTCGGCATCGGCCAGCAGTCCGAGGTGCTTGGTGATCGCCTGCCGCGAGATGGGTAATCGGTCTGCCAGGTCGGTCGCGGTCGCCGGGCCGTGCGCGGCGAGTTCGGCGAGAATAGCGCGCCGCGTCGGGTCGGCCAGCGCGGTGAATACCGCCTGGGCGATCAGTTCGGGATCGCGTTGCTCAGGCTGCGGCATCGAGGTACTCGGCCAGTTCGGCCAGCTCCGTCGTCCAGCCGCTGACATTGCCTTCGTACGCGTTGGCCAGGTGGTCGGGTAGCTGGGCGAAGCCGGTGTCGACAACCATGAGCCGGGTGCCGGTCGGCGTCGGTGCCAGCGAGATTTCCACATGTGTCCGGCGTGGATCGCTGGGCGGTAGCCCCTCGATCGGCCAGGTGAATGCGAACCGACGGGGCGGCTCGACGGTCTGGATCGACAGGGTGTGCGGTCCGTCGTCGTCCCACCACACCCGCACCGTGCCGCCGGGACACAGGTCGTCGATCTCGGCCCGGGAACCGAACCAGCTACCGAGACCTTCGGCCGTAGTCAGTGCGTTCCACACTTTGTCGGGCGGATGGTGAAGTTCGAGAGTGCGCTCTATGCGGTCGGGTAGCGGCACCACAACCTCCATGTATAGCAACCAGTGGGTTGCTATATGTTATCGCAACCTGTTGGTTGCGACAAGTGGGCTCGCTGTAGTCGGAACCGCGCGGATCTCATCGCCGCGAAGGTTCCCCGAATCGGTTGGTTGGAGATTGGCGGCGGTGGTCGGCGCGGATGTTCCATCAATCGGGAGACGGCGACCAGCGGCGCGCCCCATCACCGCGGTCGAGTGCCTCAGCGGCGACCTTGGTTATCGCCAGCCCGAAATGTCTGCTGGGAGCATCGCTTTCGGTGATCGGCTGCTGGTCGCACAGGTGGCCGAGCTGAAGCTGACGACCTACGGCCGACAGCCCTCGATATCGATGCCGGGCGGCGGTTCGCTGACCGCGGCGTTGAAAGCGCTGAGGGCGTGCACCCATCGGGATCGGCATTGCGGGATGTCGTGAGGTGTAGCAGGTCTCGTAGGCCGGTCGAACGCCGCAAAGTGGTGTTCCGGTCCTATCGGCATCCATCGAGTAGCAGTCGAATGGTGAGGCGCGCGTCGTACTGCGTGTAAACCATTTCCGCACCCGCACAGATGTCGCCGATCGCTCGGAGCAGTTGGTAGGTGGTGAAATCCGCGGTGACCTCGCCCGCGCTGCGGGCGGCGGACAGGATGTCGTCGAGCACCGGTACCAGGCGATCGAGGAATAGTGCGTGTAGGGCGGTGAAGGTCTCGGGGTCGTTACGCATTGCGGCGGCGAGCCCGTGCTTGGTGACCAGGAAGTCTGCGAAGAGTTCCACCCATTGGCGCAGTGCGGTGAACGGTGACGCCGCGGTGGCGAGCAGGGTGGGGCCGGCTTCGGCGCAGGCGTCGACCTGGTGTCGATAGACGGCCACGACGAGGTCCGCGCGCGTGGGGAAATGTCGGTAGATGGTGCCCATGCCGACACCCGCCACCGCGGCGATCCGACGTACGGGTGCGTCCACGCCGTCGCTGACGAAGACCGATGCCGCGGCATCGAGCAGGGCCTGCTCGTTCCGCCGGGCGTCCGCGCGTTTGGCGGGGTTCGCGTTCGTCGACGGTGGCTCGTCGCCTGCGCTCACGCAACCTTCCTTTCCTTGGGTTTTCGGTTCCTCTTGCGAAGCGGAGCACTGCTCCGTATATTCGGAGCAGCGTTCCGATTAAGAGTCTATCCGGTAGTTCATGCCGTCGGAAGCTACGCCGCCGCACCTGATGCGGACGCGGTGTTCATCGCAATCGAAGGAAATCCCATGCCCACATCTGTCACGTTCGCCGTGAACGCCGTCCCTGCCCTGACCACTCCGATCATCAGCCTCAAGCCGGTCATCCTCCCCGCGCCGGCACGCGGCGACGACCTCCAGATCCGTGTGTCGGCACCCGCCGTCGGCACGGATCTCCCGGTCGTGGTCCTCGCGCACGGCTTCGGCGAGTCGATGTCCGCGTACGACCCGCTGGTCGATTTCTGGGCGGGCAACGGTTTCGTCGTCGTACAGCCGACGTTCCTCGATTCGCGGACGCTCGGCATTGCGCCCGCCGACCCGCGGTATTCGGATATCTGGCGTATACGGGTCCAGGACGTCACGCGCATCCTCGACGAACTCGACCACATCGTCGCCGCTGTCCCGGGCCTCGGCGACCGCGTTGATCGCGACCGCATCGCCGTCGCAGGGCACTCCTGGGGTGGGCAGACCGTCGGCATGTTGCTCGGCGCGCGCGTTGTCGGCGCGGACGGGCAGCCCGGCCCCGACTTGACCGACCCACGTGTGAAAGCCGGTGTGCTGCTTGCCACGACCGGCATCGGTGGAGCGGATTTGACGCCGTTCGCGGCGGAGAACTTCTCCTTCATGCACCCCGACTTCGACGCTCTGGCCACACCGACCCTGGTGATCGCAGGTGACGCCGACCAGTCCCACCTCTCGACTCGCGGCCCCGACTGGTTCACCGACGCATACACTTTCAGTCCCGGCGCCCGGAGCCTGCTCACCGTGTTCGGCGCCGAACACTCCCTCGGCGGAGTCCACGGCTACAACGCCAAGGACACCACCGACGAAAGCCCCGAGCGAGTTGCGTTGATTCGCAAGGCTTCCTGGGCTTTCCTCCGCAGCGCCCTCGGGATCGATGATACGGCGTGGAAGCAGGTGCAGGCCGAGCTCACGGAGTCTGCCGATTCCCGCGGAAGTATCGACAACAAGTGAGACGCAACCCAGCTGGGGCGAGTGGTTGGAGCGAGGCTCGTCGGAAGCCGCTCTTCTCGGGTCGTGCGATGACCAGGTCAGGGTTCGCCTGTGTAGTTCAGTGGCGAGGTCGTCCCGGCGATGTCGGACGTAGCCGGTGCTCCGGGACGCTCCTGCTACGACCCGGTCAGGATCTCGGCTTCGGGTGCGGCCGACACCGCGTCTGTGACGGCCGACTGCGCGGTGGCGGCATCGGCGGTGGGTGCGTGGGCGGGGTAGTAGTCGGCGGTTCTGGTGCCGGTGAAGAAGTCGGTGGCCCAGCCGACCGCAAGGGTTTGCAGGGTCGAGATGTTCACCGATGTCGGATCGCCGCACAACAGGTTGCCCAGCGAATCGCCGCTGGGGCCTTCGGCGTCGGTGTGCACTCCGGTGCCGATGCGGATACCGAGGTATCGGCGGTGCAGCAGTCGCTGGAGGGTGTCGGTGCCGACTCCGAAGAGATTGCATGGTGAGGGTTTCGCGGCGATATCGAGAATCGGCAGGTCGGTGTGGTCGAGATCGGTGAGGGCCTGGTCGGTGTTGTCGCCGAGGAAAGACTTCACCGGGTCGAGCAGGACGACTCCGCGTAGATCGGCGAAGGCGGCGGGGTGATCGGTGTGCAGTCGGCGCGCGACGTATTCGACGGCCTCGCCGCCGGCGGAATGCCCGACGAAGACCGTGTGCCGCGGCAGTCGCAGATCCGGGCGGTTCGCCGTTGCGGTAGCCGCGGCGAAGCTGCGCGCCAACGAGTTGGCGGGTTCGGCGTCGGTGGCGAACAGTTCCGCGATGTTGTCGAGGAATCCGGTGTTGTCGCCGAGATTCTGCAGGGTGCAACCGGCCGGGTCCAAGAACGGCAGAGCGGGTGCGAAGACGACGTATCCGGCGGCGGCGAAATGCTCGGCGAGGCTGGCCACATTCGCATTGCTGCGCGCGAAGCCGTGCTGCAACCAGACCAAACCCCCGGCGGGCCCATCGGGCAGGTACCAGTCGGTGCTCAGATGCCGGATGTCACCCCCACAGGCGATATCGACGGTCTCCGACATCCGGTCGGGTTCGGCGTGCGCCATGGGTGTCGCGGCGGTCGCCACGGCGCAGGCGGCGGCGAGCATGGCAGTGAGTACGAGACTACGAAGGTTCATCATCACTCCTGTGCGGAAACGCGCTGCTCCGGTGCGGGAGCATGAGTTAACTGGACATATGCCCAATTGAGAACCTTCAGTCGGGGGCTGTCAAACGGTAGGCAACAGATCACACACAGGTGGACGGGAGGAGGCGACGTCAAACCACTGGCATCCACTCGACCGGCAGGCATGCCCATCGAACTCACGAATATCGGAAAACTTCCCGGTTCCGGGGATGCTCCGGACCGCCCCCAATGTCAATCCAGCACAGCGGCGACCGCTTCTATCTCGACCAGTTGATTGTCGTAACCGAGCACTGTGACGCCCATCAGGGTGCTCGGCACATCGTGCTCGCCGAACGCGTCCCGGACGACCTCCCAGGCCTCGACCAGGTCTGCCTGTTGGGACGACGCTACGAGCACTCGCGTGCTGATCACATTCTCGAGTTCGGCATCCGCCTCCTGGAGGGCGGTCCTCAGGTTTTCGACCGCCTTCGCGGCTTGGCCCGCGTAATCCCCGATGGCCGTCGGTGTTCAGTGGGCAGGCGCCGGCGAGGAAGATCAGTCGCGCATCCGCCGGTGCCGTTGCGGCGTAGGCGTACTCGGCGATGTCGGACAGTGTGCGAGATCTGATAAGGGTGACGCTCTTCGGCATGGGCCCATTCCCTCTCGGTAGTCGAGTCATCGTCAACCGCATTGTGGCAGGCCGACACTCGCCGATGATCGCACTGTCCAACCGGGTATTGCGAAGCCGTGATGCGGTAAGAGAATGAGAGTCTATGTATCTCACACGTATGACGTGCTAGACATATCAGGAACGGCATGCAGTGGCCGTGATACCGAGCGGAAGAGAAGACCGCAATGGCGAAGATCGTATTGTTCGGGGCGACCGGATACACCGGGCGCCTGACAGCCGAAGTCCTTGCCGCGCAAGGTGCTTCACCAGTACTGGCCGGGCGTGACGCGACCGCACTGGAGAAACTCGCAGCCGACCTCGGCGGTGCGGAGACCGCGGTCGCCGATGTCGCCGACCCCGCGTCGGTGCGCGCTCTGCTCGGTCGCGGCGATGTACTGGTGACCACGGTCGGGCCGTTCATGC
>NZ_BDCE01000041.1 GCF_001613345.1 Nocardia uniformis NBRC 13702 | reverse complement strand
GGCATTGCGCGAGGCACCCGCCGCTGTCCGTGTCGACGTCGGCTACTTCGTCGACAATCCCGGCACCAGCGGAGGCACCCGCGCTTCGATGGCCGCGATGCTGTTCGAACCCGGCTTCGCGCTCCGCGACGGTCGGGTCGTCACCGAGCGTTTCGGCGCACATCTGCGCCCTTTCGATATTGCCGGAACCACCCGTACAGGTGTGTCGATCCCGGGTTCGGAGCATTTCGCACTGACCCACTCGTTCCCGCACCTGCGTGAGGTCAATGTCTTCCTGGGACTGCCTCTCCTTGCGGCACACGGGCTGCGCGCCGGATCGCTGCTGACCGCAGCCGTTGCGAAGGTGCCTCCACTGAAGAGTGGATTCGACGGAGCGCTGGCCCGAACCATGAAGGGCTCCACCGGTGGACCCGGATCCGGGGCTCGGGGCCGCACCCGGTCCTGGGTAGTCGCCGAAGCTCGCGATGACGCCGGAAACACTTCGGCGAGAGTCACTCTCGGCGGCGGCGATCCCTATGATTTCACCGCGGCAATGCTGGCCTGGGCAGCACGTACAGCGTTGGGCGGTGGCCTGCTCGACACCGGCGCTCTGGGCCCGGTCGACGCGTTCGGCCTCGACGCATTGCATACCGCCGCCCTCGACGCCGGCTGGACCCGCCACGCGGCGGACCCCGCGGGCTGAACCGACAGCCGAAGCAGCGCGTCACGCGCTACGGCGCTGCCGGTTGCCTACCGTCGCGTGCGTTCTCCAAGTGCGTCATCACCCAGCCGGCGCTGGCGCCGTGCACGATGATGGACAGCACGATCGTGAAGGCGGCTACCGCCCATATGGCGTCGGCTTCCGCGTGCAGGTCCGTGTGGGTCATGCCGTAGGCGACGTAGTAGATCGAGCCGATACCGCGGATGCCGAAGAAGGCCGTCACGGCGCGCTCCTTGCCGTCCATCCCGTGGCATCGCTGCAGTGACAGCCACGCGGCGGCGGGCCGGAAGCCGAAGACGAGGAGTACGCCGAGCGCGGCTCCCTGCCAGGACAGTGCGGCCAGTAGACCTGTGGTGAGTGCCGCGCCCAGTAGCAGCAGCACGACCAGGGTGAGGATATGTTCCAACTGCGAGACCACTGGTTTGGGTGCGCGGACGGCCAAAGACCATTCGCTCGCCGCAGTCCTACGCGCCTGCTCGGCGGAGGCGTTCAGTCGACTGCGCGCCCACAACCGCGCACAACGCCCGCGATTCGCTGTGCACAGCTTCCCAGCGGGCATTATGCGCCGCCGGCCACAGACTCGCCGCCCACGCGACCTCCCGCTCCGCCGAGGTGAAGCGCCGCCCACGCAGATCCTGATAAGCCGCCAGGAACGCGGCGGAGCTCTCGATCGGAGCGAGAGTGGGTGGTGAGGCGCTGGCGAAAGCCCCGCACGCCGCACCCACCAGCGCCGCCTCCGGCTGCCAGGCCAGGCTGTCCCAGTCGTGCACGGCCCACACGTCGGTGCTGTGCCAGCGCAGGTTCTGTGCTTCGAAGTCTGCGTGGCCCAGCACGCACGGCTCGTCGGCGGCCAGCAGCCGCTGACGAGCCCGGTCGGCGGTGGCGGTGACATATTCGGGTACGGCGCTCTGGTCCCTGTCGTCCAGCTCCTGGACCGCTGGCCACAGTCCGGAATCAGTGTGTTCCCACCGCACCCAGCGCGGATTCGGCACCGGCGGCGCAACGGTGATGTCAGCCAATTCGGCCATCAGCCAGGCGAATACAGTCGCATAGCGCGCGGCCACGTCCGGGGAATCGCTGCCCAGAATGTCTCCGCCGGGCCGGAACTCCTCCGCGTGTACGGCCAGCGCGCCGACACGAATGGCCGGGGTGAGCGGTCGAGGACACGGAAACCCCCGCCGCGCCAACTGAATCTGCGCGCCGACACACGACGCGGCTCGACCGCCGTCCTCCCGCACCTTCACCACGATGTCCTGACCAGTGGTCAGCCGCAGTCCGAAGACCGCCGATGTCACAACCTCGGCGAGATCGTCACCACCGCACAAGAACTCGTTACCCAGGCCCCCTGACCTACCTCGGCGTGTTCTGCACATCGACGATGACGGTGGAGTTCGGGCGATTCGCAACGGATGTCAATGATAGGGAGAGGGGGCGACGTTCGTGATTGGTCTGACGTCCTATCGGTCCTTCTCGGCGGTGATGCCGGTGCCGCGATTCCGAAGACTGCCACCGAGGATGTTCTGATGGTGAGTGCGTTTGAGGGTCATGGTGTTTCACGCGACGACCACATCGAGGTCCGCATTGCCGCCGGAGTGGTTCGGGGCAGTTGGGGCGGCGCGGTCGCGGTCTTTCGGGGGATCCCGTATGCCGAACCTCCGGTCGGACCGCGGCGCTTCGGCGCGCCGGTCCCCGTGCGCGGGTGGGACGGTGTCCGCGACGCGATGGAGTTCGGTCCCTCTGTTCCGCAGCCTGGTCATACCAGTGCGGTGATGTCGTCGGTGACGGGCAGCACCGACGACGGCTCCGAAGACTGCCTCACCCTCAACGTCTGGACACCGGACCCCGGTGCTGCGGGCTTGCCGGTGATGGTGTGGATCCAAGGCGGCACCTACCTGGAAAACCACACCCGCAACCCGCACTACGACGCTTCGCTGCTCGCGGGGACCGGTGTGGTCGTGGTCAGCATCAACTACCGCGTCGGCGCCGACGGCTTCGCCCGCATCGACGGCGCTCCGGATAACCGTGGCATCCTCGATCAGATCGCGGCGCTGCGCTGGGTCCAGGACAACATCGCGGCCTTCGGTGGGGACCCGGCCAACGTCACCGTCTTCGGCCAGTCTGCGGGCGGCGCGTGTATCGCCGCGCTGCTGGTCATGCCTTCGGCGGCCGGGCTGTTTCGGCGGGCGATCATTCAGAGTATGCCCGGCACCTACTTCTACCCACCGTTAGCCGCGGCGATAGCGCGGATGATCGCCGAACATCTCGGGGTCCGGGCCACCGTTGATGACCTGACCCGCGTGACGCCGCGGGCTCTGACCGATGCGACAACCGCGGTGATCGCGAGGATGGCGGAGTTCGTCGAGATCTGGGGTCCGGTGGCCCTCACGCCCACCCCGTTCTCGCCAGTGGTCGACGGCGATATTTTAGCCGTGTACGCCGTGGCGTGGGCTCGCAGATGGGGCCGCACGCAATATCGACCTGCTCGTCGGACACACCCGTGACGAATTCCGGCTCTACACAACACGACCCGGCAGCGAACCGACCACACCGCAGATCGGCGTCGCGTTCGAGCATCTCGCGCCACCCGACGGCGAACGGAACTACCGCATCGCCTACCCCGAGGCGACACTCACCCAACGGTTCGAAATACTCAACAGTGACTGGCTGTTCCGTATGCCGAGCCTGCACCTGGCCGACGCCGCGTACGCAGGCGGCGGACGGATCTGGTTCTACGAACTGGACTGGAGCTTCAACTCCCAGCAGGGCGCTTCGCACTGTCTGGACTTCCTGCTCGTCTTCGGCACCCTCAGCCGCAGCGAGGTCGCCGCGCACCCGCACGCCCATCCCAACGCAGCGAACGAACTCACCAACGTCGGTGACCAGATGCGTACCGACTGGGCAAGTTTCGCCGCCAGCGGCGCCCCCGGCTGGGAACCCTACAACTCACATAATCGGACCACCCGCATCTACGACACCGTGACGACCGACCGGCCCTACCCGCATGAGCGCTCACGTCGCATCTGGGCGCAGCACCACTTCGACGCCCTCGCGCTGCCGAACGGAAACACGCCACCTCACCAGCAGCTGAAATAGGCACCCACTGAACAGGATTGATGCTGCGTTGGCCGCCCCGCACAGTTCGGAACGCGGCTGTGCGCGTGGGTTCGTGTGAGAGCCTGCCGGTCATCGGATGCGGGCACTGGTTGTGAAGCGATGGTCGGCTCAGTTCGGGGCACACGCCTGGTGCGAGACTTCGACAGCGTGAATGCCGAAGCCACTGCCAGAAGGCCCGAAAACCACGATTGGCGTATCGAGGCACGCGAATACGCTCGCCAAGAAGCTCGCCGCGGGCGGCGGTTCGCCTACCCCGATCTCGTACCCGCGACGACCGCGCTGGTGGTCATCGACATGGTGCCCTTCCATGTCGCCGACAACCTCTACTGCCGTGGGATCGTGCCGAACATCAATCGGCTGGCCGCGACGTTGCGTACAGTGGGCGGAACCGTCGCCTGGGTCCTACCTGGCACGAGTGAGCCCAGTCGGGCAGCGATCGAGTTCTTCGGTCCGACAATCGCCGAAAGCTTCAGAAGCTCAGGTGGTTTCGGTCCACCGCCCGCACGGCTGTGGTCGGAGCTGGTCGTCGACGAGGGTGATGTATTCGTGGATAAAACCGCGTTCAGCGCCTTCTTTCCAGGCCGGTGCGTGCTGCCGCAGCACCTGGAACAGCGCGGTATCGACACGGTGTTGATCACGGGAACCGTCACCAACGTGTGCTGTGAGTCCTCGGCCCGCGACGCGTCTACCCTCGGCTTCCGAGTGATCATGGTCGCCGACGCCAACGCCGCGCGCCGCGACCAGGACCATAACGCCACACTGCATACGATCTACCGATCGTTCGGCGACGTGCGCCCGACATCGGACGTGCTCGGCATGATCCGCGCCGCCGGGCAGTAACGCGGGCCAACTGTTCGGCGTTGAAGTCAGCCCGGCTTCGATCCTGAGACGAGCCGCGTTCGGCATGAGCGGACGTTGATTTGGCATGTGCCCGAGGACATGTGAGCTGGGAGGGCGTCGTTGGGTGGCGGTCGAGGCCGGTGTGTGTCTGTGAGGTACGCAACCCTGGACCTCGAGTGGGCTCGAGGTTGCAGGATGGTTCCGACACCGTATTCGAGGGAGGGAAGCGAACTGTGCCGAAACTTGACCGGATCATCGAGTCCGCGTTGTATGTCGACGACCTCGGCCGTGCCCGCAGGTTCTATACCGACGTAATGCAGCTGGATCCGATTATGGACGCGGATCCGTTGTGCGCGTTCGACATCGGTGGTGACAATGTGCTGCTGCTGTTCCGCCGCGGCGGATCGCTCGAACCCAAGGTGCTGCCCGAACCGGGTCTGCCGAACGGCGAGATCCCGCCCCACGACGGCAGCGGCCGGCTCCATGTGTGCTTCGCCGTCTCCGAGGACCAATTGACCGAGTGGGAAACTCACCTGAGCGCGCACGACATCCCGATCGAAGGCCGAACCAACTGGGTACGTGGCGGACGCAGTATCTACTTCCGGGATCCCGACGAGCACCTCCTCGAACTCATGACACCGGGAAACTGGCCGACCTACTGAACCTCCTGATCGGCGCGAGTACCCGGCCAATGCTCGGACGTCGGATCAGCCGGTATCCGCTTGTCGGCAGTAGCCGGTGGTCGGCCTCGTTATCGTTCGGTGAGAGTGGACCTTTCAGGTGTGCCGCGCGGCACTACCTATGGACTGCGCCTCTGATCGGTGCTTACGATCCCCGGAGTCGAGCACATGGGGGAGACATGGGTGAATTCGTGGGTCGGGCCGGTGTTGTCGGGGGCGGTATCGGGGGGTTGGGGGCTGCGATCGCGCTGCGTGCCGCTGGGTGGGATGTCACCGTTTATGAACGGTCGCCGCAGTTCACCGAGGTCGGGGCGGGAATTACCCTTGCAGCCAATGCGCTGACGGCGTTGGACGCGCTCGGTGTCGGTGATGTGGTGCGGGCCGCGGCTCTCGAAGATCGCCGCGCCTTCGCCCGGAACCAACGGGGGCGGGTTTTGATCGACGCTCGGATCAGTGATTTCGTCGGTGGTCTGGTGACCGTGCACCGTGCCGATCTGGTGTCGATCTTGGCCGCCGCGGTGCCCGTGCAGTGCGTGCGCACAGGCACCCGGGTTGTGGGCGTGCACGCCGACGGCAGGATCGAGACGGACACCGACACAGTGCAATTCGACCTGGTGGTCGGGGCCGATGGGGTCAATAGTGTGGTCCGACAGCAGCTTTGGCCGAACGAAAGTCCGGTGCGGCGGACCGGGATGACCGCGTGGCGGTGGGTGGCCGACAGGCCTGCGCCCGATCCGGTGGGAGTCATCCTGGGTCGCCATGCCGAAGCCGGCGTGGTGCCGATGGCCGATGACCGGACCTATGTCTTCGCCGCGGCTCGACCCGGGATCGCGAGCCTGGACTACTTCAGCGACTGGCCCGATCCGCTCCCGCAACTCATTGCCGCCACCGATCGCTCCCGCATCGTCACCGACGAGCTGCTCGAGATCCGGGTGCCGCGACGGCTGTGGCACGACCAGGTCGCTCTCATCGGCGACGCTGCGCACGCCATGCGGCCCACCCTCGGTCAGGGCGCGGGCATGGCGCTGGAGGACGCCGTGACACTGGCCGCGTGCGCACCGGACCTGGCCCGCTACTCCTCCACCCGTCGACGCCGGGTAGCGACGATGAGCTTCTTGTCCCGGTACGGAATGCGGATGACCTCACCTGGATCGGCCGCCCTCGCCGCTGTCCGAGACGCCGCGATCGTGGCTACGCCCAACAGCCTCTCGGTGCGCATGTTCCGCTACACCAGCAATCGGGCACTCCACAACTGGCGACCACCCGTCGAGCATCCCTTCGAACACCCTGCCGGGTAGCCCGGCCGGAAGTGAGATTCGACGAGGAAAGCCACCGTGAGCCGGTGGTTCGGCGGACCGCGACCTAGGCTTGGATAACCTCGATATGCACCATCGCGCCCAGTGAGTCGCAGCTTGCCCAGGACTGATTCTGTCCATGCTGAATCGGGCCGTACTTCCAGTAGGTGAACGGGACGGGCCACGCGACGCACGTGAGCTTCACCTGATGCCAGGTCGGCAATTCGCAATTGGCCATACCGCCGGTGTTGAAGATGTTGTACACGTGACAGTTGGCCTGCCAGACCGGTACGTCTGCCTGAGCCATCCCACCACCGGCGAGCACAGCGGTGGCGGTTGCAGTGGCAACAATGGCGCTGGCAGCAAGCCGCTTCGCAGATAGCATTCCGAAACCTCCTGAATAGGTGTTGTCTGGAACACATCGCATACGATCCGCGCTTGTTACCCAACAGCAACAGCCGGGTGGTGGCATTGAGAACACCGATTCCCACAGGTCTCACTTACATGACTGCCTCTTCGCCGCTTCGTGACGGGGTCTGATTCGAGACTCAGCCGCAACCTGGCAAACCCATTCACCCGATGGGCCTGCCCTGGCGTAGCGGTTGTCACGCCGGGTGAGCGACCCGGCTGGTGAAGGTGCCGTGGAAGGTGAGTGGCAGCTGATGGCGCAGCTGGCCGCGGTAGAGCGGATCGGCGACCATATCGCGGGCATCGAGGACCAGCATGCCGGCCTTTTCGGTGCGCCGGTCCTGGGTGACGACCAGCAGCCAGCCGTCGTCCTCGGCTATGGCGTCGGGGCGAGGGACGAACAGCGCCTCGTGGGCGAAATGCTCCTCGGGCAGGCGGTGCAGCGATTCCTTACCGGTGTCATTGTCGATCTTGGCCACCGAATTCGGGAAGCTGTTGCCGTCCGCGCTCGCGGCCAAATACACGTACCGATGGCGGCGCGCGGTGTAGGACAGGTTGAAGGTCGGGAAGTCGCCCTGGATATCGGAGAGGGTTTCGTGGATTACCCGCCCGGTAGGGGTGATCCGCAGGCGAGTCAGTTTGCCGCCGAACGCCCGACCCGCGTAGGAAAGGCCGTCCTGGGCATTGGTGAGCTGACCGTTGAGTTCCTCCCAGGTGGCATCGAAATCGACCAGCTCGATGACGGTGTCGGAACCATCCTCGAAGGTATTGGCCAGGTGCAGGTGCATGAGCGGATCGGTGTGCAGGATGCGCGGTTTGCCGCCGTCCCGCGGAACGAGCGCGATCATGGTGCCGCGTGCGGCGTCGTAATCGATGGCCTCGATGAAATTGCGGAACCCGAGACCCGCACCCATCATTTTGCCCATGGGGAATACCAGTGGCGCGATAACGAAGACCATATGTTTTTCGGTCAAACCCATATCGTGGTTGAACATGGGCACCGGCAGCCCCACACTTCCGAGCCCGTGCAGTTTGCCCGCGCGATCGACGCGGTAGCAGGCGAGTTTGGGACGCGGGAACATGGCCAGGCCGAAATTGAACATATCGCCGGTGCGCTGGTCCCACTTGGGATGGGCCGAGAACGCGCCGATCCATGTGAGCCCGCCGTCGAAATCGTGTACGCCAATGGTGTCGAGGGTGTCGGGGTCGAGTTCGGTGGGCCGCCCGCCCTCCCAGAGGGCGAGGAGTTTGCCCGCGTGCATCGCGACGCTGGTATTGGCCACATTGGCGGGAAATTGCAGGGCATTGGTGAGGATGCCGCCCGGCCGCATGGTGCCCAGCGCACGATAGGGGAGACCGTTCGAGGTGAGCGATTTGCGGTAGTGCTCGGTGCGGACGAAACGATTGCGGAAGTGCAGTGCGCCCTCGTCGATGGCGAACATGGACAGCATGCCGTCGCCGTCGAATAGATGACGCAGCGGCTGCCCGCCCGCATCCAGCTTGCCCGGCCCATTGCGGTACATGGTGCCGCGCAGGCCCTCCGGTAGCGCACCGTCGAATTCATCGACGGTGTAATCGAATTCCTCATGGATCGGGGTGTAGTCGCGGTAATTCTGTTCGGATGTGGTCGGGCTGGACATAGCCCCTCCTCCAATGGTGTGGATCGATGACGATGGGTCAGGCGATAGCGGCCCGGGTATCTCGTGGCGCGGCCGGGTGGACGCGCAGCGTGCAGCCCAAGCCGGGCAGGTGTGGATCGAACTCCAGGGGAAATGCGGAATCGCGGTCGAATACCTTCTCGCAGGCCGCTTTACAGCCCATGAGGCACGAATTCGTCTGCGCCTCCGGGGCGGAGACCGAGGTGTGCATCGCGCATTCGGGGATGTCGTAGACCAGGGTGCCGTCGGCCTCGACACCGGTGCGATGAATCGGCCCCACCAGGAAGGTCGCGAAGCTCACGCCCGCATCCATGACCGAGGGATACATACCCTTCGGCACCAGGCGGACCGACTCGAAGGTGGGCAGCACGTAGCGCAGCCAACGCCGCAATCGGGCGGCCACCGCACTCGATACGAGTTCGGTGACATCCTCGGCGGGCATGACGCGGGTCAATTCCGTAATGGCCCACTCCAATTCACGGACGAACTGTCCATAGCGCCGCTTCCAGGACCAGCGCGGCGGCTCGAAAAGTCGGGTGCGAGTGCGTTGGGCGGTGATATCCGCCCAACCCGCATCCACCGCCGCCCGATCCTCGGCCACTACCCGCAGTACGGGTAGCAGCACCAGTTCGGGTATGTCACCGACTCGCGACAGCATGGACCGCATGATCCAGTCGTCGCGCAGGGCGGCGAGCGTGCCGGTGTGTTCGTAGTTGTTCACTGTCCACCTCTTTCGTGCACGGCGCGTTCGCGCCGTCAGGGGATATCGACCTTGCTGGCCTTCCACTGGCCGTCGACCTCGCGCATGGTCATGACGATGCGGCTGCGGTCGATGCGCGGATCGGGCAGTTCGGAATTGGTGACGGTCTGGTCGACGAACAGCAGTACGACCACCTCGTCGGTGGTGGCGGATTGGACCGCGGACTGCAACACCACGCCGCTGCCGGACGCCTTGTGGTCGATGAGGAGTTGGCGCAGCTGGGTGCTCGATTGGGTGTAGGCGTCGCGGAACTCGCCGGTGGAGCCGTTGAGTACCGCCTGGAAATTGGCGTCGAGATTGGCGGTATCGACCGAGGTCAAGGTGACCGCATAGCTGTTGGCTGCCGCCAGCGCCGCCGCACTCGCCGCGTCGACGGCGTCGCGTTTGTGGTCCTGCCAGCCCAGATAGCCTGCCGCGCCGGCGAATCCGACGATCAGCGCGACGGCGAGGACAGGTGCGAGGCGGCGGGCTAGGCCGCGCAGCCGAGGTGACGGCGAGAACTTAGGTTTGGCCGAGGCAGGCGCGGCCTTGGTATCTGCTACCTCGGCGGTCTCCGATACCTGGGCAGTCTCTGATACCTCGGCGGTCTCCGGTTCGGAATTCCCGGTAGCGGTGGCGGTCTCGATATCGTCGGCCGATGCCGCGGCATCGGACGGTGCGGCGCTGGTGGATCCGTCCGCGCTATCGGTCGCGACGTCCTCGGCCTGCTGAACAGTTTTGGTGCTCATGGAACTTCCTCGCGTCGAGCTAGTTGCCGCCGTGCAGTTGCGGCTCGGATTGGGGCGGCATGGTGGGGCCGCCGTAGGGCAGGGGAATGGTGTACGGCCCGATCGGGGTCGGGTCGGTGCGCCGCATCGGGTCGTAACCCGGTGGGGGACCGGCGGTATCGTCGCCGGGCGGGCGCGGAGCATTGCGGGCGCCGCGAATCAGCAGCGCCGGATCGTCATTGGCGCAGTAGGTGTACATGTACGGCTCCGGATAGTCCGGCTGGAACGGCACATCGCGCGGGTGCGGGTAGTCGCAGTAATGCCGGAAGTAGAGATTGGCGACGGCCCAGACCCCACCCTCGTGCATGATCGACGTCACCGCCTCGAGTACCGAGCCGCGTTCGTCGCGCAGCAGGTGGGTGAGCGCGGGCACCCGGACATACGACAGCTGCGCGACGGTGGCGAGATTGCCGATCAGCTGCACCATGGTGCGGCTGTTGTCGGCGAGCAGGGTATCGGTCGCTCCCAGGGCCTTCGGACTCAGTTCGAGCAGCCGCCGCAGCCCGGCGTCCTTCGCGCCGACCGCGGCGAGCGTCGCGGTGAGATTCTCCGTGGTGGAACGCATGCCGGCCGCCGAATCGGTGACGATCTGGAAGGCCGTCCTACTACTGCGCAGCAGCGTCATGGTCTGCGGCAGCACCCCGTCGAGGGTGGAGATGAGCATTTCCGAACCGGTCAGCAGTTGGCGCAGCTTCTCCGGCCCCTCCGGCCCGACACCGAGTTCGTCGACGATCGCCTGCAATTCGACCGGATCGGTCTGCGCCAGCAGGCCGTCGATATTGCTCAGCACCCGCCACAGCGGTACCGGAATGGTGGTCTGGTCTCGGGTGATGACGCTGCCGTCGGTGAGGACCGGTCCGTCGACGGTGGTGGGTGCGAAGTCCAGGTACTGCTCACCGGCCGGTGATAGCCCGGAGACCCGCACCGCGGTGCCGTCACGGGGAATTCGCACGGTCGCGTCGATCCGCGCCACCGCCTGCACACCGCTATCGGTGAGGTCGACCGACTGGACCTTGCCGATCGGCACACCTCGCAGTGTGACGTCCTGGCCCGCGAGTAGCCCACCGGATTCGTTGAGCTGCACGCGAATTCGCATCTCGGCCGCGAACGGGTCGGTGCGCAGCGCGCCGAACATAATGTAGGACCCGGCGATCGCGACCAGCGCCAGCTGCGCGATGGTCGACAGCGCCAGTCGGCGTGCCACCGCGATACGGGTGGCGCGCACCAGGATTCGGGCCGGTGGTTCCAATAGCGTCATCGGCCCGGTCCCATCACGCGATTGCCCAGCTGAGTGAGCACGAAGGCCAGTGAGCCGACCAGATTCGCCCAGTCGGCCGATTCCGGCACCCGGAACTCCGGATCGGCCAGATGTCCCGGATCGTCGACGGGACCGAGCACGACCTGGCGCAGCTCCACATCGGAGTGGGCGGCATTGGCGCTGAAGAACTTCAGGGTGGGCGGCAGGATCCGCAGCAGATTCGCCATGGTGACACGGGGATCGACCGCGGACTCATTGAACGCGCCCGCCAACATGTTCATGTCGTGAATGATGCTGCGGGTGTCGGTGCCCTGGATGGATGGGAAACGCTCCAACTGGCGGGTCACCGCCGCGACCTGATCGGCCAGTGTCACGATCTGCACGGTATTGTCGGCGATCACCGCCAAAGCCGGTGCGGCGGAACCGAGTATGTCGTTGATCGCGCCGCGTCGGGCATCGAGCGCATCGGCCAATGCGGCGGTCTGAGCGAGCACGCCGCGCAGATCATCGGAGCGGGCGGCCATGGTGGCCAGGAGATGCCGCGAATCGGCGATGAGCGCGGTGAGGCGCTCGCCGCCGTCGTTCATGGCATCGCCCATACCATTGAGGACGCGGGTGAGATTTCCGATGACGCCGCCATTGACCAGCAGCGAGGTCGAGGCGAGCACGTCCTCCACGGTCGCGGCGGCCACCGTGGCCTCCACGGCAATGGTGTCGCCGTCGCGCAGCAACCCGCCTCCGGTATCGCCCGTGGGCGGGACCAGGGAGACGAAGATATCGCCCAGTGGTGTGGCGGAACGCAATTCGGCCTGGGTGCCGACCGGCAGCTCCACCGAGTCCAGCACCCGCATCGACACCACCGCGGTGTAGTCGCGCGCCGTCATGGCCACCACCTCGCCGACATCCGCGCCACCGACGCGGACCTTGGCCCGGTCGGGCAGATTGAGTGCATTGGTGAATACAGCGTCGAGCTGATAGCTGGGGCCGCTCACCCCGGGCGCGGGCAGGGGCAGGTCCTCCACGCTTACGGCGCATCCGGCCAGGGTCGTCGCAATGGCACAGGCGCCGATCGAGCGCAGGGGGCGGATCATCGGTTCATCTTTGTCATGGCCTCGAGTACCGACGTGACCCCGAAGTCGGGCCCCATATCGCTGAAATTGCCGGTACTGCATCCCAATTGGCGCAGCCCGAGGATGTTGCACACCTCCTTGGTCATGGAGCTGTCGAAGAACACCGAATCGAAATGCGCTCCGACGCGCAGATAGCCATTGCGTTGGTCGATGGCATTGGCCACGTTGTCCATCGCCAGTGGCGCCACATCGAATACCTCGGACAGTTCGCGGCGATAGTCCACCAGGGCGCGGGTGAACGATTCGCTGCTCAATACCGTGGCGCGCAGGTCCTCGCGATGGTCGGTGAGCATTGTGGTGATCTGGCCGAGCACCTCGTTGAGCTGGCGTCCGGTCGCACCCTGACCCAACCCCTCGGTGATCATGAAGTCGCTGAGTTGTCCGACACCGGAACCGAATTCGTGCAGTAGCTGCTGATTCCGTGCCGCGGCGTCGAGCAGCGTGCTGAGGTTGGTGACGATGGTGGTGATGGATTGGCTGGTCACCGTGCCCTCGTCGGCTCCGGTGCGCAATGCCTCCGACAGGGTCGAGAGCGCGGTCCGCAGCTGTGCGCCGCTGCTGGTGGCCATATCGGCGGTGGCGCCGAGGACATCGGCCATCGGGCCGCCACCCTTGCCGTCGCCGCGCAACGAGGTGCCCAGGCGGTCCACCATATTCAGGATCCGGTCGAATTCGATCGGTGTCCGAGTGCGGTTCAGACCGAGTACCGCGTCGGCGGGCAGGGTCGCGCCGCCGGTGTAGGGCGGGGTAAGTTCGACATGCCGTTCGGTGAGGATGGAGGTGCCCACCGTGACGGCCTGCACCGCCTCCGGAATCCGCACGTCGGTCTCGATGCGAAGCACGACCTCCACGTATTCGCCACGGGCGGTGATCTTCTCGACCGTTCCGACGGGCATACCGAGTACCGCCACCTGATTGCCCTCGTACAGGCCGATGGCATTGTCGAATTGGGCGGTGATGCGGCGTGCGCCGGGGGAGTCGCCGGGCAGTAAGCGGTAGCCGCCGACAATCATCGCCACGACCGCGACGATCGCGGCAATGCGGAGCGCTGCGCGCGCTGAGCGTCCTCGAACTTTCACTGGCAGTCCTTGAAATACTGGAAGTGTTCGGGCCAGTCGTTCTGCTCGGCATTGGCGGTAATGGCGCACATCCAGGAGTCGACCATCAGCCCGCCGGGCAGCAGGAAGTCCAGGAACGGCCCGGTGCCGAAGGCATTGGCGATATTGCGGACGGTAATGGGCATGATCTGGAACATGTTGCGCAGCAACGCATCGTGATCGCCGACCATGGACGTCATGGTCCGGATATCGACGAGGAGCTTGTCGATATCGGCGCGGTTGCCGACCGACACGTCGCGTGCGGTGGTGACCAATCGGGTCGCGGCGTCCAGGAGCCGCTGGACGCCGACGCGATGGGAGAGGATCTCGCGCATCAGAACTCCGCCCTGGTCCACCAGGGCGGACAGATCGCCCTGCTGCGAGGTGAGGAGCGTGGATACCTGAGCGGTATTGCGCAGCAGCGCACCGACCTGATCGCGGCGGTCGGCGATCATGCGGGAGAGATTCTCCACATTGGCCATCGCGTCCGGCAGCACCGACGGCATTCCGCGCAGTTGCGTCGCCAGCAGCTGCATCGACTGGGCGAAGCGATCGGCGTCGACGGGCTCGAATGTCGTGGTCGAATCCTGGAGGAGCTTCTGTAGGTCGTAAGGAACCGAAGTGCGCGCCAAGGGGATTCGTTGATCGGCCAGCGTGCCCGTGCCCGCCGGTTCGAGGGCGACGGCACGTGCGCCCAGTACGGTGGTGAGCTTGATCTCGGCCCTGCTCTGCGCACCGAGGACCACATCGCTGTGGACCTTCATACGCACCACGACCCGGTCGCCCGCGAGCGCGGTCCCGTCGACCGTGCCCACCGGCACCCCGGCCACGGTGACCTGATCGCCGGGGCGGATACCGGCTGCCTGGCGGAATTCGGCGGAGTACTCCACCCGGCCGATATGCAGCGCGGTCACCAGGGTGGTGGCGGCGACGGCGACAACCAGGGCGAGCAGGGACAGCCCGCCCAGCCAGGTGGTGCTGTACGACTCCAGGACACGTCCTCGCATGGTCGGTACGCGTCCGCGCAAACCTCGAATGGGCTTGGAGAGGTTAGATATTCGTTGCTTCAATGCCATTGATATCACCTGCACATCGCCGAGTACTTGCGTTGTCCGCCCGGTGTCGCGCTGTCGATGATCGCGGGCACGATCGGGGAGATCGCGTCGAGAATGGTGAAGTTGAAGTCGCAGGCCTGCGCGCTCATGGCGGTGCTGTCGCCAGTAACCCGGGCCAGGCCCTTGAAGACAGCGGGCAGATTCGAACCCATATAGGCGATCTCAGCCGGATCGTCGACGAGCGTGGACAGGAATCCCGGTTGGCGCGCGAGCAATTCATTCAGGTCGGGGGCCACCCCGGTGAGTACCGCCGCCAGCCGACCGACCACCGTGGAGATCGCGCCGACCGAGGTGACGAGCTCGCCGCGGCGGGCATTGAGACCATCGACCACGGTGCGGACCTGGGTGAGTGTGGTCTGCAACTGGCCGCCCTGGTCGGCGATATCGGCGACCACATTGTTCAGGCTCACGATTACCCGACCGAGCAGCTCATCGGGACCGGCGATGGTCTGCGCCAGGCGCGAGGTCTCGGCGATCAGAGTGGTGATGGCGTGCGCGTCACCTTGAAGCGCCTGAATCAGCGAGGTGGACAGATTGCCGCGATCGTCGGGATCGAGCAGCGTGAACAGCGGTTCGAAACCATTGAGCAGTCTGGTGATATCGAAGGATGGTTCGGTGTGCTCGATCGGGATGACGCTGCCATCGGGCAGCCGCTCCGGTTGGCCGAAATCGGCCATGGACAGGCCGAGATAGCGTTGCCCGACAATGTTCTGGTAGACCACGGAGACGCGGGTATTGCCGTACACCGGCTGGTCGCGTTGCACCCGGAATCGCACCCGGGCCACCGTGCCATCGAGATCGACGGATTCGACACGCCCCACCCGCACACCTGCGATCCGCACATCCGAGCCGGTGCGCAGCCCGGACGCGTCGGCGAATCGCACGGTATAGGTATTGGTGGGCCCCGGCACATCGCGGCGCAGCGTGACGAAGATGGTCCACGTCAGCGTCAGGCAGATGGTGAGAAAGACGGTCAGCGAGAACAGGTTACGGCGGTGGGTCGTCATCGCGCGCCCTCCGGAGCCGGGGTGAATACCGCTGGCGGCGCGGGGATTCCGAGTGGACCGAGCAGAATTTGATCGGCTGGGCTGCCCGGGGTGGGCAGGGCGACGCCCGGTGGTGGGGTGAAGGCGCGGGCGTCCGGTATCCCCATGGTCTCGGGAATCGGGGTGGTCTCCGGCGCGGTATCGCAACTCGGCCCACGCAGCTCCCCGAAGACCGGACAGTCGGCGCGGGTGTAGAGCCGCAGCGGCGTCAGCGACACCACCAGCTTGAAGGTGAAGGCCAGTTTCTCGCCGGTCCGGGTCCACAGTTCGCCGAAGAACTTGTCGACTACGTCATTGAGCCGCAACATGATTGCCGGGAACTCGCCCGCGTCATCGGCCAGGACACCGACCACCGGGGTGAGCTGGGTGCCGATATCGACCAGTTCATCGATGTGGTTGTCCAGCCCGCCTCCGACGGTGCCGACCGTCGCGTTCGCACCGACAAGGAGATCCACCAGCTGGGCGCGCTTTTCGGCGACCGTCCGCATGGGCGCGACCGTCGAATGCAGCGCGTCCACCAGCTCCGGTGCGCTGCCGTTCAAGGTGGCGATGGCCTCTTCCCAGGTGCGCAGGGTGGCCGGACCGGTGTCCTCGGCGGTGAGTTGATTCATCTCGGCGACAACCTTGTTGAGACCGTCCACGGTCGAGGTCAGGGTCGCGCCCTTACCTGCCGTGGCGTCGGCGAGGGTGCGGATCAGTCCCAGGGTGCGGTCGGTCTCGTCGCGGCCGATCGCGCCGAGGAGTTCGCGCACCTTGGCCAGGGTGGTCTGGAACAGCTGCGTCGGCAGGGTGCGGTCCTCGGTGATGCGCGAGCCGTCGGTGATCGCCGGGGCGGCACCGTTGTCTACCAGTTGGACCGAGGACACGGCGAAGGCGTTGCTCGGCACGATCCGCGCTGTGACGCTGTTCGGAATGCCCTGCGCGTGTGCCGGATTCAGTTCGATGCGCACGATATTGGGTTCGCCGCGCCGGGCCGGTGTCACGCCGCGGACCATGCCGACCAGCAAGCCCCGGAATTTGACATCGGATTTGTCCGGCAGCCCGTCGCCGACACTCTCGAGTAGCGCGGTGACGGTCACCTTTTTGTCCAGGCCTCCGGTGGATTTCTCCAGCAGCAGGTGCGTCGCGACGACGCACAGCGCCAGGAACACCACCGCGACCACCAGCAGCAGCCGCGTGGACGGACCTCTGCCGTCGAGTTCGAATTCATTGCCCATACGCATTAACCCCCGAGCCGCCCGCCCGCATCGATGCCCCAGAACGCCATGGTCAGCAGCATGTTGAGGACGGCCATAATGGTGATACTCGCTCGCATAGCGCGACCCGCCGCGATACCGACGCCGCGCGGGCCGCCGGTGGCGTAGTAGCCGTAGTAGCACTGGATGGTCGACATGACCATCACGAAGATGCAGACCTTGATGACGGCGAAAACGATGTCGCGCCCGCTGAGCATGAGTGAGAAATAGTGCAGGTAGGTGCCCGAGCCCTGGCCGCTGGAAAGGAAGACGACGACCTGGCAGACCAGGAAGTTCAGCGCCAGACAGGCCACGAACAGCGGGAGGATGGCCAGCGCCGACGCCAGCACGCGGGTGGTGACCAGGTATGGAATCGGCCGGATGGCAACCGATTCCAGTGCGTCGATCTCCTCGGAGATGCGCATGGCCCCCAGCTGCGCGGTGAAGCGGCAGCCCGCCTGAATGGAGAAGGCCAGCGCCGCCATGAGCGGCGCGAGCTCGCGCACCGCGGCCAGGGAGGTAATGAGCCCGGTGGCCGGGCCCAGCCCGAGCAGATTGAGCGCGTTGTAGCCCTCGATACCGACGACCGCACCCGCCGCACCGCCGACGATGAGGACCACGCCCGCGGTGCCGCCGCCCACCACGATGGAGCCATTACCCCAGGTGACATCGGACAGTAGCCGGAAGAACTCGTGCCGGTAGCGGCGCAGCGTCACCGGGATGCCCGCCAGGGCGCGGAAGAAGAACGCCACCATATGCCCGATGCGGGAGAGCTGACGGCGGCCCGCGCCGGTGACCGCGAGCACCGGCCGCATCCCGGTGACGGTGTATTCGGCCGCCATGGTCAGAAGCTCGCTTTGGGGAAGAGAATGAGGTACATCTGGCTCAGCACCACATTGACCACCATGAGCAGCAGAATCGACTGCACCACAGCGGCATTGACCGAATTGGCGACACCGGACGCGCCACCCTCGGCGTCGAGGCCCTTGTAACAGGACACGATGGCCACGATGACGCCGAATATCGTCGCCTTGATGAGTGTCAGTATCAGATCGTCGACGGTGGCGAATGAGGAGAACGTCGAGGTATAGCTGCCCGGAGTGCCGCCCTGCAACATGACCGTGAAGGCGTAACCGGCCAAAAAGCCGATGAAGCAGGTGAATCCGGTGAGGGCGATGGCGACCACCACGCTGGCGGCCAGCCGGGGCACCACCAGTCGCCGGATCACCGACACACCCATGACCTCCATGGCGGCGGTCTCCTCGCGAATGGTCCGCGACCCGAGGTCGGCGCTGATGGCCGAGCCGACGGCGGCGGCCATCAGAATGGCGGCGACCAGGGGTGCGCCCTGCCGGATGACGGCCAGCCCATTGGCGGCCCCCGCCATCGATGTCGCTCCCAATTGTCCAGCCAGCAAACCGAATTGGATGGACAGGGTGACTGCGATCGGCACCGTCACGAACAGGGTCGGCACCACGGCGGTGCGCGCCATGAAGGTGGCCTGCTCGACGAACTCCTTGAACGGGAAGCGACCTCGGACGATATCGAGGACCAGGTATTGACAGCCGCGCACGCCCAGCACGAACTGGCCGCCCACCGTGCGCAGGGCCGCGCGGGGATGACGATTCGCGTAACCCTTGGACCAGTTGGCGATTTCACCGCGCGCGGACTCGGGTCCGGCGGGTGTGGGATCAACGGCTGTCATCACCCGGCCTAGCCCTCGGTGGCGATCGAAATCGGCGGCTGTGAAGGCCTGGCCGCACCTGTCGTACCGGCCTCCACCCTCCCGGCCTCCGTCATTCCGGCGTGCTTGTGGCCGGAATCCACTCCACTCCCGTCCCGTTCGAACGTCAGCGAGAGTCGCTTCAACCCCCGCAGCATGAAGCTGGGCTCATAGGCGAAGTCATTGTCCGCGCCGAATCGGACCGTCTCGAACCGGGTGGCCAGCTCCTCGAGCATGATCCTGGACTCCAGGCGCGCCAGCGGTGCGCCCAGGCAGGCGTGGATACCCGCGCCGAACGCGATGTGCGACTTGGCGTCGGCGCGCGTCGGATCGAACTCGTCGGGCTGGTCGAACGCCGCCTCATCACGATTGGCCGAACCGAAGCAGAGCACGACCAGCTGCCCCGCCGGGATGGTGTAGCCCCCGAGATCGGCCTCGGCCTTGGTGACTCGGAACATGCTCTGCACCGGAGTCAGGAAGCGCAGCCCTTCTTCGATGACCGCTGCCGAGCGGTCGGCGGGGTCCTCGCGCAGCCAATCCCACCATCGGGGAGCCTTGGTGAGCTCGTGCAGTACACCGGTCAGCAGCTTGGTCGAGGTCTCGTTCCCGGCGATGAGCAATTGCTGGATGATGCTCAAACACGCGCCGGTACTGATGGGTTCGTCACCGTCTTCGGCACTGGGTGCCGTCACCAGTCCGCTGAGCAGATCATCGCGCGGATTGGCGCGGCGGTCGTCGAGCTCGGCGGCGAAGAACTTCTGGTACTCGAGCAGACTTCGGGCCTGATCCAAGCGCCCGGCCTCGTCGAGCTCGGCACCGACACTGGCGGTGAACTGATCCGACCAGCGCTTGAAATCGTCGATCCGGTCATCGGGCACGTTCAGCACATGGGCGATGACGAGCAAAGGTAGCGGGGCCGCAACGGCTTTCACGAACTCGACCGGATCACCCGGCGGCAAGCCCGCGGCCAGCGAACGGGCGATCTCGCGAATCCGCGGCTCCAGCCGGGCGATGAATCGCGGTGTGAACGCCTTGGCCAACATGCGCCGGTAGTAGTGGTGTTCCGGTGGATCGGCGGTGAGCAGCGTCGGTACCGCCGGCCAACCCTGCGCCTCGATCTCGGCGATCTGGTCCTTGATCGATTCGGGGGCGGGCAGCTGTGGCAGCCCGAAATTCGATGAGAACACCGCATGGTCGGCGAGGGCCTTGGCGACCAGTTCGCGTGCGGATACGAACCACATGCCCCGGCTCGCGACGAAGTGCACCGGAGCCTGTTCGCGCAGCACCTGGTGCCACGGGTAAGGACATTGCAGCACTTGCGGATTCAGGAGATCGAATTCGGCAACGGGGTAGGACGAGGGATCGGTCAAAGCCGCCTCCAGAGATACCACTGACCCACGAGACGGTGGGAAAGCGTGTACTTGACTAATTAACTGGCCAATATAATAGTGATGTGGGTCATAGACAAGGGCGGTCGTGAGGTTCCGGTCGCCGAATACGGAGGAGGGGCGAGTGAAAGCCCTCGTAACAGGCGCTGGCAGCGGCATTGGCCGCGCGATCGCAAACCATCTGGCAGACAGCGGATTCGACGTTATCGCTGTCGATATCGACCTGACGGCTGCCGACGAGACGGCGAAGGCGATCGGTGGCACCGCGGTGCGGTGCGATGTCGCCGACGAAGGATCCGTGGCGGCCTTGGCGGAGGCCGTGGACGCGCTGGACGTACTGGTCAACAATGCGGGTATCTGGCGGTCGCAGACGCTCGACGACAGCACCATCACCGAGGTAGACGCGGTACTGCGCACGAATGTGGTTGGCAGCTGGTTGGTCTCGCGCGCGCTATCGCCCAAGTTTTCGGAGCGTGGTGGGGCAATCGTCAACCTGACCTCCGTGCTGGCCGAGATGTCGGGTCCGGGACGAGGGATCTATCCGGCCTCCAAGGCGGCCATTGTGGCGCTGACCAGGCAGCTGGCGGTCGAGTACGCGCCGCGCGGCATTCGGGTCAATGCGGTGGGGCCGGGCCTGGTGGTCACCGAGGGCACCAGCGCGGAGTTCGGCGATCCCGGCATCCAGCAGGCCATCGGTGCGGCCATGCCGCTCGGTCGACTGGGCGAACCAGCCGATATCGCCGGGGCCGTGGGCTTTCTGGCCTCCCCGGCGGCGAGCTACATCACCGGTCAGACGCTGTTCGTCGACGGCGGGTGGTCGGTGAACGGGTCTGCCTTCATCGGTATGGCCGCACAGCAGTACGTCCAGCAGTTGACGGCCGCTGGCTGATCTCGAACCCACCAACAGATTGGATCGCTGTGTCGGACCTCGACATTCGTGATGACATCGGCGTCGAAGCGCTGCTGTCGATCTACACCAAGGCCACTCGAATCAAGCTGTGCGACGAGAAGTTCCGGGCGCTGGTGCTCGCCGGACAGGTGAGCGCCCAGTACTACTCGCCGCGCGGTCAGGAAATCATCTCGTCGGCGATCGGCACGCTGCTGCGCACCGACGACTATGTGGTGACCACCTACCGCGGGCTACACGATCAGCTCGCCAAAGGTGTGCCGCTGCGCGAACTCTGGGCGGAGTTCATGGGCAAGGCCACCGGCACCTGTAAGGGCAAGGGCGGGCCGATGCACATCACCCACCCGGCCTCCGGATTGATGGTCACCACCGGCATTGTCGGCGGTGGTCTGCCCATCGGCGCGGGTCTGGCGCTGGCGACGCAGATGCAGGGCACCGACCAGGTGACGGTGGTGAACTTCGGTGACGGCGCCACCAATATCGGTGCCTTCCACGAAGCCTGCAATCTGGCCGGGCTGTGGAAGCTGCCCGTCGTGTTCTGTTGTCACAACAATCTTTACGCCGAACACACCGCCTATGCGGACGGCACCAATGTGGCTCGGATCGCCGACCGGGCCGCCTCCTACGGGTTCCCGGGCGTGCGGGTGGACGGCAATGATCCGGTCGCCATGTACGGGGCCGCGCGCGAGGCCATCGCGCGGGCGCGAGCGGGCGAGGGGCCGACCCTGTTGGAGGCCATGACCTTCCGGTTCTACGGCCATCAGATGTCGGATCAGAACGAGTACATGCAACCCGGCGAACTGGCCGCCGCGCGCGCCGCCGACCCGGTGCCACGGATGCGGGACTGGTTGATCGCCGAGGGGATAGCCACCGCCGCGGAGCTCGACGCGGTGGAGGCGGAGCAGAAGGCGGCCATCGCGGATGCCGTCGAATTCGCCGATGCCAGCCCGCTACCGGACCTGAGCGAGGCCCTGACCGATGTGTACGAGGAGGCGCTGATATGAGCCACACCGCCGTGGAAACCCAGCCGATGACCGGATTCCAGGCGCTCGGCAGCGCATTGGACGATGCCCTCGGGCGTGACCCGTCGGTATTCCTGCTGGGTGAGGATATCGCCGACCCTGGCGGCGGCGTATTCATGGTGACGCGCGGACTGTCCACCAAGTACGGCAAGCACCGGGTACGCGCCACACCGATCAGCGAGCAGGCCATTATGGGTGCCGCGATCGGTGCGGCGGTCGCGGGAATGAGACCGGTCGCCGAGATCATGCTCATGGATTTCCTCGCCGTCTGTATGGACCAGCTGTCCAATCACGCCGCCAAACTGCGCTATATGTCCGGTGGGCAGACCACCGTGCCGCTGACCGTGCGCTGCGCGGCCGGAGCCGGAATGCAGTTCGGCGCACAGCATTCGGAGATGTTGGAGGCCTGGCTCACCCACATCCCCGGGCTCAAGGTGGTGGTGCCCAGCAATCCGGCCGACGCCAAGGGGCTGCTCACCGCATGTATCGAGGATCCGGACCCGTGCGTGATCGTGGAGCAGAGCCTGCTGTACTTCGCGCCACCGCAACCGGTTCCGGTGGGGCGGCACTATGTTCCGCTCGGGGTGGCGGCCACGGTGCGGCCCGGCCGCGATATCACGCTGATCTCCTACGGGCGGCAGGTGCACGACGCCATGGCCGCGGCACAGCAGTTGGCGGGCGAGGGTGTCGAAGCCGAGGTGATCGATGTGCGGTCGCTGGTACCCCTCGATACGGAGACCATCCTCGGATCGGTGGCGCGCACCCGGCATGCCGTCGTCATTCATGAGGCGGTGCGGCGCAATGGGTTCGGTGCGGAACTGGCCGCGATGATCAGCGAGGAACTCTTCGATGAACTGGCGGCTCCGGTCGGCCGGGTAGCCGGGGCCGAGACACCGATTCCCTACTCCAAGCCATTGGAGGATGCGTTCGTCCCCAGCGCGGACGGCATTGTCGCCGCGGTACGGAGCACGCTGAAACGCTCGCGCAGTCGCGTCGTGAGTTGAGGGGTGGATGGCAGTGGCTTATGGGCTGGCAGCCGTCGCGCACCGCGATCCCGACGGGATCGCGGTCACCGACGGTGATCTCGAATGGTCGTGGGCGCGACTGAATTCCATGGTGAACCGGACGGTGGGCTGGTTGCTGTCGCTCGGTGTGGGCGCGGACCAGCGGGTCGCCGTCCACGCGGAGAACGGGGTGTACACCGCCCTCGCGCATCTGGCGACCACCTATGCGGGGCTGTCGGTGGTCCCGGTGAACGCGCAGCTCACCGTCGACGAGGTGCGCTACATCCTCGACGACGGCGCGGTGCACACCGTGTTGTGTTCGGCGCGCACCGCCGCGACCGCGCGGACCGCGAGCGCCGAGGTGCGGGTGGTCGCCTGGGGCGCGGACGATTCCGACGGTGTCGAATCCTTCGAGTCGCTGATCGAGGGCTTCGCCGATAGTGAGCCGTCCGAGCTGATCGCACCGGCCGCGCCGCTGTACTACACCTCGGGAACCACCGGACTGCCCAAGGGGGTGCCGCTGCCGGATCAGATGTATCCCACCGGCGAGAACATTGTCGAACACGTGCGGCGGCTCGAACAGTCGCCGGTGCGGCCCAGGGGCAGGCACCTGATTGTGGGACCTATGCACCACACCGGGCCGATCGGCGGTGTGCGGGCGCTGGCCGTCGGCAATCCGCTGGTCATTCTGCGCAAATTCGACGCGGAGGAGGTGCTGCGGCTCATCGAACGGCACCGCGTGGAGAGCTCGATGATGGTGCCGACGCACTTCGCCAGACTGCTGGCGCTGCCCGAGGGCATGCGAAAGCGCTACAACATCAGCAGTATTCGCACTGTCGTGCACACCGGGGCGAGCTGCCCGGTGCACGTCAAGCGGGCGATGATCGACTGGTTCGGGCCGGTGTTCGCCGACGCGTACGGGTCGACCGAGGTAGGCACGGTGACCATGATCGACTCCCAGGAGTGGTTGGCCCATCCGGGATCGGTGGGGCGGGCACTGCCGGGATGTGAGTTGAGCATTCGCGATGCCGATGGTGCGGTCCTGGCGGCCGGGGAGACCGGTCTGGTGTGTGTGCGGTCCACTGTCGGTGTTCGTCCTCGGTACCACAATGATCCGGAGAAAACGGCGCGCAGTTACCTCGACCGCGACGTATTCATTATCGGAGAGATCGGCTATCTCGACGAGGACGGCTACCTGTTCCTCACCGATCGAGCCTCCGACATGGTGGTCAGCGGTGGAGTGAATGTGTATCCGGCCGAATCCGAGGCGATATTGCGCACCCATCCCGGAGTGTTCGATGTCGCGGTGATCGGAATCCCGCACCCCGAGATGGGCGAACAGCTGTGCGCGCTGGTGGTGCCGTGAGAGCGCCCGCCCGACCCGGCGGAACTCGTCGCCTGGTGTCGAGATCGCCTGGCGCATTACAAGTGTCCGGCCATGATCGAGTTCGTCGATACCGAACTGCGGACGGTGATGGGCAAGGTGAACAAGCGGGCGCTGCGGGACCGGTATCTGGCCGCGCGGCAACCGACCGCGGTGGTACCGGGAGAGCGATCATGAGCACGCTCGATGCCGCCGCGCCCACAGCTCATCCACCGGTCTTTCACTTCACCGATGAACACGGTGCCCTCCGTGCGGTATTGCGGAGATTCTTCGGGACCATCACCGAGGCCGACGATGCCACGGCCACCTGGCGGCGGCTGCTGGACGAGATCGGCATGGGTGACATCCTCTGCACCGGCTCCGCCGAGCCCGTCGGTACCGCAATAGATCTCGCGATTCTGGCCGAGGAAGCGGGCGCGGCGCTGTATCGAGGACCACTGGTTTCGACCGCGGTCGGCGGACCGCTTCTGACCGTCGCCGGATCGGGTGCGGTGGATGGCGCACTCCTCGGTGCCGGAATCACCGGGCTGACCGGACACCGTGGCGGGGACGGTGTCCGGGTCAACGGCACGGCGGAGCCGGTGTGGGAGCTCGACGGTGCGGAGTCGATCGTGGGCGAGTTGTCGATCGACGGCGAGCGGACGGTGGTCGTCCTGAACCGTGACACCCCCGGTGTGACCGCCACCGAGCTCGACGGGCTCGATCCGTCCCGTTCGCTGGGTCGCGTCGAATTCGTGGATGCCGTACCGGATGTCGTGATCACGGGCGCGACGGCCCTAGCGGCGCTGCGCCGACGGGGTGATCTGGTAGTGGCCGCGGAGCTGCTGGGTGTCGCGCAGCGGACCTTCGACCAGACCCTGGACTATGTCGCGGGCCGTATCCAGTTCGGGCGCACGGTCGGCTCGTTCCAGGCGATCAAGCACCGAGTGGCGGATCTGCTGACACAGGTCGAGCTGACCCGGTCGGCGGTGTACGGCGCTGCGTGGCAGCTGACCACCGCGCCCGAAAGCCCGCGCACCGATACCGATCTCGCGATCGCGGGCGCAATGGCGGCGGATACGGCGACCGCCGTGACCAGGGCCGCGGTGCAGCTGCACGGCGGTATCGCGATCACCTGGGAACACTGGGCGCACCGATATCTGCGGCGCGCGCACTCGGTGGTCGCGCTCACCGGGGGAGCGCCACGATATCGGCGGCGGCTCGCCGAACTTGTGGATCTCGAGGACGGCCACCGTGACTGACGACACCGTGGACGGGCCGCATTTCGTCGCCCACACCTTGATCGGACCCACCATCGCGGCATGGGGGACCCTGCAGCAGCAGCGGCGGTATCTGCCCGGGATCACCTCCGGAGCCGATATCTGGTGCCAGCTGTTCAGCGAACCGGGAGCCGGATCCGATCTGGCGAGCCTGGGCACCCGGGCACAGTCGGACGGCGACGATTGGATCGTCAATGGTCAGAAGGTGTGGAGTTCGTTCGCGAATCTCGCCGGATACGGCATGCTGCTGGCGCGCACCGATCCGGATAAACCGAAACATGCCGGTATCACCTGCTTTCTGCTCGATATGGCCGCACCCGGAGTGACCGTGCGCCCGCTGCGTCAGATCACCGGCGAGCAACATTTCTGCGAGGTGTTCCTCGACGCCGTCCGGGTGTCCGACGATATTCGGCTGGGGGAGGTGAATGACGGGTGGCGGGTGGCACTGTCGACCCTGAGCACCGAAAGATCCGGTCTCTCCGGCAGTTCCGAGGCGAGCGGTGTGCCGCTGGCGCCGGTGCTGGAATTGGCTCGCCGGGCCGGGGCGTGGCGCGACCCGGTGCTGCGCGATCGGCTGATGGCGCTACTCGCCACCGAGCGGGCATTGCACCTGACCAATCTGCGCGCGCAAGCACCCTCCTCACAGTCGCGTGGCGGCGCGGAGGGATCGATAACCAAACTCGCGCAATCGGAACTGGCGCAACGGATTACCGAACTCGGATACGAGGTCGCCGGTGCCGACGCGGCCTACGCCGATACCGGTCTCACGCCCGAGGCGTACGCGCTGCTGGACAGTCGCCGACTCACCATTGCCGGTGGCACCTCGGAGATTCAACGCACCATTATCGCCGAACGGGTCCTGGGCCTGGACCGCGAACCCGATCCGAACCGGGGGCGACCCTGGAGTGAGTTGCGACGGGGGTGAATACCAGTGCACGACAACGGCGGCGACCCGACGGTGACGGTCCGGCCCTCCGGCATCCAATTCACCGCCACCCCCGGACAAACCATTATGGCCGCCGCACTCGCGGCCGGATATCGGTGGCCGACCATCTGCGGGGGGCTCGGCGATTGCCTCGTCTGCCATGTCGATGTCCTCGAACATGCCGAGCGGCTGTCGACAGCGGCCGAATCCGAGACGCGGGTGGTGAGAGATCTGCGGCCGCACGGCAGTGGGCCGGTCCGGCTGGCCTGTCAGGCGGGGGTGCACGGCGATGTCGTGGTGCTCAAACGCGGCGTCCGGCCGTCGCACAAACCGTCGACCGATGAGGAGAAATCACGGTGACAAGTAAGCCGATCGACCCCCAGCTGATGGATCTAGAGAATGGCCGAATTCGGCTGCGCGGCGGCCGCTGTGCGGCCTGCGGGGACCACCACTTTCCGGTCGGTGCCGCCTGTCCGCGCTGCGGTGCGCGAGAAATCTCGGTGGTGCCGCTCGCCGAACAGGGCGTGCTGTGGAGTTGGACAGTTCAGCGCTTCCCGCCACCGAGCCCGCCGTATGCGGTTGCGGGGGAAGCCTTCACGCCGTTCGGATTGGGCTACGTCGAACTGCCCGACCAGGTGATCGTGGAATCGCTGCTGACCCGGGCGGATCCGCGGCAGTTGCGTATCGGGATGCCCATGCGACTGACCGCCCTCGAGGTGCCCACCGAATCAGGGGAAACAGCGACAACTTTCGCGTTCACCCCCATCGATCAGGGAGAAGCGTGATGAAGGCCGCCATTATCGGAGTCGGTTGCCGTCCCTTCGGCCGGTATCGCGAGACCACGGCGCGCGCGGAGGCCGTGCACGCCGTGCGGCAGGCCCTGGACGACGCCGGAGTGGGGTGGTCCGATATCGACTACGCGGTCGGGGGCAGCATGTCCGCCGGCTCGGCCGATACCCTCGTCACCGAACTCGGACTGACCGGCGTGCCGTTCATCAATGTGCTCAATGGCTGCGCTACCGGCAGCAGTTCGCTCATCTCCGCGGTGCACGCTATCGAATCCGGTGCGGCCGAATGCGCGCTGGTGGTCGGGTTCGACGCCCATCCGCGCGGGGCATTCCGCATCTCCACCGAACATATGGGGCTCGGCCGCTGGTACGGGACCACCGGGATGGCGGTGACCGCACAGTTCTTCGCACTCAAGATCCAGCGCTACCTGTACGCGCACGACCTGCCGCCACGACTGCTGAGCGCGGTGGCGGCCAAGGCGTTTCACAATGGCTCGCTGAATCCGAATGCCTGGCGGCGCAAAGAGCTCTCGGTCGACGATATCGAGAACTCGACCATGCTGGTGGATCCACTGCGCCAGTACATGCTGTGTTCGCCCGGGGACGGCGCGACCGCGCTCGTGCTGTGTAAGGCGAAGAATGCCAAGCGGTTTCGGCGCGACCCGGTGCATGTGGCGGCGGTGGCGGTGCGGACCCGTCGGCCCGGATCGTTCGAGGTGCTCAGCCCGTCGCTATCGATTCGGGGTGGCGAGAGTCCGACGGTCGACGCCGCCCGCGCGGTATTCGAACAGGCCGGAATCGTTCCCGCCGAAGTCGATATCGCGCAGGTGCAGGACACCGACTCGGGCGCGGAGATCATCCATATGGCCGAGACCGGGCTGTGCGCGCACGGTGAGCAGACCGAACTGATCGATGCCGGAGTCACCGCCCTCACGGGCCGGTTGCCGATCAATACCGACGGCGGCTGCCTGGCCAATGGCGAACCGATCGGGGCGTCGGGGCTGCGGCAGATCCATGAGAACGTCCTGCAATTGCGCGGTACGGCCGGGGACCGGCAGGTCGCACGACCGCCCCGGGTCGCGCTGTCCCACGTCTACGGTGCGCCCGGTTTGAGCGGTTGCGCGCTGCTGACCCGATAGGAGTCCCGTCGTGAAGGTTGTGGTGGACCGTGACCGGTGTATCGGGCACGGAGTGTGTGAGGCGGTGTCGGCGGAACTATTCGTCGTCGGTGACGACGGCACCGTGCAGGTACTGGTCGACGAGATATCCGGTGAGACAGCCGCGCTGGCGGCGCTGGCGGTCGCGGACTGTCCGAGCCAGGCGCTGCGGATCGATGAGGACTGAGAAGTCCGGTAGGGAAAGCGAATTCGTATGGAAATCAGAATGCCGAAGCTCGACGTCTCCATGACCGACGGCACCTTCCTGGGCTGGTTGGTACCCGATGGGCAGGCGGTCAGCGAGGGTGAGCCGCTGTACACGGTGGGCACCGACAAGGTGGAAACCGAAATCCCCGCCCCGTCACAGGGCGTGCTGCGCCACGGCGCCGTCGAGGTCGATGGTGAGTACCCGGTGGGCACCACGCTCGGCGTCCTCGAACCGGAGCACTGAGCCATGGCGTCGACGCGGTATCGCGACAGTGCGTTCCTCACCGGGCATCACCGACCCAACCGGATGGAGGTGGACGCGCCGGATCTGTTCATCGAGGGTGAGCTGCCCGCGGATCTGGCGGGCGTGTTCTACCGCAATGGGGCAGAGCCACTGTATCCGCCGACCGATGAGGACTATCACTGGTTCGACGGGGACGGCATGGTGTACGCCTTCTTCATCGAGGACGGTCGGGTGTCGCTGCGTAACCGTTGGGTGCGCACCGACAAGCTGCTGCTCGAAATGAAGGAGGGGCGACGGCTTTTCGGTGTCCACGGCAATCCGATGACCACCGATCCGCTGGCGGAAGGCACCCGCTACAACACCGCCAATACCAATATCGTCCTGCACGGCGGGAAGCTGCTCGCACTCATGGAGGGCGCGCCACCGGTCGAACTCGATCCCCGGACCCTCGACACGCTGGGGGAGGAGACCTACGGCGGGGTGGTCACCACGACCTTCAGTGCGCACCCGACGGTCGACCACTCGACCGGAGAGCTGATCAATATCGGTTCGATCGCGCGACGCGGTGACGCTGCCCCCGAATTGCGCTACGACATTATCGATTTCGATGGGCGGCCGATCGCTACGGAAAGCGTTCCGGTCCCGCATCAGAGCATGCTGCACACCTTCTTCGTCACCGAGCACTATGTGGTGTTTCCGGTGACACCCCTCGACATCAGCCTGCCACGCGCCATGTCCGGCGGTCCGCTGGTCGGCTGGGATCCGGACCGGCCGACGAAACTCGGCCTCATGCCACGGCGCGGCACCGCGGCCGACGTCCGATGGTTCGAAGCCGAACCCCGGCACATGATGCATCAGGCCAATGTGTGGGAGTCCGACGGTCGGATCGTCGCCGATGTGGCGGCGGCCGAGGGCACGGCGCTCTTCCCGGATATCGATGGCACGCGCCGCACCCACCGGGAAACGCGACAAAGCTTGCGCCGCTGGACTATCGATCCGACGGCCACCACCGATGTGGTGCGCGAGGAGATTCTCAATGACCGCGATATCCAGTTCCCGCGACCCGATGACCGGCTCATGACGCGCCCCAGCCGCTACGCGTTCGCCAATAGCAACCTGCACTCGGTCGATGGTCGCGCCGATGGCATGGACTCGGTGGTTCGGGTCGATACGCGCACCGGTTTCGAAGACCTGTACCACTTCGGTGACTCGGCTGCGGCCGGTGAACTCATCTTCGCGCCCAAGGTCGGTGGCACCGACGAACTCGACGGTTACGCAATAACTTTGGTGCACCAGGCTGGGGCCGCGGAAACCGAATTGGTGGTGTTCGACGCCAAGGACCTGACGGGTGGGCCGCTGGCCCGGGTCAAGGTGCCATTCGCGATCCCCAGCGGATTCCACTGCAATTACTACAGCGTCGACAATCCGCTGTACCGCCAGGCGATGGGGTAGCGGCATGACGATTTCTTCGCGGGAATGGCGTTTGATCGCCCGTCCGATCGGTGAACCGAAACCGACGGACTTCGAGTTCGCCACCGTCACCCTGGAAGAACCGGGGCCGGGGCAGATTCTGGTGGCCAATGACTGGCTGTCGGTGGACCCCTATATGCGGGGACGGATGAACGAGGGCAAGTCGTACATGCCGCCGTTCGAGCTGGGGCAGACGATGACGGGTGGGGCTGTCGGCACCGTGATCGCCTCCGCAGCTGATACCGTCCCGGTCGGCACGAGTGTCATTCACTTTGCCGGATGGCGCGAATACGCCGTGCTCGACGTGGCCGACGTGCATGCGGTCGATGTGAATCGCTCACCGGCACAGGCGTATCTGGGGGTGCTCGGTGCCACCGGCCTCACCGCGTATGTGGGGTTGACCGAGATCGCGCCGGTGGGCGAAGGCGATGTCGTCTTCGTTTCGGGTGCGGCGGGGGCGGTGGGTTCGGTCGCCGGGCAGATCGCGCGCAAGCTCGGGGCCTCCCGCGTCATCGGGTCGGCGGGCGGACCGGAGAAGGTCGCGCGGCTGGTCTCGGATTTCGGATTCGACGCCGCAATCGACTACCGCGCCGGACATCTCACCGAACAACTCGCGGCCGCCGCACCCGAGGGAATCGATATCTATTTCGACAATGTCGGCGGCGAACATCTGCAAGCGGCCCTCACCGTGCTCAATACCTTTGGGCGGGTAGCTTTGTGCGGCTCGATCTCGAGCTACAACAACGCCACCTCCGCTCCCGGACCGAATAACCTGCACCTGGCGACTCGTAAACGCATCACCCTGCGCGGCTACATACTCGGCGATCACACCCATCGGTCCGGGGAATGGGTTCGCACCGCATCCGGCTGGCTGGCCGACGGGTCGCTGCGGGTGGGGGAGACCGTCGTCGATGGGATAGACCACGCACTCGACGCCTTCCTGGACATGATGCGCGGAGCCAACACCGGCAAAATGCTTGTTCACCTGCCACGGGAAGGGGAGTCGCGTGTCGAACACCGCAACACCTGAGACAACTGGAATCGATACCGCGACAGCCGATATCGACGTTCACAATCCGGCCGATGGACGCCCCGTGGGACGGGTCGCCGACCATTCGGCGGTCAGCGTTGCCGACACGATCCGCGACCTTCGGGTGCACCAACCGGAATGGGAATCCATCGGCGTACGCGCACGCGCGGAATGGATTATGCGGTTCCAGGATTGGTTGGTCGACAATACTGCCCGGCTCACCGATATCGTGCAGTCCGAAACCGGCAAGACCCGGTTCGACGCCGAAATCGAAGTGCCCGCCGCGATCGACCTGGCCAAGTATTGGGCGCGCAATGCCGAGGCCTTCCTGGTGGATGAGAAGGCGACACCGCACAGCCCGATCGGTCGAACGAAGCGTCTGGTCAAGACCTTTCGGCCGCATCCGGTGGTCGGCATCATCACGCCGTGGAACCTGCCGATCATGAACCCTTGCTTCGATGCTTTCGCCGCGCTACTGGCCGGGGCGGCCGTGGTGGTGAAGCCATCGGAGGTGACCCCGTTGAGCGCGGTCGAACTGGGGCGCGGCTGGGCCGAAATCGGTGCGCCACCGGTATTCACCGTGGTGACGGGGCGCGGTGCGACCGGGCGCGCGGTGGTCGAGGCTGTCGACTATGTGCAATTCACCGGATCGACCAGAACCGGCCGGGCGATAGCGGTGGCGTGCGGGGAGCGGCTGGTCCCGTACAGCCTCGAATTGGGTGGTAAGGATCCGGCCATTGTGCTCGCCGACGCCGATATCGATCGCGCGGCGGCGGGCATTGTCTATGGGGGACTGTTCAATTCGGGGCAGGCGTGTATCTCCGTGGAGCGCGTGTACGTCGAAGCGCCCGTGTACGACAGCTTCGTCAGCAGTCTTGTCGCTCAGGTCAACGAGCTGCGGCAGGGCCAGGACGGCCGCGACTTCGCCTTCGATATCGGTGCGATGGCTACTTCGGCGCAGCGCGATATCGTGCAGCGGCACGTGGAGGACGCATGCGCGAAAGGCGCTCGAATCCTGGTCGGCGGCAAGCCCACCGGAACCGGCACCTTCTTCGAACCGACCGTGCTCGTCGACGTGGACCACTCGATGGCCTGCCTCACCGAGGAAACGTTCGGGCCGGTGCTACCGGTCATCAAGGTCGCCGATGAAGCCGAAGCGATTCGTATGGCCAATGACTCGACCTATGGACTGTCCGCCACCGTGTGGACGGGTGACCGGAGTCGCGGTGAACGGGTGGCCCGCAGCCTGGAAGTGGGAGCGGTCAATGTCAATGATGCCTACGCCAACATCGTGAACTTCGCCCTCCCCATGGGTGGTTGGAAAGACTCCGGCATCGGAGCCCGCTGGGGCGGCGCATCCGGAATCCGCAAATACTGCCGCCAACAAGCGATTACCATTCCCCGAGGACCCGCCCTCTCCCGAGAGCCGCTCTGGTACCCGGCATCCCGTATCAGGTCCCGTGTCGTCACGACCCTGATGCGGGCAGTCGACGCCCGAGGCTGGCGCAAGCTGCCAAACGCTCTCCGCCGCAACAGATAACGAATCCGAGGTCACCGTGATGCTGAGACTCCTCACGAAATCCCCGATCTGGCAGTACATGCTGCACGGACTGGTCGCTCGGCGCAGGCGCGGGCAGCTCGCCGGAGGTGTACGTCGAATACCGGGCGGCTCGCCGCACCGCAGGTTAGTGAGATCGCCGATGGGTCGGTCCGGTTGACCACGACGGTGTCCTCATGGTCCGGACCGGTGGATACGTGACGTCAGGCCGGGGCGCCGAGCGGTGGGTGGTCGAGGACGCGGGGCTTGTACTCGACCAGCTGGATGCCGCCGTCGAAGGTGCGGTGCTCGATCATGTCGAGGGCGACGTCCGGATAGCCGTCGTAGATGCGTTCCGCGCCTGTGGCGCCGGTGATGACCGGGAACATCACGACGCGGAATCGGTCGACGAGTCCGGCTCGTAGCAGGGACTGGCACAGGCTCAGGCTGCCGATTGTGCTGAGGAGCCCTGAGCCGCTGGCTTTCATGGCGCGGACCGCCTCGATGGCGTCGTCGCGGACGAGCGTGGAGTTGGCCCACGTCAGTGGGGCCTCGAGGGAGGAGGAGAACACCACCTTGGACGCTTTCGTGAGCCCGTCGACGGACGCTTCTTCTTCGGGTCGGAACTCGTCTTGGCCATCGGGGACCTGGCCGGCGGCGAAGCCCGACATCAGGCGGTAGGTGTTGGCTCCCATCAGGTGGGTGGACTCGGGCTGCTCGCCGAGCCATGCGAGGTACTCCGGGCCCTCGAGGCCCCAGAACCCGGGCCATCCCTCTCCCGATGCGTAGCCGTCGAGAGAGGTGATGAAGTCGACGAGAAGCTCCGACATGGCGGTGTCCTTTCCTAGGGTGTCATTAGCTTTGACCGGTCGGGAGCCACAAACTCATCGGTCGAACTGCCAGCATCACGGGAGAGGTTGGGCCCCGTGCTTGACCGTGCCCTCGGGGCAGGGTGTGAGCTGTCAGCCATACCGACCAGGTAAGGAGATCGAGTATGGGGTGGAGCACCAGGCAACTTGCCGAGCTCACGCACACAACGATCAAAGCGGTCCGCCACTACCACGACATCGGGTTGCTCGAGCTGCCCGAACGCGCTTCCAACGGGTACAAGCAGTACAACGTCACTCATTTGGTTCGGCTGATACAGATCAAGCGGCTCAGCGAACTGGGTGTGCCGCTGGCGCAAATCGCGGAACTGGGAAGCGCCGATCAGGATCCCGAACAAGCGATCCGCAGCCTCGACGCCCAGCTCGCGGCAACCGTCGAACGCATCAACCGGGCGCGCGCCGAACTGGCCACCATCCTGCGCCATCGCGCGCCGATGCATATTCCGCCCGAGGCCGCTGCCTTGTCCCGGACCCTGTCGAACACCCAGCATTCGCTGCTGACGGTCTACTCCACCGTGTTCAGTGAAGAGACCATGCGAGAGTTCCACGAGATGGTCGCCGATCCCGACCCCACCGAAGCGGAACTCGAGGCCCTGCCCGCCGACGCCGACGATGCGACGATCGAACAGCTCGCCCAGCGCATGCTGCCCGTGGTCCACCGGCGGCGAGTCCAGTATCCGCGGACGGTCGACCCCGCGGCCGATTCACCTCTGGGCCCCGATGCCGCCCTCGAGGCGATGGCCCACGCAGTGACCGAGTTCTACAACTCCGCACAGCTGCGCGTCCTACAACGGCTGGACGCCTTGCTGGCTCAGCCGCACGACAGCGATACCGAGGAACGCTGACTGCTCAACCGGTGGCCGGGCAGTCGAGGTCTTCGGCCGGCAGCACACCGTCGACGAGATACGCGGTCGTGATCCGCGAAGCACAGGAGTTGCCGCCGAGAACGTAGGCGCCGTGCCCGCTGCCATCGACGCGCAGCAGCCGGGATCGTTGACCGAATTTCTCGTTCAGCAGTTCGCCACCGCGCAGCGGCGTGACCGGATCGCGTTGGTTCTGCATGATCAGGACGTCGGCTGGTCCTGAGTCGTCTACCGCGACCGGGGGTTCGGCGGGCCGGTACGGCCACGCGGCGCACGGCAGGATATTGGCGGCGGCCGCGCCGAAGAGCGGATACCGCTCACGGTCGTCAGCGACGGCTTGCCGATACGTCTGCACATCCTCGGGCCATTCGACGTCGTTGCAGGTCACCGCCAGGAAGACCGACCACAGGTTGTCGTAGGGCGACAGCGCGGCTGAGTCCGGCGGCGGATCCGCTACGGGTGCAACAGATTCGGATCCCAATAGCGACCGCCACGCCTGCGCCGTCTGCGGGTACGACCTTTCGCTGTAGAGGCCCACGAAACTGTTCAGCCGGAAGACCGCGCCGGTCATACCGTTCCCCGGAGACCGGTCGAACCGCTGAGCCAGCTGAAAATAGGTGGCGCGCACCTGCTCCGGGGTGTTGCCCAAGCCGTAGGTGTCATGCCGTTCGGCGGCCCAGCGCGCGAAGTCGGGGAAGGTCTGCTCCATTCCCAGGGCATACCTGCGCAGACCGTCGCGATCGAGGTGGGTGTCGCCGTAGTTGCTGTCGAGCACGACCCGATCCGCGCGTTCGGGGAACATCGAGGCGTACGCGGCTCCCAGCGAGGCCCCGTAGGAGTAGCCGAGATAGCTGGCCTGCTCCTCGCCGAGCGCGGCTCGGATCCGGTCCAGGTCGCGGGCCATATTCGCCGTCGACACGTGCCGCAGGCGTCCCTCGTGGTCGTTCGCCGCGCACTGCTCGGCCACCTGCTCGGCGATCCCCGCCTGCGCCCGCACCGCCGCATCATCGACCGCGTAGGGCGGCACATTGCCCTGATAGGGACCGCCGATGGTGAATCCGCAGCTCATCGGCGCGGAGTACCCGATGCCCCGGGTGTCCATCCCGATGAGGTCGTAGCTTTTCCGCACACCTTCGGGAAATCCTTGGGAGACAAGCAGTTTCGACTGAGCCAACCCCGATCCGCCTGGACCGCCCGGATTCAGCAGCAACACACCACGCCGCTTACCCGGATCCGTACTCGCCAGCCGGGAGATAGTCAGCTTGATCAGCGCGCCGCCGGGATCGCTGTAGTCCAGCGGCACCGGCACGGTGGCACACTGCAATTCGGGGGCCTCGGTCGCGACATCCGCAGGACACGAACCCCAGTGCACCTGTGGCGCGGCCGTCCCGTCGGGCGCACACGCCAGCGTGGACAGCACGACCACGGCGACCGCCGCCCCGAGCCCTCGGCGCGTATTTCGTTTCCGATCCATGTCCTCACATCCCGAATCTGGGCGTACCGGATACAGCCCACACCGTGCCCCTCGGGCAGAGTCAAACTTCGGGTGTCAGCGGCTGACTGCGGCTCCTAGCCCGCTCTTCGGCGTTTCAGAGCACTTCTGATGCCGAGATGGCCTCTGCCACGTTGATCTTCGGGCCTGTCGCATGGCCGCTTCGCTCAGCGCACACAGCGGCAATTGAGTGCGTTTCCTCGGCGGTGGCCGAAAGCCGTAATACTGGTCGGATGAGGTGGATTCGCGACTTCTACGCAGATGAGTGCATCTGGCTCCTGATCGAACTCGATGACGATGGCTGGCCCAACCGGCAGGTTAATCTGCGAGGTGCTGACGGCGAGCCGGTCACGGCCGCGTCGCTGGTGGAGGTGATGCATGCACGAGACCACGGGGGATTCGCCGCAGTTCAGGCGTACGAACTCAAATACGGTGTGCTCGCGGAGGGTAGCGCCGAGGATTGGGATGTCGAGGCCAGCGCCCTCGAGCAAATGACGGCCGAGGAATTCGAAACGGTCTGGATGATGGCTCGTCAAGCGATCGAGCACCGATTTCCTGCCGATAGCTGAGCGGATCTCCTCCGCAACAACGCACTCGCTCATCGGCAGTAGCGGCATTCCACCGATGTCGGATGCCCGCCGCCCGCGAATCTTCCAAAGTGCCGCGCTGGCCAGTTCGACCAGCGCGGTCAGCGACAGACGAGGACGTTTGAGAGTAAATCGGTACGTGCGCAAAGCATCTCCAGCTATGCGCCAAAGCGCCTCGCGATGATCGCTGAAGCGGAAGAATTCCGCTCGAGTGGTTTGTTCTGACCCTCACCTCAGAAGGTCGATCATGTCCACGATCGAACCAGTCGGATCGCGAAGGGGGCATCTATGACCGGGCCGAATCACAATCAGGCGTTGGCGAAGTACCGGCGGATCGCCGACAAGTACGACAGCCGGACAGCGCTGTTGGCTGGTCTGCGCCGCCGGACCGTCGAGAAACTCGACCTCAGCGCCGGTGATGTCGTCGTCGATGTCGCATGCGGAACCGGCGCGAACTTCGCCCAGATCCAAGAGCGCATCGGGCCGAGTGGCCGGTTGATCGGCATCGAACTGAGTCCGGAGATGATCGGCCAAGCGCAACGTCGAGTCGGTGACGCCGGCTGGACGAACGTCACGCTCGTCAACAACGGGATCGAACGGGCCGACCTACCGGCGGCACCCAACGCGTTCCTCTTCTCTCTCACCCACGACGTACTACAGCTTCCGGACGCACTGGCCGCGTTGTTTCGACACGCCGAACCGGGGGCGCGGGTCGCCACCGGCGGAACGAAATACACCGCGCGGGGCAGGCTCATGACCGACCCGTTCGTACGGATGCTGGCGCGCCGGTTCGTGACAACCACCGACGGTCTCGACCGGCCGTGGCGGCACTTGGAACGGTTCGCCGACCTGGCAGTGCGATCGACACTGCTGGGCGGCGGGTACATCGCCTGGGGAAGACTGCAAGCCTCGGCCGACTGACACACCCCTCTTTTTGATGACCGTTGATCGCGCCGCTACCTGTAATCGGTATGTGAGTGCGTCGGCCGGGCTGCGCGGCCGAGCGCTCAACGGCAGATGAGTGCGTTGGTGAGATCTCTCCGAGCCCGTCCTATCCTCCCAGCAGCTCGCGTGCTCGTTCGATCGAATCCTCGACATACGGGGGCGCACCCTTGCGGCTCTGTCCAACCTGTGTGCCGCAGGCGTACATGACAATGGTTCCGGCAGTCATGACCTGCGCGCGGGCGGTGAAGTTCCGTACGTGTTCGTAGTAGACGGTTCCGAACGCGATGTCGCAGTGAAGATTCCAGTGAGCGAGCCCGTGCCGACCACATAGCGGGCTATCGCTTTACTCGCGGCGATACTCGATGACGACAACCGGCGCGCTGGAAGTGAGGTCGTCGATCGCCTGCCATTGTTCGTAGGAATTGGTGTGGGGATCGAACTCGATCCATGTCGCTGGCATGCCGAAGCACCTCTGGTCGCCGGACTGCTGCCCTCAGCCGAGGCCGCCGAGAACTTTCGCGACTGCCGCGAATCCGGCCATCAAGAAGCCGGGCTGTGGATCTTGACGCAACTGCTTCTCGAGCACCAGATTCCGATCAACGACCGAACACGCGCCGAGATCGAAATTCTCGCCGAGCATTGGGGCGAACGGTTGGCCAGCCATGACCAAATCGCCGCGTGCGTCAGGGATTCCACCGCTGAGGCTTCCATACGACTACTTCCCGACGATCGCTCGACACCGGTCGATCCAGCCCAGATCGGCATTACCGATTCTGCGCTGACAGGCCTTCTCGTTGTCCCATGGCTCGAATGCTTGGCGATGCGACCGGGTGCTATCCACACGCCCACAGTTTCTTTCGACATGTCTCAGCGCGACCTACGCGACGGGCTCACCCTCGCTCCGGCCAGTGAAGCCGCAGTCACGGCACTATCGGCCGGTCTCACGTGGCGACCGCTGCAGGGCGCACCCACCGTGACGATCCACCTGGTCCTCCCGCGCGTGCAGTCACCACTACATCGCCGCATCCGTGCCGTCGCCAAAACCCTGGCGCACGAGCTGCACTGGCTGCCGGACTGAGGCGGTAGCTGAAACCACCGCCCTCGACACACCCTCGGATTCCGCACACCATCAGAAGCACTCGAAGAAGTGTTGCGGACCGCCTGAGCCCGCAGGGTTCGGCGAGTCGCGCCGAATGCCGACGCACAGTTCGCCGGTCGCGGGGCGGCCCGCCGACTAGAGTCTGTCATGTGTCAGGCTGCCGCTCGATCCTCGGTGCTGGAATCGCATGAGGGCCGTCGTGTACGACCGCTACGGCGGCCCCGAGGTGCTGTCGATCGCGGAGGTCCCAGCGCCTTCCCCAGGGCCGAAACAGGTGCTCGTCCAGGTGCACGCGACGTCGATCAACCTCTCCGACTGGGAGACACTACGGGGGACGCCGCTGTATTCACGCATCGGCGGGCTCCGGGCGCCTAGGCGCCCGGTTCTCGGATCCGATATCGCCGGACGGGTCGAAGTCGTCGGCTCCGAGGTCACACTGTTCGCACCGGGTGACGAGGTCTACGGCGACAATCTCATGCTCAAGGGTGGGTTCGCGGAATATGCCGTGGTTCCTGAATCGGCGCTGGCTCACAAACCGGCGGCGCTGAGCTTCGCCGAGGCGTCGACGCTGCCACAGGCGGGGGCGATAGCACTGCAGGGCACGGCCGACATCGCAGCCGGTATGTCGGTGTTGATCAACGGAGCGGGCGGCGGGTCCGGAGCGTTTGCGATTCAGTTGGCCAAGAGTGCCGGGGCTCATGTGACCGGGGTGGACAACGCCGCCAAACTGGCGTTCATGCGCACGCTCGGCGCTGACGAGGTCATCGACTATCGCGCTGAGGACTTCACCCGAACCGGACCGTACGACCGGGTGCTCGACCTCGTTGCCCACCGGTCGGTCTTCGCCTATCGCAGGTCGGTCGCGCGTGGCGGCCGGTACCGCTGCGTCGGCGGCACCACGCGCGCGTTGCTGCGGTTGACGACGGTCGGAGTGGTCGCCGGAATGGTGACCGGCCGCGGGCTCGGGGTCCTCGCGGTGAAGGAAGGGCCCGCGCACTTCACACCCCTCGCGGAGTCGTGTGTCGCGGGACGGATCGGTATCCACATCGACCGCAGTTACCCCCTCGACGAGACCGCGAACGCGCTGGCCCACGTCGGTGCGGGACGCGCCCTGGGCAAAGTGGTGGTCGAGATCCGCTGATCGGCGCCACCGGATGTTATGAGCCGCAACCAGTCTCGCCCGCCAGTGACCACGACGTGGCCGCTTCGCTCAGCGCGGTAGGCGGTGCGAGCTCAGGCGGTCATCGCAACACTTCTTCGAGTGCTCCTGATGGTGTGCGGAATCCGAGTGCTGTCGAGGGCGTTTCAGGTCCCGATCTGTACCGAACGCCGTTGCGGTACTAGGTGACTCACGACAATCGGTGAGCGGGGCAAACCTGTGGAGCCGGATGCCGTACCCGCCGTGGGAGAAGACATGGCGAAGGGGGATCGCACCGCAGGGGGCCGGATTCAGATTCGGCATCGATGTCGGCCGTCCTCGCGGTGCTGGCACCACTCGGCATCGGGGAGGTAGCACGCTGCTTTTCGTAGGTGATTCTCCATAGCTTGATGCCGTGAGGATGAAAGGTGCGGTGCGGAATGTCGCTATGACGGGCAGGGGCGGTGCAGTTGCATGGTTGGTCGGTGCCGCACAGTTGCTGATCGCGCAGTTGGTCGTAGGAGGGGATGCGTCCCTTGGCGAGAGTGAAACACGAGACCTGCTGCGGCGGGTGGCGAAGGAGTATGAACGTGAGCATTGATCTGCCTGGTGCACAGTGGTTCAAGAGCAGTTACCGCGAGACAGGCGGCCAGTGCGTCGAGGTTGCATGGCTGTCGGGAAGCAATGTCGGCGTGCGTGATTCCAAGAACCCGACCGGCCCGGCTCTTGTCTTCGCACCGGGCGAGTGGGATGCGTTTGCCACCAAGGTCGCGGGGGGAGAGTTCAGCCGTGAACATGGTTGATCCAGTTGGTGCCGAGTGGTTCAAGAGTCGGTACAGCGGCAGTCAAGGTGATTGTGTCGAGGTTGCCTGGCTGCCGGGAGGCGGTGTCGGTATCCGTGACTCCAAGAATCCGACCGGCCCGGCCTTGATCTTCGAGCCGGACGAATGGGACACGTTCGCCACCAAGGTGGCGGGCGGCGAGTTCAACCGCTCCTGAAACCACACGGAGCGTGAGATGCTGCGCCCACGGATCGACCGGACGCTGACGAAGGGAGTCGTGGTTGCCTACCGCGAATTATGGGGCGCAGGGTGAGCCTGGTTTCGAACTCGAAGTGGATCCCGATCTGATTGTGGTGCGGGCGCGGCGTGGGCGTGGGGTGCCGTGGCGAGTCGGCTCGGTGCGCACGCCGCTGAGCGGGGTGCTCGATGATGCGGCACTCGTGGAGGCGTATCCGGAGGTGGGCGTCGAGGTGTATCGCCTGCCTCCCGGTTCGCCCTCGGTCGAAGAGCGCAAGGTGAGGCTGAATGCGGCACCGGAGGTGCGCTTCGCGGGGCGGGTCCTCGTAGACCCGGGCACCGAAGAGCCGGTGCTGTATACCGAGAACATCTTTCTGAAGTTCGTCGATACCGCCACGCCCGAAGACTGCCGAACTGTCCTGCGGGAAGCGGGATTGCAGCTGCGGCAGGAGGTGGTCTACGCCGCCAACGCCTACTTCGCCGCCGCACCCGAGGGGACCGGCCAGGAGGTTTTCGCTATCGCGAACGCGCTGCTCGAGCGCGACGACGTGGAATACAGCCACCCCGAACTGATCCGGCGTCGCTCCCGCAAAACCATCTTCGCCGAGCAGTGGCATCTGAAGCCGACCGTCATCGGCGGTGTCGCGATCGATGCGCACGCGAATATCGAAGCGGCACACTTGATTACCCGTGGTGCGGGCGTGGTCGTCGCGGTGATCGACGATGGTGTCGATATCGATCATCCGGAGTTCTCGGGCAAGGTGGTCGCACCACGTGACGCCACCCTCCGCACCGACGATCCACGCCCCAAGGACTTCTTCGGAACCGGTCCCGATGGCGGCGACAACCACGGCACCGCCTGTGCCGGAGTCGCCTGTGCGAACGGCATTCTGGGTGCGTCCGGGGTAGCGCCGGAGGCCCGGTTGATGCCGATCCGCCTCGCCTCCGGCCTCGGCTCCCAGGCCGAGGCCCACGCCTTCCAATGGGCCGCCGACAATGGCGCCGACGTCATCTCATGCAGTTGGGGTCCCGTCGACGGCGACTGGTTCCGCCCCGGCGACCCGGTACACAACCAAGTGGTCCCCATGCCCGCCAGTACACGACTGGCAGTCGAGTACGCGACGACCAAGGGCCGCGCGGGAAAAGGCTGCGTAATCCTGTTCGCCGCGGGCAACGGCAATGAATCGGTCGACAACGACGGCTACGCGAGCTCTCCGATGGTAGTCGCCGTCGCGGCCTGCAACGACACCGGAAAACGCAGTGTCTACAGCGATTTCGGCAAGGCTGTCTGGTGTGCGTTCCCCAGCAACGATATCGGCCACCCACCCTTCGGTCACCCCGACCCCCGCACCCCCGGCATCTGGACCGTCGACAGGCGCGGCGCCGACGGCTACAACCCCGGCAGCACCGATGCGGGCGACCTCGCGGGCAATTTCACCAACAATTTCGGCGGCACCTCCAGCGCGACCCCGGGAGCGGCCGGTATCGCGGCCCTGATCCTGTCGGTGAACCCGGACCTGACCCGGCAGCAGGTCAAAGACCTCCTGAAGGCGTCCTGCGACAAGATCGACCCACAGGGGGCTGCCTACGGCGACGACGGGCACAGCGACAGATACGGTTTCGGCCGACTCAACGGGCTGACAGCAGTCCGAGCCGCACGGGGCGCGAGGCTCTGACCCGCCGCTGTCCGACTGTCGACCGGATTAATCGTGCACTTTCCGCCCATTACCGGTGAATTCCGCGACTTCCGGTCGAAAAGTGCACGATAAAGCCGGAGTTTCAGACGGGACGGTGCTACCGAGGATCGGGTCGCGCCGTCATGCCTTGCGGACGACCAGTTCGAGCGCGATATTGTCAGGGTCGCGGAACTCCAGAATGTACATGGGGCCAAGGTCTTTCACGCCCTCATGGGCGATGCCCAGTTCATCGAGGAGTGTCGCGGCCGCGTCGATTTCCGCGCGGGTCGCCAGGGAGAACGCAAGATGGTCGAGTCCCACGCGATCCTCGTGGAAATCATCCTTGCCGACCGGACGCAGGCCCAGCAGTGTGTCGCCCATCTGGTAGATGATGCCGCCGAAAAGGAACCAGTACCGCTCGCGCGTGACCTCGTCCGCGTCGGCGGGTATCTCCCAGGCGATCGGCCAACCGAAGACCGTGTCGTAGAAGGCGCGGGAGCGGTCGATATCGGTCACCGTCAAGCGGACATGGTCGAACGAACTGCATGGAATCGGCACGCCGTCGATGCTGCCATATTCGCGGTGCGGTCGATGCGCTCGATCACGGCCGGGTCGATTGAAACCGTGGCTGTGTGAACGTGATTCAGGCGTCGACCGGGCGCGGGTAGGCGCTGTGCATGGTCAGGAACTTGATATCGAGATCGCGTTCGAGGTACTCCATGCGCCGCTCCCAGAAGTCACGCATATGCGGGAGCTCGAGGTGGCGGTCGAGGTCTTCCTTGGAGCGCCACACCTCGTAGAACACGAAACTGCCGGGCTCGGCATTGTCCTCGTGGAAGTGGTATTCGAGGGAGCCCTCCTCGGCGCGGGTGGGGGCGACGAAGGACAGCAGGAGTTCGCGGAGTTCGGCTTCGCGCTCGGGCTTGGGGCGAGCGACGCCGACCAGGGCAAAGGGGGTATTCGAGGATTCAGGTATGGTCTGAGTCATACCTCGCACGCTAGGCGATGTGTAGGTATGATGCAAACCGTACCTAGGAGAGGGGTCACGCATGACCGGCGATGTCGAGCCGACCCCGCAGGAGATGGAGCTCGGTACGGTGCTCGCCGCACTGGCCGACAAGCACCGTCTCCGCGTAATCCTCACCTTGCTCGCCGAGCCGGACGGCACCGAGCGGACGTGCAGCTCCTTCGGGCTTCCGGTCTCGAAAGCGACTCTCACCCATCACTTCCGAACGCTGCGCGCCGCCGGACTGATCCAGCAAGTCAATCGCGGCAACAGCAATATGGCGCAGCTCCGCCGCGCCGAGTTGGAAGCGCGATTCCCCGGGCTGCTGGATACGTTGCGCGCCGAGAACGATCGACGAGAATCGCGGTAGGCGTGCCGACCGCAGAAACAGCTCGGGCCCGGCATCTGCCGGGCCCGAGCTGTACCGAGCGAGCTACTCCGCGGTGAGGTACACCGGGAGCTCGAGGTGCCCATTGGAAATGAAGCCGATCACCGGGGCCAGATCAGCGGCGCTGGTGGCGAAACGGAGGTCGGGGAAGCGTTCGAAGAGCGCCGGGAGGGCGATGCTCGCCTCGAGGCGGGCCAGGGGTGCGCCGATGCAGTGGTGCGCGCCATGGCCGAAGGCCACGTGGTCCTTGTTGACGCGGGTGACGTCGAACGAATCAGCGGTGGCTCCATGGACCTTGGGGTCACGGCCCGCTGCCGCATAGGAAGCGAGAATGGCTTCGCCCTTGCGGATTCCGATGCCGTCGATGTCGATATCCTCCACGGCGTAGCGCAGCGGCAGGTGGGCCACGGGGGATTCGTAGCGCAGGGTCTCCTCGATAACGGCGTCCCAGCCGACCTTGCCGTCGAGTACCGCGGCGAGCTGATCGGGATGGGTGAGCAGCGAGTAGATCGCCTGGTCTAGGAGGTTGACGGTGGTCTCGTGACCCGCGTTGATGACCAGCATCAGCGTGTCGACCATTTCCTTCTCGGTCAGCCGCTCGCCGTCCTCGTCGCGGGTGGCGATCAGCACGCTGGTCATATCGTCGCCGGGGTTGTCCCGCTTGTGGGCGACGAGTTCCTCGATGAGACCGTACATTTCGACGTAGTTGGCCCCGGCGGCCTCGGGGGAGATCTCGGTGTCGAAGAACCGGGCGACACAGGTGCGCAGCGCGGGTTCGCGCTCCTCGGGCACACCCATGAGCTCGGTGAGCACCTGGATCGGCACCGGATACGCGAAACCCTCACGCAGATCGACACTCTCACCGGCCGGGGTCGCGGCGAGACCATCGAGTAGGCTGGTCACCAGCTCCTCGATGCGCGGGCGCAACGCCATGGTGCGGCGATTGGTGAGGGCCGGCGAGACCAGTTTGCGCAGGCGACGGTGGTCGGCACCGTAGGCGGTGAACATATTGGTCGCCGCCACCCACGGGAACAGCGGCCACTCGGGGGTGACCTCGCCATTGATGAATGCCGACCAGTGCTGGGCCGGATCCTTCGACACCCGTGGATCGGCCAGCAGCCGCTTGAGCACATCGGCATCGGTTACCGACCAGGCGGGCACACCCATGAGCTCGACCAGGGTCACCGGTCCACGCGCACGGATACGGGCGTTCTCACCTTGAATGTCGGCACCGGTCAGGTCCAGCGCCAGGGGTTCGATCGTCACGGTAGTTCTCCTACTTCACATTCAACGGCGGACACGCAGGGAAGACCACCGGCAGCGCTGCCAGCGCGCGGTGAAACGGCCCTGGGCGCCAAGATAATTCATCCACCGGAACGGCGAGCCGCAACTCGGGCAGCGCGTCGAGCAATTGATCGATCGCCTCCTGCGCCACCAGCGACGCCACCGACTTCGCCGGGCAGGCATGCGGTCCCAGGCTCCACGCCAGATGTGAGCGATTGCCGATGCGCTCACCACCGGCGATCGTGGGATCGTTATTGCACCCGGCGAGACTGATGACCACCGGCTGATGCGCGGGCAGCCAGGTGTCGCCGATCAGCATGGGCTGGCGCGGGTAGGAGATGGCGAAGTTCGCCATCGGCGGATCGTTGAACAGGACCTCGTCCAACGCGTCACGCGTGGAAAGGCTTCCGCCCAGCACATCGCCCGCGAAACGTTCATCGGTGAGGATCAGCCGCAGCGTATTGATGATCAGATTCTGCTGCGGTTCCAATCCGGCGCCGTAGAGGCTGATGATATTGGCCAGCATCTCGGTGTCATCGAGTCCGGCCTCGTGCTGCAGCAGCCGGGTCACCATATCGTTGCCGGGTTCGCGTTTCTTGAGCGCGATCAGCTCCAACAGCGCACCACTGAGCATCTCCATACCGAGAGCGGCGTTATCGTCCACCGAATCGAACAGGGCGGCCATACCCGCGGCCACGCGCTGCCCGATCTCCGGTGGGCAGCCCAGCATGTCGTTGAGACCGGCGAAAACCAGCGGGAAGGCGTACTGCGTGATGAGCTCAGCTTCACCAGTCTCGCAGAAGGTATTGATCAGCGGAATGGCCTCGCGCTCCACAATGGCGTGCAGGCCGTGCAGATTGACACCGTCGACAGCACTGACATTCGCCTGCCGGTAACGCCAGTGCGCCGCACCGGCATTGCGCAGCACATTGGGATACCACTCCATCATCGGCTTCACCGGGCAGTCGGCCGGAATGGTCTGCTGCCAGATGCGCGGATCGGCGGGGAAGTGTTCGGGATCATTGAGAATCCGCACCGCGTCGTGGTATCCGATCACCAGGGTGGCGGGCACCCCGGGCGCGAGTTCCACCGGCACCAAAGAGCCGTATTGGCGACGCATTTCACGGTAGTTGGCGTGTGGGTCGGCCGCGAATTCCTGGGCATAGAGCGGGTAGCGCGTTCCGTCGACAACGGAGGACGGGCCGATCGAAGTGGTCAAATGCGTGTCTCCTGACGCGAATGAAACAAGAACTCGACGAGGGTGATGAGCGACTGCACACAGGTGCGTCGATCACGAGCGTCCAGGGCGGTCAGCGGGGTGCCCTCGGCCAGGTCGAGCGCATCGCGGATCTCGGCGAGCGGATACCGCTTCGCACCCTCGAATTCATTGACCGCCACCGAGTACTGCACCCCGCGCTCCTCGAGCACCGACAGCACCTCATCGGATTGTTCGATGCGCCGAGTATCGACGAGCACCAGCGCGCCGAGCGCACCGCGCGCCAGCTCCTCCCACAGCGGGACGAAACGCTGCTGGCCGGGAGTGCCGAAAAGGTACAGGGCTAGTTCGGGATTGAGCGTGATACGGCCGAAGTCCATGGCGACCGTCGTGGTCGTCTTGTTCCGGAGGCCGGCCACATCGTCGATACCGATACTGTTCTCGGTGATCGTCTCTTCGGTGCGCAGCGGCTTGATCTCCGAGACGCTGTTGACGAAGGTGGTTTTGCCGACACCGAAGTTGCCCGCCACCAAGAGCTTGACCGATTTGGTGATAGTGGCGGGCAGGTAGTCGACTTCAGACCGCGAGGGCGCGGAGCCCATTCAGTACCTCTTCCAACAAACTGACGTCCGGCAGAGCATGCTCGGGCGTCCGGGTAATCAGGTGACCGCCGTCGAGCAGGTCGGAAACGACGATCTTCACCACTGACGGCGGCAGGTCGAGGTGGGCGGCGATCTCCGCGAGCGATAGAGCCTGATGGCACAGCGCGAAGATCCGACGCGCGTCGGGCGAGCCGCCCTGCAGTGGTACGCCGTCGGCGAGAATCACGGTGACGAGGTCCAGTTGCTGGGTGGGACGCGAACGCCCACCGGTGCGCACATACGCCCGGACAAGATCGGGATCACGCCGCGGCCCGGTCATGGCCGGGCGCCGCCTCGACGCGGCACAGCGCCTAGCTCGTGGCCGACGCGGGCGGCTAGCTCATTGAGCCGATGCGCGACGAGCGCGACATCGACCTCGGCGGTGGTAGATACGCCGAGTACCGCACCCTCGCCCGCGGCGGTAATGAAGATCATGCCCTGGTCGTACTCGGTGACATTCTGGCGCACATTGTCGCCGAGACCGCCGCAGAATTCGCCGAGCGCCTTACCCAGAGAGCGCAAACCCGATGCGGCCGCGGCGAACCGGTCGGCGTTATCGCGAGTGATATTGCCCGAGTGCGCGATCCGCAGACCATCTTCGGAGAGCAGCACCGAGAATCGGACCCCGGGCACATCGAGTTCGGCGAGCATCCAGCCGAGGCGGTTGGGGCCGTCGGCGAGGTTCGCCGGTGGTGTCGCGTTGAGGGGGTCGGCCGCTGTCGGTGAGTTCACGAGATCATCCCTTCGGTCTGGTCGGCTTCGGCCGCGGCGGTGCGGCCACTGACCGAGCCGCTGTGCCACGCCGCTGCGATATCGGGTCGAGCTAGTTGGAGCGTTGGAGCCGGGGCGGATTGGAGAGTGGGCGCGGGCGATTGCACACTCGGCGTGGCCACCGTGCGCCGCCGCCGTTTCGCCAGTCCGCTCGCGGTGGTGGCCGCGGCGACATCGGGATCGGTCACGGGTCCTCCGTCCACCGGGAGCACCGCGGGCGGGGAGGCCACCGCGGGCTGTTCCTTGACGTCCTGTGGGGCCACCAGCAGCGATTCGGGGATGTACACCATCGCCCGGACGCCGCCGTACATATTGGGGCCGTCGACGTAGACACTGAATCCGTACCGCCGCACCAATGCCGCGATACTGGGGAAGCCGATCTTCGGCGCGGGGCCGAGCTCGAGGATATCGACGGCGCGCTCGCCGGCGAGTACCTGGCGGGCGTCCTCCAACTGCTCCTGGCTCATCCGCACCCCGGCATCGTCGATCAGGATGGTCACCCCGTGGTGGCCCTCCTGGAAGCTGATATCGACGAATGACGTAGGGGGCGAGTAGCGCAATGCGTTGTCCAGCAGCGTCGCCACGGAGTGCACGAGCGGCTCCACCACGCGGCTGGCCACCACGCGGTCGCCCTGCATCGCGCGCACCCGCAGGTAGTCACGTACGCGGCCGGTGGCGCCACCGACCACATCGGTCACCGATTGCTGCGGCCAACGGCGGCCGGGCAGCCCACCGCTGACAATCACATACGACTGCGCCTGCCGGATCATCTGCTGCACGCTGTGGTCGATGCGGATGAGCGTCTCGTACACCGCGTCGTCGCGATGCTCGCGCAACGCGGCACTGACCACCTTGCCGACATCGGCGCCCAGACTGACCACCGAGGTGCCGAACGACCGGACCGCCGCGGCGGTCACATCCCGCGACGCGCCCTGGGCTTCGGAGCGGACGGCCTGCTCGGCGTTGGTGATTGCCTGACGAGCCTCCGCCTCGGTCTCCCGCCTGCCCTGATCGGACGCTTCTGCCCACAGCAGCCGCAGATCATCGGCATAGCATTCGACGGTTTGCCAGACCAGCGGCGCGATGGTCGACTGCTCCAGGCCGGGCGGGATCTCCATCCCGGTCATGGGCATCCCGGGGCGGCGGACCGACTCGGTGACCGACGGGAGGGTCTTGCGGACAAGCTGTTCGAGCAACTGCTCCCAGCCGCGCACCTGGGCGGCCAAGCCGTCGGCGCGGGCACGCTCGGCGCGCAGCATTATCGCCGTGTATCCCGCCGCAGCCACAGCGAGCACAAGTAGGGGAACGAGTATCCAGAGAAACATCACAACCATATGGGGTTTCGTCAATCCTGTCGGCTACACCGGAGTCGGGCGCACTCGCGCAAACACGCCCGACCGTAGCGCACAATCTACCTATTGCGTTATCCCAGCATCACTTTCATCCGAGATTCGCTGGTGGTACTTCGTTGCCGCTATCGGGTGACCGAGCGCACCGGCAGCAACGCGGGTCGACAGAGAGGTCCGAGTCTCGTCGGTTACTTGTCGGGCAAGACGGGGACGGCCTGCGGCGTCGGCAGCCCGTGGAGGCGTGCCGAAACCGGGGGCGCAATTGCGCAAATTGACCTGAGCGACAGCGGGATTCAGGGGGTTTCGGTAACTTACCTGGAATGATGGTGGGAGTTATGCGGGTGGACATGGCAGCGCGATCCGGTCGCCGACGGGCAATTCGCGGTTGGTTGGGGAAGGCCTGCACGGTCATTGCGGCGGCCGTACTCGTGTCATCGGTGGGCGCGGCGGCGGCGCCCGCGGCACCGATCCACGCACCGGTATTACGCGCACCGGCAGGCGGTTACGAAGAGCTCTGGGTGCCATCGAGTATGGGGCCGATCAAAATCCAGGTGCAGTGGGCGGCTCGCGGTGGCGGCGCTGCCCTCTATGTGCTCGACGGTCTCCGAGCACCGAACGACCACAGCCAGTGGACATCCGATACCGACGCACTGCGCCAGTTCGCCAATGACAACGTCACCCTGGTATTCCCGGTCGGCGGGCGGTCCAGCTTCTACACCGATTGGTACCGCTCCAGCAGTACCAATCGTCAACCGATCACCTACAAGTGGGAAACCTTCCTGACCCGGGAACTGCCGGACTTCCTGGCGGGGTACGGCGTATCGCGCACCAATAAGGCCATTGTCGGGGCCTCCATGGGTGGCAATGCCGCACTGGTGCTGGCCGCCCACCACCGGGACCAGTTCCGGTTCGCCGGATCCTTCTCGGGATTCGTGAACCCGACCTTCCCGATGTGGAATCAGGCGATGCGCGCCGCCATGTGGGATGAGGGCCAGTTCAATGTGGACGATATGTGGGGACCGGCCGGGGATCCCGCCTGGAGCCGCAACGACGCCACCGCGCAGGCCGAGCGGCTGCGCGGACTGCCGATGTACGTCTCGTCGGGCAATGGGATGCCGGGTCCACCGGACCTGCCGTACGGCGCCGTGAACACCGTGAACGCCATGGCCCTGGAAGCGATGACGATGACCGCCGCCCAGATATTCCGGGATCGGGTCGCGGCGCTGGGGATCGGCGCTCGCATCGAGATCGGCAATGGGACCCACACCTGGCCCTACTGGCGGCAGGGTCTCGCGAACGCACGCCCGATGATCCTCGACGCACTCGGCGCGCACTGACACGTCCAGCGGCCCCGCCACCGTCCGGCGTCGAAACCGGCTGTGCGCAGGGGAAATCGGTTGACGCTCGGAAATACGCGATGCCTCGGGATGCGTGATCGCATTCCGAGGCATCGGACATACCCGGCGGTGTGGCAAGGTGTACGGGCATACGTTCGTCCGTGCTCGGAAGGCTATCGACTTGGTTCTGCGTTTGGGACGCAGCAGTTTTCACCGAATCCGAATCCGAATCGTCGCCTTCGCACTCGTACTGAGCGCCGGTGCATTCGGGGTGGCGGTGCCCGCAACGGCGGACGGTGGCGCGGATCCGTATCTCGATCCGCTCGCGCAATCGGCGGAAACGCCCACGCTGCACTGGGCGGACTGCGCCGACGGGTTCCAATGCTCGACCGCGTCGGTGCCATTGGACTACCGGCAGCCGCACGCCGATCCGATCGACCTGGCGCTGATCAAACTGCCGGCCGCGGACCCGAATGCGCGAATCGGCACGCTATTCGTCAATTTCGGCGGTCCGGGCGCGTCCGGAATCGATCGACTACGCGAGCGGGCGCGCTGGCCTTTCCTGTTCTCCGAGGAGCTGCGGTCGCGATTCGACATCGTCTCCTGGGATCCGCGGGCGGTGGCACGCAGTGCGCCGACCCGCTGTTTCCCGAATACCGAGGAGCAGTTGGCTTTTCTGGGTTCCATGCCGGATATGCCCGGCGACCCGGCCGGCGAAGCCGCCTTCTACGCCGGCAATAAAGAACTCGCGGACCGATGCGCGCAACTCGCCGGCCCGATCCTCGAACACGCCTCGACCGCCAATACCGCTCGGGATTTGGAGCTACTGCGCCGCGCGGTCGGCGATCGGCAGCTGTCCTATCACGGCATTTCCTATGGCACCCAGGTCGGCGCGACCTACGCCAATATGTTTCCCGGCCGGGTACGCGCGATGGTGTTCGACGGCTCGATGGACTTTCAGGGCAGCGCGAATGGCCATGGCGCGGAAGGCGCCACCGTTCCGCTCGATACCCGCCAACAGGTGGCCGACGGCATTGCCGCCACCTTCGACGCCTTCCTGCGGCAATGCGAGGCCGCAGGTCCGCGATGCGCGTTCGCTGCCGGTGATCCCGCACTGAAATGGCGAGCGCTCGCCGAACGAGCGCGACTGGCACCGATTCGGGTGAATGGTCAACCGTGGACCTATACCCAGATAGTCAATGCGGCCTCGGATCTGTCGCGGCCGTCGACCTATCCGGACCTCGCCGTTCTGTTGCAGGCGCTGTTCGATGACGGCACGACCCTGCCGGGCATCCTGCCGATCGCCGACAGCGCGGCCTATACCGGCAATCGCACCGAAGCGTTCTACTCCATCCAATGCACTGACAGCACCGTCCCGACCGACCCCACCGTCTACAGCCGGTTCGCGATCTCGGAAGACCAGCGGGTGCCCTATTTCGGCCGGATCGGCGTCTTCAACACCATGGCGTGCGCGTTCTGGCAGGCCCGCGACGCCGACCGCTACACCGGTCCCTGGAATCGCCGCACCGCCGCCCCGATCCTGGTGCTCAACAGTCGATTCGATCCCGCGACCCCGCTGCACGGCGCCGAAGCCGGAGCCGCCCAACTCGCCCGCGCGCAGGTAGTGGTGGTCGAGGGAGCGGGCCACAGCAGCATGTACGTGCCCAGCACCTGCGCCGAACGGGTCAAGCGCGAATACCTGTTCTCCGCCCAACTCCCGCCCGCGGGCGCCGGCTGCGATGGCGACGGTTCACCTTTCGGCTGAATCGCGATGCCGTGGTCAGGTCGCGAGGGTGCTCCATGGCTGGTTACATATAGCCGATCATTGTCTGGCTCAATGCCATTGAGGGGATAGAATTCATGCCTGTACTGCCCTGGTCCTCTGGAGTGCATAAGCCGGTCGAAGGGGAACAGCTGCACGTCCTCACTTCCCGGCTGCCGCTGATTCGCTACAGCGATGTGCCGAGGTTCCTGCGCTGGACGCTGAAGATTCGAACCCAACTGCGTACCGCTCCCGGTTGCGTCGGCTACAGCCTGGACGCCAAGTTGCTGTCGAAGACGTTCTGGACCCTGTCCGCGTGGTCGGACAAGGAGGCAATGGAGGCCTTCGTCCGCAGTGGTTCGCATGCGGAGATGTTGTCCGATATGAAGGGTCGTGTCGGAAGCCCCAACTTCATCGATTCGACCGCCGGACCCGCGGACATTCCGCTGTCGTGGGCGGCGGCTCGTACCCGCATCAACGAATTGCGTTGAGGCAGTAGCGAGGTGGGCACCGAGCCGTCGGTGTCGGGCAGTGGTGAACCTCAACTCCGGAATCGGCGTATCTCCGCGTGAGACGTCGTGCCGCCCGGTGCCCAAGCTGTCGAGGTTCGACAGCCGCCGGGGGCGACGAGAAAGAGGTGGTCATGACCACGGTCGATCAATCCACTGTCGTAGCTCCCGTCGAGGAGTTCGCGGGACGGATGGTTTCGGTGCTCAACAACGCGTGCACGGCGCTATTGCTCAGCGTCGGCCACCAGACCGGGCTGTTCGACGTCATGGCAGATATGCCGGCGGCGACCGGTGCCCGGATCGCCGAGACCGCTGGGCTCGATGAGCGCTATGTGCGGGAATGGCTCGGGGCGATGACCGTATCCGGGATCGTGGACTACGACGCCGATGCCGAAACCTACCGGCTGCCACCCGAGCACGCGGCCTGCCTGACCCGTGCTGCGGGACCCAGCAATATCGCCCGCACGATGGGAGTCGTGTCGATGATGGGGGAGGTGGAGCCGAAGATTGTCGACTGCTTCCGCGACGGGGGCGGACTCGCCTACAGCGACTATCCCCGGTTCCACGACTACATGGCCGAGGAGAGCGCGGCGGTATCCGATTCCGCGCTCGTCGATGTCATTGTGCCGATGGTGCCCGGACTGCCCGACCGGCTGCGTGCGGGCATCGATGTCGCCGATATCGGTTGCGGCCGTGGACATGCCATCAATGTCATGGCGGCGGCGTATCCGGCCAGCCGGTTCACCGGCTACGACTTCTCGGCGGAAGCACTCGAGGCGGCTCGTACGGAGGCGAAGCAGCTCGGTCTGACCAATGTGAACTTCGTGGTCCAGGACGTCGCGGAACTCGCCGCGTCCGAGGCATATGACCTGATTACCGCCTTCGACGCTATCCATGACCAAGCGCATCCGGCGCAGGTGCTGTCCGCGATCGCACGCGGACTGCGCAAGCACGGTGTCTTCCTCATGGTGGATATCCAGGCATCCAGCCATCTGGAGGACAATCGGGAACACCCCTTCGGTTCGTTCCTGTACACCGTGTCCACCCTGCACTGCATGTCGGTGTCGCTCGGACTGGGCGGTGACGGCCTCGGCACCGTGTGGGGTGAGCAGCTGGCCCAGTCCATGCTCCGCGATGCCGGATTCACCGAGACCGATGTTCAGCACGTCGAGGCCGACCCGTTCAACAGCTATTTCGTGGCACGCAAGGGGAGCTAGCGGTGATTGTGCCGACGGTGACGGCGGGCACGGGAATATTCGCTGGCCGGTCACCGGGAGGCTTGTTACCGTGGACCTCATGAGCTTCCAGTTCTACCTCTGATTCTGTTGGGTCCCGCGCCGCCGCGGCGAGTGCGCGGGACTCTTCCATAACGTCCTGACGCGCTATCGAGCGCGTGACGCATCAGATCAGGGCACACCACCCTTACCGATTCTTCGTATCGACGTGGGTGTGCTGTGCCTGGAGGAAGAACATGACCATCTGGATTCAGCCTGCCGGTGAGCGGGCGCAACTGACCTGTTCGGGCGTGCGCGTGGAGCGCGGCGGCCAACTCGTACTCGACGGTGTGGATATGAAACTGTCGGCGCGATCGCGGTGCGGGATTGTCGGCGAGAACGGTCGCGGTAAATCGACACTGCTGCATGTGCTCGCGGGGATGCTCACCCCCGAAGCCGGAACGGTGCATCGGGTCGGCACGCTCGCCCTCGCCACCCAGGAGATGCCCGACCACGACGAGCGCACCATTGGCGATGTCATCGACGAGCAGCTCGCCGCGGCGCGCGCGGCACTGACTCGACTCGACGCGGCCGCGGCGGCGCTCACCGACCAGCGGCCCGGTGCGGACGAGGAATACAGTGCCGCACTGGATCTGGTTCAGCTGCTCGACGCCTGGGATGCCGATCGGCGGGTGGATATGGCGCTCGAGGGGCTCGGCGCGATCAGCGATCGGGAGCGTCGGCTCGCGACTCTGTCTGTGGGACAGCGCTATCGGGTGCGGCTCGCCGTATTGCTCGGGGCCGGAGACGATTTCCTGCTCCTCGATGAGCCGACGAACCACCTCGATCGGGCCGCACTGGCTTTCCTGACCGCGCAGCTGCGTGGTTTCGCCGGTGGGGTGGCGTTGGTCAGCCACGACCGGGCGCTGCTCGCCGATGTGGCGGAGACGATCATCGATCTCGATCCGACCCGCGACGGCCGCCCGCGCGTCTACGGCGGTGGTTACGCCGGGTATCGGCAGGGTCGAATTGCCGAGCGGGAGCATTGGGAGCAGGAGTACCGGCAGCAGCGTACGGAGGCGGAACGGCTCGCCGAGGATCTGTCCGTGGCACAGGACCGCCTGGTCTCGGGCTGGCGGCCGGATAAGGGGACCGGCAAACATCAGCGCGCCACCCGCGCCGGAGCGCTCACCCGCGCCGTACATCGCCGTCAGGACGCCCTCGACCGGCACAGCGTCCCCGGACCACCCCCGCCGCGGCGATTCGCCATGCCCGCCATGCCTGCTCGCCCCGGCGTGACACTGGTCCGGGTCGAGGAGATGACCGTGGCACAGCGGCTGAGTGAGCCGGTGGACCTGGTAATCGATTCCGGTGACCGGCTGGTGATCACCGGGTCGAATGGTGCCGGTAAGTCGACGCTGTTGGAGGTCCTGACCGGAACGCTGGAACCCACCGGCGGTGGGGTGCATCGGGCCCGTCGGGCGCGCATCCAACTGCTGCGGCAGGAATCGGCGCGGCAGCCGCAGCGCCGGGCCCGCGAAGTATTCGCCGCGCACACCGCGCGGCTGGTGTCGGAGGGTGTGCTCGCGGAGAACGAGGTGATCGGACTCGGCGAGCTGGGACTGCTCGCGGCCGAAGATGCGAATAAACGCCTGGGCGAGCTGTCCATGGGTCAGCAGCGGCGCCTGGACCTGGCCTGCGCCCTGGCCGCACGACCACACCTGCTACTGCTCGATGAGCCGACCAACCACCTGTCCATCAGCCTGGTGGACGAACTCACCGAGGCGTTGCAAGCCACCGCCGCGGCGGTGGTCGTGGCGACGCACGATCGACAGTTGCAACGGGATATCCGGCAGTGGCCGCGACTGCACCTGCCGAATCGGACACTGGAATCAGTTGGGGCGGTGTCCGACTCGGGCTCGATCGCGCCTGAGGCGGCAGGGTGGGAGGCGAGACGCTGAAGTAGGGAACTGAGCCCCGCACCCATGGTTCGTCGATCCTTACGCGGCAGACCGCACCCCAGTCCGTTTTCGTCACCGCCCGGAACCGGCAAGGTGGGCCGTCGGGTGGCAGAGCATTCGACCGCCAAAGGATTCCGGTTCCCATCGGCACCCGGTCCGCCGCGATCGGATTCGACCGGGAAGCGCGGCATGTGAGCGCCGCCCCCTCGAAGTGTGCACGACGGGTGCCTGGAAGCGGGGCTGATCGTCGAGTCGAGAGCGCATCCGCCCGACCGGATGCGCTCTCGACTGTCGGTGCTCGGCGATATTCTCGCGCCGTGAACCGGACGGATCGGCTGTACGCGCTTGTCGAGGACCTGCGGGCCGTATCGCCGCGCCTGCGCACGGCCCGTGAGCTCGCCCAACGATATGAGGTGAGTGTGCGCACCATCGAGCGCGATATCGGGGCATTGCAGCAGGCGGGCATTCCGATCTACGCGGATGTGGGTCGGCGGGGCGGCTATGCCCTGGACAAGACCATGTCGTTGCCGCCATTGAATTTCACTCCGTCGGAAATCGTCGCCCTCGCGGTGGCGTTGGAGCGGAGCCGAGGCGCCCCATTCGAGGCGGCGGGGCGCAGTGCCCTGCGCAAGATGATGGCGGCGATCTCGGAACGCAATGCCATCGCGACACGTGACCTGGCCGCACGGGTGCGGTTACTGGATCCCCCTGAGCAGCAACAGGTTCCGGAGATTCCATCGATCATCGAGCGAGCGATCGAGGCCGGACGAGCGGTACGGATCGGTTATCTGGATCGTTTCGGCGCGACCAGCGAACGGGAGGTCGAGCCGATGGCCTTGCTCGACGGACCGAACGGGTGGTACATCGTCGCGTGGTGTCACCTGCGCGGGGAGTCCCGCTGCTTCCGCCTGGACCGCATCCGGACCGCGACCATGACCGATCTCCCCATCGTGGACCGCACAGTGGACGGCCATATCTCCGACGCTGACGGTCGCCGCCTCCGGCTGCGCCTCGTCGGTCTGTGAGATCGGTGTCGGACCAGAGGTATCTGACTCAGGAATTCCCTCCGGAAACACCGACAGGGGGTTGTCGCTCGCGCGGGAGATCGTGATCGAGCAAGGCATCAACCCACTTACCGGAGGAGAACGCAATGACCATGCCTGCCTACAACACGGTGTCCTGGTTCCAGGTCGGCAGCGATAAGCCGGAGCAGGTCGAGAAGTTCTACGGCGAGTTGTTCGGCTGGTCCTTCGCTCCGGACCCGAATACCGAAGGCTACGACTTGATCAGCTATCGGGGCAATGAGGTTCCCGCTGGCGGCATCGCCCACACCCCCGACGCCGCCAATCACGCGACCTTCTTCGTGCTCGTCCAGGATGTAGCGGCCACGGTCGCGGAGGCGGAGCGGCTGGGCGCGAAGGTGCTGGCGCCGCCGAAAACCAGCAAGGACGGGCTGGTATTCGCCCACCTCGCCGATACCTCCGGGAACAACTTCGGCGTCTTCACCCCAGGTTCGCCGTCGTAATCGGGCGGTGACGACACCCTGATTCGCGGTGATGCCGCGGATCAGGGCACACCGCCCTCTCGCCGCCACACCGCCCTCCGCCCTCGGTCGAGACAGGAGGGTCGAGATCCTTCCCATGATCACCTGCATACCGACGCGCTACATGGGCATTAGCCCGTAGGAGAGACGTCGAGTTACAGGAAAGAGCGATCCATGATGAGGGTATTGGCGCAGGGGACGGAGGGCGGCGGAGCCGCGTTGGATCAAGTCATCATTCTGACCGGCGCCGCAATGCTGATTGCCGCCGGATTGTGCTGGGTGGCGTATCTGCATCGCACCCGCCGCATCAACTGGCTGAAGTCGGCGGCGGACCGATTGGGGCAGATGAGTAATCGGCCCGGGTGGGTCGCACTGCCGATCGCGCTGTTCATTACGACAATCCTGACGGCGCTGCTCGGGTTCATCTGGGATGTGAGTCTGCATATCGCCGACGGGCGCGATGAGGGGCCGCTGGCCAACCCCGCGCACTACTTCATTCTGGTCGGGCTGTTCTTCCTGTTCATCGCGGGCATGCTGGCCATTATCCTGCCGCTGGATGAGAAACCCGGTCCGGCCGCTATTCGAATCACCCGCAATTGGTACGCGCCGGTCGGTGGGGTGCTAATGGCGGGGGCGGGTCTGTACGCACTCATCGGATTTCCACTCGACGACGTGTGGCATCGACTCTTCGGGCAGGATGTAACCCTGTGGGGGCCGACGCATCTCATGCTCATCGGCGGTGCCGGGCTATCGCTGGTCGCGGTATTGCTCCTGGAATTCGAAGGGCGACTGCATAAACCCGATCCCGAGCGCACCGACGGTCCGCTGCTGTGGGTGCTGCGCAGCTTCGCCTTCGGTGGCCTACTGATCGGACTATCGGTATTCCCGGTCGAATTCGACTTCGGTGTGCAACAGTTCCGGCTCGTCTTCCACCCGATGTTGATCACGGTCGCGGGAACCATCGCGTTGATCGCGGCGCGATATACCCTGGGACGCCTCAGCACACTGGTGGTGGTGGCCTTCGCGTTCTTGGTTCGGGGAGTCGTCGCGGTACTGGTCGGACCGATACTCGGCGCACCGTCCAACGTATTCCCGCTCTATCTCGGTATCGCGGTGGTGGTGGAGTTGATGGCGCTGCTGCCGCTGATCCGTAAACCGGTGTGGTGGGGTGCGCTGACCGGTCTGGTCGCCGCCACGGTCGGGCTGTGGCTGGAATCGCTGTGGGTGCGGGGCATGTACATCAATCCCTGGCCTACGTCGATGTGGCCGGAAGCGTTGGCAATGGCGGTGCCGGTGGGAATCGCCGGGGGCGTGGTAGGCGCTCTGCTCGCCATGGTGCTGTGCGGTGAACAGCTGCCGCGACCCACGATTCGGCGTGGACTGGTCGTTGTCGCGGTAGTGATCGCGGCCGCCGCCACGGCCAACGGTCTGAGAGTCGATGTTCCCGAGGGTGCCTCGGCCACAGTCCGATTGAGTGATGCCGAACCGGTGAACGGTGGTCGAATGGTGACCGCCGAGGTGGTGGTCACCCCTGCGGACCTGATCGGTGATAACCCGGAGTGGGTGCAGATTCTCGGCTGGCAGGGCGGGCGCGGATCGGATAGTCCGGGTCGCGGACTGGTGGTCGACCGGCTCGAACGCGTCGGTCCCGGGCAGTATGTCAGCACCAAACCGGTTCCCGCATACGGTACTTGGAAGACGGTGCTGCGCGTGCACGACGGCCGCGTGCTGACCGCGGTACCGATCTATATGCCGCACGATCCCGGTATCGACGCCGAGGCGGTGCCCGCCCCGAACGAACTCACCCGGCCGTTCGTCGCCGAAATCACCGTGCTGCAACGGGAGCGATCGTTCGATCATCCGGCGTGGCTGATGACGACCGCCGCGCTGGTGGTGCTGCTCTGCTCGCTGGTGCTGATCGCGGCGCTGTCGTGGGGTGCGGCCCGGATCAGTCTCGCCTACCGGCGCACCGCTCATCCCGGAACGGAGCGAGTGGAGCGTCGATGAGATACGAAGACGGAATAGATGTACTCGCCGATCACCCTGTCCTGCTGGCGATTCCAGCTTTCGTACCCGCGATCGCGGTGGTCACGGTGGTCGTGCTCATCGCCGTTCGCGACCGTTGCGTGGAAGATGACGAAGGCTCCGAGCGGCCGACTCGAGAGGACAACCGATGAGCCGTGTACTCCGACACTGCGCCCTGGCTGTGATCGTTGCCTGGTCGGCGCTGGTATCCGGCTGCTCGGACACCACGTCTGATCCGACGGGCGGCGATTCTGCCTCGGCCGCCGATGCCGTGACGATCGAGGTCCGAATCGACTCGGGGACCGTGACTCCCACGAACGAGCGGACCGAAGCCAAGGTGAACCAGCCGATCGTCGTTCGCGTCGACAGTGACGCATCCGATGAGCTGCATGTGCACTCCGACCCGGCGCATACATTCCCCGTCGAACGCCGGGCGGGGCAGAAGTTCCGGTTCACCGTCACTGTTCCCGGTAGCGTCGATATCGAACTGCACGATGCCGGGAAAACGGTGACCACCCTGCTGATCCGCCCGTGAGTCCGATACTGGCGCACGGCCTGGGCGGCGCGGACGATCTGCCGATTTCTACACGTACCCGTCATCGTGGGGCTGCCGACCGGCGGTGCTCGGGCTGTTCGCCTTCGTGTGGCTGGAACTGGCTGCGCCACAACCCGATTCGGTCACCGCTGTCGGATGGTGGCTGCTCGGGTACGTGGTGGTCACCGCGGCGGGGCTGGTGCTGTTCGGTACGGTGTGGGCCGAGCGGGCCGACCCATTCGAGGTGTACAGCAGCCTGCTGGCGCGGCTCAGCCCCTTCGGCCGCGACCCCTCCGGCGCACCGGTATTGCGGACCCCGCTGCACAATCTGGCCGCCAGCCCCGTCCTGCCCGGATCGGTGGCGCTGGCGGCGACCCTGCTCGGCTCCACCGCCTTCGACAGCATCACGGCACTGCCCGGGTGGCGCGACTTCGTCGACTCCCGCAGCGGCGGTGCGAGTTTCGACGCCACCGTGATTCGCACGCTGGGTCTGTTGGCCGTCATCGCGATAGTGGCCACGGTGTTCACCGTCGCCGTCCGCGCCACCGGCGGCCTCGACCGCACCGCGCGCGCCCAACTGCCGGGTCTGCTGGCCCACAGCATCACCCCGATCATCGCGGGCTACCTTATCGCCCACTACCTCACCCTCCTGGTCGAACAGGGCCAGGCCACCCTGTGGCTGCTCGCGGACCCGTTGCGGCGCGGCTGGAATATCGGCGGCCTCGCCGACCACGACGTCACCTACGTGCTCTCGACCCACCCGGCCGTACTTGCCACCCTGAAGGTGCTCGCCGTCCTCATCGGCCACATACTCGGCGTCACCGCCGCCCACGACCGCTGCCTGCGGCTACTGCCACCCGCGCAGCGCGCCACCGGACAGCTCGCCCTCATGCTGGTGATGGTCGGCTTCACCTTCACGGGCCTGTACCTGCTCTTCGGCGGGTGATGAGACGCGCTCCCGCTCAGTAGGGCGGGGTCGACGGGTGTGTCGTCCAGACCGAGGCCATGGTGAACGGGTGTCCGCGCAGGTCGGCCCATTTGGGTTTGGCGGCGATCCAGGTGTCGTCGATCGGGGCCTCCGCCAGTTCGGCGAGCTGCCACCCGGCGGCCAATCCGGCGGTGATGTGATCGCTGACGCTGTGCAGGTGGGTGCTGATGGCGAGCGGCTCCCCGGACGGGCTGGTGTAATGGGTGGGCATGCCGGTCACCATCATGAACTGCGGGTGATAGCTGACCAGGACGAAGACGCCGTCGTCGGCGGCGAGCCGACGCGCCTCGGTGTAGAGCGGTGCCAGGTCGGGCAGGTGCTCGTCGATGAGCGAGGCGATCACCAGATCGTATGCACCAGTGGGTAATCCGGTCTCGCGGACATCGCCGTGGGTGAGGGTGGTGTGATTGCCGCGCTCGCGGGCCTGCGACAGCATGCCCGCGCTGAGGTCGACGCCGTCGATGTGGGTGATGCCGTGGCGGCGCAGCCAGGCCGCGGTGCGGCCGGTTCCGCAACCGAGGTCCGAGGCGCGGTGTCGGCGGTCCCACCGTGGCTGCCGCAGCCGCTCCAGCAGTGCCAGATCCATCTCGTCCAGGACGCTGTGGTCGTAGCTCGGCGCCCAGCCGTCGTAGCCGGTGGCGACATCCACGGTGCGGTAGTGGCGACGATCGAAATCCGCGAAGGTTGGCATCGCCATATTTTGCGTGGTGAACGATCGCTGTGCCACGGTATTTCCGCCCCCGCATAAGGTGTGGGGATGACGAGCAACCCGTTCTTCGAGCGCAGCACGCTGCCGTATGAACTCCCGGCATTCGCGGAGATCGGCGATGAGCACTACCTGCCCGCGTTCGAGCGCGGGATGGTGGAACAGTTGGGTGAGATCGCCGCCATCACCGCGAGCGAGGAGCCGCCGACATTCGGCAATACGATTGTGGCGCTGGAGTCCTCGGGTGCGTTGTTGACCCGGGTGTCGAACGTTTTCTTCAATATCGCCGGGTCGGACTCCAATGCGCGCACCGAAGCGATCGAGGCGGAGATCTCCCCGCGGCTCGCCGCGCATCGCGATGCCATCCATCTCGATCCCGAACTCTTCGGACGGGTCGAATCACTGTACGAGCGGCGCGCGGACCTCGGCCTCGAGGGCGAGCAGGCGCGGCTGCTGGAGCAGTACTACCTTCGGTTCGTTCGGGCCGGTGCGCGACTCGATGCCGCACAGCAGGAGCGGTTGCGGGAGCTGAATGCCCAATTGGCGTCGGCGGCAACGGAATTCGGGCAGAACAATCTGGCGGCGACCAATGCGGCCACGCTGGTGCTCGACAGTGCCGAGGAGGTGGCGGGGCTCGCGGCGGCGGCGGTGGCCGCCGCGGCCGAGAACGCGCGGTCGCTCGGGCACGACGGCAAGTGGGCGTTGAGCCTGCAGAACGTCTCGAATCAGCCCGTGCTCGCCGAATTGGCCGACCGGGAGGTGCGGCGGCGGATGCTGGCGGTGTCGCTGGGGCGCGGATTCGGTGACACGGGGCGCAATGGACCGCTCGCCGCCCGGATCGCGGCGCTGCGCGCGGAACGAGCGGCATTGCTCGGCTATCCGGACCATGCGTCGTATGCCGTCGAGGACCAGACCGCGAAAACCGCACCGGCGGTGGAGGAGATGCTCGGGCGGCTGGTCGCGCCCGCGGTGGCCAATGCGGAGCGCGAGGCCGACGAACTCGCGGTGGCAATGCGAGCGGACGCGACCGGCACGGCCGAACTTCGATCCTGGGATTGGCAGTTCTGGTCGGAAAGGGTCCGGGCCGAACGGTTCTCGGTGGATGCCGAGGCGCTGCGGCCCTACCTCGAGCTCGAGCGGGTGCTGTGGGACGGGGTGTTCTTCGCTGCCGGGCAGGTCTACGGAATCACCGTCCGTGAGCGCGACGATCTGATCGGATACCACCCCGAGGTGCGGGTTTTCGAGGTATTCGATGCCGACGGCGCTGCGCTGGGACTGTTCCTCGGCGACTTCTTCACCCGGCCCTCGAAGCGCGGCGGGGCCTGGATGAACGAATTGGTCAGCCAATCACGGCTATTGGGGCAGCGGCCGGTGGTGGTCAACAACCTCAATATCGTGAAGCCGCCCGAAGGTGAACCGGCACTGCTCACCTGGGATAACGTCCGGACGCTGTTCCACGAGTTCGGGCATGCGCTGCACGGGCTGTTCTCCGACGTGACCTACCCGTTCTTCGCGGGCACCGAGGTGCCCCGCGACTTCGTCGAATTCCCGTCACAGGTGAACGAGATGTGGATGGCCCGGCCCGAGATCCTGGCCAACTACGCCAAGCACATCGACACCGGCGAGCAGATCCCGGCCGCACTGGTCGAGCGCCTGGCCGCGGCCGAACGTTTCGGCGAGGGCTTCCGTACCGTCGAGTACCTCGCCGCCGCGCTGCTGGACTGGGCCTGGCACCGCATCCCCGGGGCTGAGGCGACCGCGGACGTGGACGCCGAGGAGTTCGAGGCGGACGCACTCAGCAAGGCGGGCCTCGCACTGGCAGCGATCCCACCGCGCTACCGAACCGGTTATTTCGCCCACATCTTCGCGGGCGGGTACGCGGCGGGCTACTACTCCTATATCTGGAGCGAAGTGCTGGACGCCGACACCGTGCAGTGGTTCTCCGACAGTGCCGCACCGATCCGCGACAAGGGGGAAGCGTTCCGCCGCGAACTGCTCGCCCGCGGCGGTTCGGTGGACCCACTCGAGGCCTTCGAATCCTTCCGGGGACGCGCACCCGAGATCGAGCCGCTATTGATTCGGCGAGGACTGACCGCATAGCGCGCTCCCCGCGGTTCCGAGCGATGAATTTCGCCGTCGCGCGGAGTCTCCACCGGTATCACCACGATCCGAGGAGGAAGTATGCTGCCCGATCCTATTGGAGCCAAGGACCTCAATATCTACGGTGATGCCGAGTTGCCGTGGAGCCGAGTGCGGAAGGCCGTCGAGATCGGGATCGGCCTTCCCGAAACGCCACAGTTCCTGGGGACGGTCGGCTCCGATGGCCGTCCCCATTCCACCGGAATCGGCGCGATGGCCCACAACGGTTTTCTCTACGTCACCAGCGGTCCCGCCACACGTAAGTCTCGCAATCTGGCTGCCAACCCCGCCTGCACGCTCTCCTTCCGCTTCCCGGATGTCGATGTCGTCTTCGAAGGTCATGCCCACCGCACCACCGACACCGGCGAGATCGACGCCGTAACCGCCCTGTACCGGCAGTTCGGTTGGCCCGCAGAACGATCCGGTGATGCGATCAATGCCCCGTACAGCGCGCAGAGCGCGGGACCGGGGCCCTGGTATCTCTACCGCGTCACAATCCACACCGCGACCGGGGTTGCGCTGGTCGAACCGCATGGTGCCACCCATTGGCGCTTCACGTAGCCCAGTTCAGCTGAGCAGCTGTCGATGTTGTCGGCGGAGAAAGGGAATGAGGTGGTCGCCGACGGCCTCGGGATCGTCGGCGAACGGCCAGTGACCGAGTCCGGGGCAGGAAATGAATGCGCGCGTCGGGCCAGATCTGGGCTTGGTCGTGGGCGTAGCGGGGGAGGATCTTCGACCACGAAGCGACTCAGGCGGTTCGCCGCGGCGGGCGCAGCGCGATGACGAACCCCACGGCAGCCGCGATCGAGGTCAGCACGCGGACGTGGTTCCACCGGACCCACTGGGCGAACAACTCGTCCCATCGCGCCGCCGATTCCGTCGCCGCCGGGTCGAGCGCATCTATCGACGCGCTGAGAGGAACGTTGCCCGCCCCCGTGATCGCGACCGAGGCGAGCAGGAACGCGATGGCCGCGGCGAGAATCCACGGCACGAACGGACTCGTCCGTCGCATGAGCGCCCGAACAATGAGGACGACGCACAGCACGGCGGTGACATACATCATCAGCATGAGCGGTGGGGTGACCGCGCTGCGGTTGAAGGCCTGCATGGCGGAAATGCCCTGCGCGGCAGGCAGTTCACGCAGGCCCGGCATAACGACGAAGGAGAAGTCGAAGAACACTCCGGCATTGATCGCCGTGGCGACCGCGGCGGCCGACGTCAGCCAACGGTCCGGCGTTCCCATCCGACTGTCTTGCCGGGTAGGCACCGGCTGCGAGCCCATCGCGTTCATGATCGGCACCCCCCGTCGTCGACCGCAAGCTCCGAGTCGCTGGTAGCTGTCTTCCAATCGTTCGTATTCGGCATCACGCAAGCACATCAGCCGACTGCTCGTTCCGCCATGTCTGAGAGGCGCGACACCATGCGACGTCGTCCAATGTCGACGTATAGCCCGGCACGTCGGTTGCTCCCGCGACCAGGCCGACCACCGTTCATGCCGTCAACTCGCGGTGAAAGCACTGGCCAGGAGTGTATTTCGAAGTTTCCGGACCGGAGGAATCGCCCCGTGGCTCATCGGTGGTACCTGTTGTCTCTACTGATCGGAAGTCCGGCTGACACCGAGCACGGTGACCGAACTACGCTTGGCGACTGGGTTCATCCGCGGGTTACGGCGTGGAAGTTGCTGGCGCGCAGGCCATTGTCGACGTCGGCGTATGTGTATCGAAAGGGCGGCTTGTGCTGCGAATAGTCATCGGCGGTGTGGTGTTCGCCCTGGTTCACTGGCTGCTCTACTGGCGTTTCATCCGGGCCACGGGAGTGCGCGGACCCGCGAAAGTGGTTGGAGCGGTGGTCCTCGGGGTCCTGTGGCTCGCTATCGTCGTCGCGCTCGGCGCGGGTAGCTCGTATTCCCAGGAACCGATCCGGCCGGTCGTCTGGCTCGGCCTGACGTGGTCCGCCGCGATGTTCTACCTGCTGCTGGGCCTGCTCGTGATCGGCCTGGTGCTGCTGATCGCGCGGATCGCGAGGTTCCCGCATCGCACGCGACTACTTCAAGGCATGTCGGCGGTGCTGGTCGTGGCAGCCGTCGGGACGGTCGCCTACGGCGTGTACGAGGCGGACAATCCGCGGGTGGTGGCAGTCGAATTGCGTTCGCCGAAGCTGCCCGCCGAACTCGATGGCATTCGCGTCGCGGTGGTCGCCGATATTCACGTCGGCGCGGCGCGTGGTGCGGCCTTCACTCAGCGGGTCGTCGACCTGGTCAACGATCAGCGGCCCGACCTCATAGTGCTGCCCGGGGACCTGATCGACGGCTCGGTCGAACTCGTCGGACCGGATATCGCCCCGATCGCGGGGCTCACGTCGAAGTACGGCACGTTCGCGGTGGCCGGTAACCACGAGGGCTATGTCGATGGCGTCGCCGACTGGATGGACTACTGGGAGACGCTGGGACTGCGGACATTACGTAACCAGCGCGCTGAGATCGAGATCAACGGCGCGACCTTGGCGATAGCGGGCGTGTACGACTATGCCGCCTCGGACCCGTATGGCCCCGATCTCGATGCGGCCATGGCCGGACACCGATCCGATCGATTCATCATGCTCCTCGCGCACCAGCCCCGGCAGGCCCCCGACTCGGCCGCCCACGGCGTCGACCTGCAGGTGTCCGGCCACACCCACGGCGGCCAGATCTGGCCGCTGACCCATGTCGTGGGCCGGGTCAACGGCACGGTAGCCGGACTCGATCGCGTGGGAGATATGCGGCTCTACACCACGCGCGGTGTCGGCGCGTGGGGTCCGCCGGTCCGAGTCGGCGCGCCCCCGGACATCTCGATCCTCACGCTCCGGCGCGGTTGATTTCGATCATGGGTTGAGACACGAGATACGCGGCCGCAGCGCCACGCTCGGCAATCCTGTTCCCGAATATGGCATTAGGCCCGGCGTAACGCCGGGCCTAATGCCGTTCATGGATCTGTGGACGACCTCTCGCTAGACCGCCGAGTCGGCCGCGGGCTCCGTCGGTCGATCAGCTGCTCCGGTGCCGGTCACGGCGGGCGCCGCACTTCCCTTGCTCGACACGGTGAAAACCGCGATCACACACGGGATCGCGACGGCGAAGCAGGCCAGTACGAACCAGAGATTCCCGATGGGATCGCCATTGGGAGTCGAACCGTCTACGGCGTCGAAGTAGTCGGGGAGGGAAGTGGCCCAGAGGACCGCGAAGACGAGCAGGTAGATCGCGCTGTAGATCCGGACGAAGTTGTTTATGTAGTGGGGAGCGTCCGAGGTGTCCTTGCGCAGCAACGCCCACTGGCGGATCAGGATCGGGATCGCGACGACGCAGATGATTACCAGTTCGGCCGCGTAGAGGACGGCCCGGACCGTGGTGCTGCCCATGCCGAAGACGGTGGCGGGGAGCGGGAGGATGAAGGTACCCAAGGAAGCCAGCAGGCCGATTACCACTGTGCGCCAGAGCAATTGGAGGCCATTGAAGTGCTGGCCCTGGTCGACGTGGCGGCCGACGAACCATTGGACACAGAAGGCCAGCGACATCGGCCACAGCGCGGCGAAGACGACCACGCTCGGCAGTGGGACCGAATCGAAGAAGGGCTGATTGATCGGGTTGTCGAGCGACCACTCCCACCAGCGCAATTGCGGGCCGAGATGGTCGAAGATCTCGTAGAAGGCGTGGTGCACGAAGCCGACACAGAGCGCGCCCAGGAATACGCCGTACTTTCGGAAAACACCCAGCATTCGGACGATTTCGAAGGCGATCGTGGCCATCAGCGGGTAGATCGCGATGATGTAGAGGGGGAGCCGGCCCCACATGAATTCCACGGTGAACACATTGTGCGCGAACATCGTGTCCACATGCTCTTCGATGCCGAAGGCCGCGGGGAAGTACAGCGGGGGTTCGATAATGAAGAGGTATGCGGTCGCGCCGAACCAGAGCACCAGGTTGGTGGGATCACCATTGCGGCGAAGTCGCACGATGGCGAGGATGAGGGCGAGTACCGAACCGACCACGATGGTGAGCTCGAGGACCGGCAGGGTCCAATTCTCCAGCGCCGCGGGGTTGCGGAGTTCGAAGAGACCTCCGGCTTCCTGACAGGTGAAACCGAGTTCGCTCGCGAGTTGTTCGAAGGTTGGTGTGCAGCGTTCGGACATCACTTCACCTCGGCGGTGGCATGGTTGTCGGCGGTGTACCAGCGCGTCACGTCGTAGCCCGCCTCATAGCGCCGGAACCACACATCGGCGAGCGCGGGCAGCTGCTCATTGGCGGGATTGTGTTTCGGCAGCTGGCTGCGAATGACGCCCCGCAATGCGATGAGCTGCTCGCCGAGCGGTAGCTCGTCGAACGCGCGCAGCATCGGCCCGCTGTTGTCGGGCCGCAGTCCCGGCAGCCACCGGCGCAGGTGCTGCTTATTGCGGTAGCTCGCGAACATGGCCATCGCGTCGACCTGCCGGGCTTCCAGTGGGACGTGCTTGTTGAAACCTTCGCAGGCGATCCTGATGACCTTCATGACGTGTTTGAAGATCGAGGGGGCCATCTTCATGCGGTACAGATCGCTGCCGACGACGGAATCGAAGATCATGAGCGCGGAACTGCGATGCTCGACCTCCTCGACGAAATGCCAGATGAACAGCGATGCCACCCGGTCGTCGCCGGGCCGGAACAGCGCCGATTCATTGTCGAGCATCAGTTTGAACACCGAGGTGAAGGTCGCCTCGAGGTCGGCGGTGTAGGCGAGCCGGTAGTCCAGTGAGGTGTCGCGGGTGAGCCGGTCGAATTCGCCGATCACTTCGTCGAGGGTTTCCTCGAGTCCGGGATACTCCTTGATCAGGCCCCTGACGTGCGCGCGGTGCGCGGTGGAGTGTTGCCCCTCCTGCCGCATGAACGCGACGGCCTCCTCGGCGATCGCGGCGTCGGTAATGACCGGCTTGGCCTGCATGATCATCTTCACGATCATTTTCTCGAAGCCGATGGCCAGGAACGACACCGCGTTGGCCATGCTCGAGAAGGCCGGGTTCTGCTCGTTCCACAGGAACGGCACTGCGTAATCCTCGAACGCGAAAGTCAACTTCCGCACAATCAGATCCGTCATCGTCGGCGATACCTCATCTTTCGTACGCGGGCTGGGCTGGTGGCGCCACGTGGGTGTTTCGAGTCAACATATACGCCAACATACACATGACGTCTAGTGTGTATGATAACAATCGACGGGCTCGTTCCGAATGCCCACGACCAGCGGCGGGAGACCCCTTGATAACGTTGGGCCGTGGCACGTAGACGCGGATGGGGCGGCAGTCCGCCGGATAACGATGACGAGGCTGCTCGTCGAATCGTGGCTGCCGCAGTCGAATTGATCGGCCGAACCGGTTCGGAGATCAGCATCGCCGATGTGGCGGAATCACTCGGCGTCATCCGTCAGACGGTGTACCGGTATTTCCCGAGTGCGGATGCGCTGATGCGCGCCTCGGCGATCGCGTCCGTGGACGGATTTCTCGATCGATTGACACAGCAGGTCCGCGGTATGGAAGACCCGGCCGAAGCGATGACCGAGGCCGTGGTCTACACGCTGACCGAGGTGCGTCGAACTCCGCACCTGGGCATTCTGCTCTCGGCGAGCTATTCGAACATCGATCCCGGCGGCATTACGTCGCAGGAGGCGCAAGCCTTCGGTATGACCATGATCAGGCGGTTCGATGTCGACTGGGAGCGCTACGGGTACGACGACGCGGCGCTGCGGGAGCTCGTGGAATACGTGCTGCGCACAATGCAGTCGTTCTTCCTCTCCCCGGGTAATCCGCCGCGTGGTGACGATGAGCTACGGCGGTATCTGCGCCGCTGGATGGGGACCGCCATCATGGCGCAGGCGGTATCTCCCCACCCCGCGTAGCCTGCACCGTCAAAGATCGGTAGCCGCGTCGATGCGGCCGGAATCTATGGCGGCCAGCAGAGTTTCGTAGTCCATCTCGGTCTGATCGGCATAGGCGAGGGCGAATTCGCCGATGGCGCGGTCGAAGGTGTCGCCGGTGCCGAGATAGGCGGCGATGGCGACGCGGTCACCGGAGCGGGCGTGCCCGCGCGCGAGCGTATGCCCGCACAGGGCCGCGTATTGGCGGAGTTGGGTGCGCGACATGTCCTCGATGGTGACCGAGCCCTTCATATCCCGCAGCTGCCGCCAGTAGAAGAAGTTGCCTTCGGGTCCGGTGGCCCAGCCGAGGAAGATATCGGCGGCGGCCTGGGTGAGGCGTTGGCCGTGCACGACGCGGTGGCCCTGGTGCCGGAATATGCTGGCGCGCAAGTGTTGTGCGAGCACCGATTCCTCGGCCTGCTTGACTTGCAGGAAGAGTGGATCGCCGGTGGTGCGGCCGGTCAGCAGGACGATGAAGCAGCGGGTTCCCACACTGCCCACACCGACAACCTTCATGGCGACGTCGCGCACCTGATAGCGGTCCAGGAGGACTCGGCGTTCTTCCGGGAGGCTGTTGCGATAGTTGGACAGGACTGAATCGAGGTCCGCCCGTTGATGTTCCGGAACCGGCAGCAGGAGCGGTGGGTCCTGTCGGATACACGGGGTGCCGTCGGGGCCGGGTTCGGTGAGTTTGTCGAGGGCTTGCAGGCTGGTCCGGGAACGCGCCTTGGTCAGCACCTTGTCGGTGAGTTTGCGGTCCTTCGGACTGATCAGGTCCGAAACCTTCTCGGCGTCGACCATTTCGTACCAGACCTCGGTCTCACCGAGACCCGCGAGGCGATGCATGGCCTCCCGGTAGGCGGTGGCCGCGGCGGCGGCCGTATCGACGGCGTCCGCGTCGCCGCACCCATTGGCTCGCGCGGCAACGGCGATGCTGGCGGCGAGCCGCTTCACATCCCATTCGAACGGCCCCGGCAGTGTTTCGTCGAAATCATTGAGATCGAATACCAGCGCGCGTTCCGGGGAGGCGAACAGCCCGAAATTCGACAGATGCGCATCCCCACACAACTGCACGGTCAATCCGGTATTCGGCCCAGCAGCCAAATCGGCCGCCATAATCGCGGGCGCGCCCCGATAGAACGGAAACCGCCCCGCCGCCATCCGCGCATACCGAATCCGCACCAACTCCGGCACCCGAGTGCGAGCCTGCTGCTCCAGCACCGCGATGGGATCGACCCGGTCATTCCCGGGTTCCCACCGCCCCAACGCCGACCGCTGCACCCGCTTGCGCGCGGCCCGCCCGGCCTCCACTGCCAAAACCTCATCAACCTCCGCTACGGCATCAGGCATAACCCCGAACTCTATCCGCCGAACCCCCCACCCCCGCGCGCGACATACGTCCGCTCACTTCGCACCCTGTCTCGGTGCTTGGCACCCCGTGTAAGGGGTGTTGAGTACCAACAAGGGGTGTCAAGTCGAAGTCGGTATTCGACCGCTACCCGGAAATAGTTGAGTCGCTTGTGTTTCCGTGTTGTTCGTCAGCGCACTGTCAGCGTGTTGTCAGCGGTGACCGGCATCGTCTTTTCCAGGGCCAGCGTGGGCCCTCCGAAAGGGAGGACAACCTGCGGTAATGCGGAAAGGGCGACGAACATGACGAAGAACCTGAGTGCGGATGCCAACGGTAACCGGAAGGCCGAGGAGGGAGTCGCGCAGTCGCGAGGCCGAGTCCTGGATTCGCAGCATTGGCAGGGGCGGCTCGATGAGCTGCGCGCCGCCCACCACGTGCCGGGTGCGGCCCTGGCCTTGGTGGTCGACGATCAGATTCATGAATTCGCCTCGGGCGTCCTGCATATGGGTACCGGGGTGGAGGCGACTGCCGATTCGGTGTTCCAGCTCGGCTCGGTGGCCAAGATCTATACGGCCACCCTGATCATGCGGTTGGTCGACACCGGTGAACTCGATCTGGATGCCACGGTGTCCGATATCCTGCCCGGCTTCGCCGTCGCTGATGCCGAAGCCGGCAAGATGATCACGGTCAGACAGCTGCTCACCCATACCAGCGGCCTCAGTGGCGATTTCCACTATGACAGCGGCCGTGGCGACGACTGTCTTGCCCGCTACGTCGAGGCCTGCACAGACCTGAAGCTGGACTGCCCCAACGGTTCCGGGCTCTCCTACAGCGGCAGCGGCTACATCATTCTGGGCCGCATTGCCGAAGTGATCACCGGTCTGACTTGGGACCAGGCCCTGCGCGAGCGCGTCTTGACCCCGCTCGGCCTCGAACACACCATGACACTGCCGGAGGAGGCACTGCGTTTTCGCGTGGCAATGAGCCACCTCGGCGGAGCGGGGGCCTATCCCGAGCCAGCGCCGGTGTGGGACTTCCAATCCCGCGCTGCCGCTCCAGCTGCCCGTGTCCTGGCCACCGTGGGCGATCTCGCCCGGTTCGCCCGTACGCACCTTCGCGGCGGCGAGGAGAACCTGTCACCGCAGACCGTCGCGGCGATGCAACAGCGTGCGGTCGACAGCCCCGACAAGTGGACCATCAGCGCCGACGGCTGGGGCCTGGGCTGGACTCTGTACGACTGGAACGGCACCCCTGGCTACGGCCACGATGGTTCAGCTGTCGGCCAGTTCTCCTATTTGCGCGTCGTACCCGGGGCAGGCGTCGCGATCGCGCTGCTGACCAATGGCGGGTCCACCCGGCAGCTCTACAACGACCTGTTCGGGGAACTGCTGGCAGAGTTGGCCGAGGTGCGGATGCCCGAGCCGTTCGGCCCGGCCGCACAACCGCCCGTGGTCGACTGGACGCCGCTGATCGGCACCTACCGCCGCGAAGGGGTGAAACTCACCGTCACCGAGGGGCGGCTGCTGTACGAGTTCGTCGATGGTATGGCGGGCATCTCTCCGGCCCTGGATGTCGAGCTGGCTCCTGTCACCGCCGCGGTATTCGCGGGCAGTGGTGCCGGACCGTCCTTCAATGACGACTACATGCCTGTCGTCTTCTCGACGCTGAGCGACGGCACCGCATGTGTCTACGTCGGGATGCGCGCCACCCCGAAAATCGCCTGATACCGATGTCTCGGATTCGAGCGGGATACGGCGTCAGTCGCCCGGCCAACTCCAGTCGGCGACCGCCGGGATGTCGGCACCGTGTTCGCGGGTCCACAGGCGGGCGGTCCAGCGGGCATCGACCATTTCCTGCCGCAGGCCCGCGGCGCGCTCGCGCAGGGTCGGCACCCGGTCGATGACGTCCATGACCAGGTGGTAGCGGTCCAGGTCATTGAGCATGACCATATCGAAAGGCGTTGTGGTGGTGCCTTTCTCCTTGTATCCGCGGACATGAAGTTCGCTGTGGTTGGTGCGGCGGTAGGTGAGCCGGTGCACCAACCAGGGATAGCCGTGGAAGGCGAAGATGACCGGGCGGTCGCGGGTGAAGAGGGTGTCGAATTCGCTATCCGGCAAACCGTGCGGGTGTTCGGTATCGGGGAGCAGCCGCATCAGGTCGACGACATTGACCACGCGAACCTTCAACTCGGGTAGCCGATCTCGCAGTATGGCCGCCGCGTCCGGAACCGACAGCCACGATTCCTGCGGTTGTTTACCCGCCACAACGACATTCACATAGTGCCGTGAACGTAGGCAGTGGTCGTAGGTCGAGAGCAGGGTATTGGCGTCCGGGGGCAGATAGACCCGCACGACCTCGGGGCTCTTGTTCAGCACGACATCGAGGAATCCGGGATCCTGATGGGTGAAACCATTGTGGTCCTGCCGCCAGACATGGGAGGACAGTAGGTAGTTCAGGCTGGGGATGGGGCGCCGCCAGGAGACCTTCGCACTGGCGTCGAGCCATTTGGCGTGCTGGTTGAACATGGCGTCGACAATGTGGATGAACGCTTCGTAGCAGGTGAATACGCCGTGCCTGCCGGTCAGCAGGTAGCCCTCCAGCAGGCCCTGGCACATATGCTCGGAGAGCACCTCGATCACCCGGCCGCCGCGGTCGAGGTCCACATCGAATTCGCCGATTTCGGCCTGCCAGTCGCGGCCGGTGACCTCGAGAATGTCCTGGAGGCGATTGCTGGCCAGTTCATCGGGTGCGAAGGTGAGGAAATTGTCGGGGTTGTCGCGGGTGACCTCGCGCAGCCAGCCGCCGAGTACCCGGGTGGCCTCATGCTTCACCTGCCCCGGCGCGGGCACCTCGACCCCGCAATCGCGCCAGTCGGGCAGGCGCAGATCGCGAATCGCGCTGCCGCCGTTAGTGACCGGGTTCGCGCTCATGCGTCGGTCGCCGACCGGTGCCTGTTCGCGCAGCACGGGCACCGGCCGACCGGTCGCGTCGAACAGCTCGTCGGGACGGTAGGACCGCAGCCACTGTTCGAGCACCTCGCGATGGGCGTCGTCGGTGCGGGCGGCGGGCAGGGGCACCTGGTGGGCGCGGAAGGTGCCCTCCACCGGATTGCCGTCCACGATCGGCGGGCAGGTCCAGCCCTTCGGGGTGCGCAGCACGATCATCGGCCAGGTGGGCCGGGTGCCATTGCCGCCGTCGCGTGCGCTCCGCTGGATCCGGGCGATCTGGTCGAGGCAGTCGTCGGTGGCGGCGGCCATGGCCTGATGCACGGTCGCGGGATCCTTACCCGTGACCATGATCGGCTCGTAGCCGTACCCGCGCAGCAGCGATGCCAGCTCCGCCTCGGGAATCCGGGCCAGGATGGTGGGATTGGCGATCTTGTATTCATTGAGGGCCAGAATCGGGATCACCGCGCCGTCGCGGGCCGGACTGAGGAATTTATTGGCGTGCCAGCTGCCCGCCAGGGGGCCGGTTTCGGCTTCACCGTCGCCGATTACGCAGAATACGGTGAGATCCGGATGGTCGAGGGCCGCGCCGAAGGCGTGCAGCAGCGAATAGCCCAGTTCACCGCCCTCGTGGAAGGAACCGGGAGTCTCCGGCGCACAGTGGCTCGGTACACCGCCGGGGAAGGAGAACTGCGCGAACAGCGCGCCCATACCCTCCGCGTCCTGCGGAATATCGCTGTAGAGCTCGGAATAGGTGCCTTCGAGCCAGCCGCAGGCATTCGGCCCCGGCCCGCCGTGCCCCGGTCCGGCCACGAATACCGCATTGAGGTCGCGCTCTCGAATCGCCCGATTCGCGTGCGCCCAGATCAAATTCAGTCCCGGCACGGTGCCGAAATGGCCGAGCAGGCGCGGTTTGATGTGTTCGGGCCGGAGCGGTTCACGCAGCAGCGGATTGCTCATCAGATAGATCTGGCCGACGGAAAGATAGTTGGCGGCTCGCCACCACGCGTCCATTGTCGCGAGCTCATCCGGTGAGAGCGGTCCGGATACGGCCTCGAGTCGATAGGGCTCCGGTGCGATGGTCTTGCCGCCGCTGCTGTCGAGGTTGTCGGCCGAGGTGTCGCCCCCGGCGCCGGCCTGCTGGGTCATTCGCTGACACTCTCCTCACGTTCGGACATCGCCGGATGGAGAATTCAGCAGCCACTCTACCGACCGGGGCAGGTGGTCGGGGCGCTTCGAATGTCGGCACCTGGCCATACGATCGTGAGCATGGAGGTTCTCGGCGCGTGCCCGCTCGACTGTCCGGACGCCTGCTCGTGGGTGGTGACCGTGCGCGATGGCGTGGCGGTGCGGTTGCGGGGAAACAAGGAGCATCCGGTGACCCGGGGCGCGTTGTGCGTGAAGGTGAATCGGTATCTGGAGCAGGTGGATTCGCCGGAGCGGATTCGCTATCCGATGCGGCGGGTAGGGCGCAAGGGTGAGGGCAGGTTCGAGCGGATCAGCTGGGATGAGGCACTCGAGGAGATCTCGCAGCGGCTGACCGGGGTTATTGCCGAGCACGGTGGTGAGGCGATCTGGCCGTTCCACGGGACCGGCAGCCTCGGATACCTGCAGGGGCAGGAGGGCTACGCCGGGCGGCGATTCTTCAATGTGCTCGGGGCCAGTCTGCACAAGGTGACCATCTGCTCGATCGCGGGTAACGCGGGGCTGAAATACACCCTCGGCACCTCGGGCGGGATGGACCCGGAGGATTTCGCCAAGTCGCGGCTGATTCTGCTGTGGGGCACCAATCCGATGACCTCCGGCCATCACCTGTGGAAATTCATTCAGGACAGCGGGGCCTATACGGTCTCGATCGATCCGGTGCGCACCAAGACCTCCGATCGCTGCGACGAACACCTCGCGCCGCTACCCGGCACCGATGCGGCGCTCGCGCTGGGGCTGCTCAATGTCATTGTGTCGATGGGTGCCGAGGATCTGGCATACCTTGCCGAGCACACCGTGGGCTGGCCCGAATTCCGCGAGCGCATAGCGGAATACACCCCGGAGCGGGTCGCCGAGATCACCGGGCTGCCGGTCGAACGGATTGTCGCGCTGGGGGAGCGGATCGCCCGCACCCGACCCACCGCGATTCGCGCCTCGCAGGGTATGCAGCGGCACGCCGGTGGCGGTATGGCGCTGCGGGTGCTGGCCTGCCTGCCGGGTGTGACCGGTGACTGGGCGATTCCCGGTGGGGGACTGCACTATTCGACCAGCGGACACTTCCGTCTCGACAACGCGGAGCTGCTGCGGATGGACCTGCTGCCGCAGCCGGTGCGCACCCTGTCGATGACGCGGATGGGCGAGGCGCTCTTGGCGACCGATGACCCGCCGGTCAAGGCGCTGTTCGTCATTGCCGCCAATCCGGTCGGCTCGAATCCGGATCAGGCGAGGGTCATCGAGGGGCTCGCGCGCGAGGATCTGTTCACCGTGGTGATGGAGCACTTTGCGACCGATACCGTCGACTACGCCGATATCGTGCTCCCCGCCACCATGCAGCCCGAGCATCTCGATGTCCTCGCCGGGTACGGCCATCTGTACCTGGTGTGGAACGACCCCGCTGTCGCGCCGCCCGGCGAATGCCTGTCCACCACCGAGACCTTCCGCCGACTCGCCCGCCACATGGGCCTGACCGAACCGGCCCTGTACGACTCCGACGAGGAGCTCGCCAATCAACTGCTGAAGGGCCACGACCTCGACCGTCTCCGGTCGGAGGGATTCCTGAAGGTCGATCCGCAGCCCGTTCCCTCCGGCAAACTGCAATTCGTCTCCGAGCGGGCGGAGCGGGCCGGACACGAACCACTGCCGTCCTACACCCCACCCGCGGACCCCGGCGACGGCCTCGTCCTGATCTCGGCGGCCTCCCACTACTTCCTCAACAGCACCTTCGGCGCCAATCCCGAATTGCGCCGCCGAGCCGGTGATTCCCGCATCACCATCCACCCCGATGACGCGACTGCACTCGATCTCGCGGATGGCACACCTGTACTTGTCTCCAATGAGCGCGGATCCTTCGAAGCTGTCGCCGAGGTCTCCGATCGGGTGCGCCCGGGCGTCGCGGCCACCACCAAAGGCCGCTGGGTGAAGTTCAACAAGGGTGCCACCGTCAACGCCACCATTGCCGAACGCGATGCGGATTACGACGGCGGGGCGGTCTTCCACGACAACCGGGTGCGGATCACGGTGCGGTAGCCCATCGCGCCGGAATTTCAATGGACAGGCGGGGTACTCCGGTGTCGAGGGGGTCTTCGTGTCGAGAGGAGAGCATGATGCTCACCGCGTTCCACCTACTCCGCCGTGTCACCCTGCTGTTCGGCCTGGCCGCAGTACTCGCCGTCAGCGCGTGCACGTCGTCGAACGACGGCGAGTCGACCGGTACCCCATTGGTCGGCGACCTCATCAATGTGCACGGTAACCGCTTCGATATGCCGCCGACCGTGGAGCCGGGCGCGACGATCACCATCCGCAATAAGGATGACGTCGCACATTCGGTGACCGCCGAGCTCTCCGTCTTCTTCGACACCGAAGTCCGCGGCGGTGAAACGGTTACCTTCACCGCTCCCTCGTCACCGGGTTCCTACCCCCTGCACTGCCGGTATCACCCCGCCATGCGGGCCACCCTGGTTGTCGCGTGGGAAAGGACCGGCGGCAACGCGGCGGCGCGGTGATAGCGCCCGGCGCGCGGCACTACATCGCCCCGGCTCCGCCGAACCGACAAATCCGCAGGTCGGGCGGCCGGGTGCGGAGGGTCATGGCGTGGTTCGGTCGGTTGCGGCATAAATCGGCCGTCTCGGTGCCTTGTACAGATGGCTCGATCGCGTATTCCGATTACCGAAAGGCAGCGCCGCATGCCCACCGCTCTATCGATTCTCGACTTGGCGTCCATTGCGCGCGGACAGACCGCACGCGACAGTTTCGATAACAGTGTGGCGTTGGCGCGCGCCGCGGAACGCAGTGGCTATCGGCGGGTGTGGTACGCGGAGCATCACAATATGAAGTCGATCGCCTCCAGTGCCACGAGTGTGCTCATCGGGTACGTGGCGGCGCATACCGAGACCATTCGGCTCGGTGCGGGCGGAATTATGCTGCCCAATCATTCGCCGCTGGTGATCGCCGAACAGTTCGGCACGCTGGAGACCCTGTACCCCGGGCGAATCGACCTCGGGCTGGGGCGGGCGCCGGGCAGCGATCAGAAGACCATGTACGCGCTGCGCCGTGATCCGGCTTCCGCGGATTCCTTCCCGCGCGATGTACTCGAACTACAGGGATACCTGACCGGAAATTCGCAGGTGCCGGGCGTGAACGCGGTGCCGCGCGCCGAAACCGCTGTGCCGCTCTACATTCTGGGTTCGTCACTGTTCGGAGCCCAACTCGCCGCGCACCTGGGGCTGCCCTACGCGTTCGCGTCGCATTTCGCGCCGGACGCGCTGCACGAGGCGGTCGCTGTCTATCGCGACACCTTCCAGCCGTCGCAACAGCTTGCCGAGCCCTATGTCATGGCGGGTGTCAATGTTTTCGCGGCCGAGGACCACGACGACGCTGTCGAACAAAAAGCGGTTGCCTACCGTGCTCGTGCCCGGGCCATGATCGCGCGCGGACCGGCGAGCGCCGACTTCTCCGATGCGGAGATCGACGCCTTCCTCGCCTCCCCCAACGGCCATCAACTCGCCTCGATGACGAAGTACACCGCCGTCGGCACACCGGCCGAAATCCGGTCGTACCTGGACGATTTCGCGGCCGGTATTCACGCCGACGAGCTCATTACCGCCCATCACGCGACCCGGATCGACGACCGAGTTCGATCGGTCGAGCTCACCGGGACCGCGATGGTTGCCGCCGCGGAGCCGGTCGCGAACTAGCGCCGACCCCTCGGCCTATTCGGCCGGTTGGAACAGTTCGACGAAGTTGCCCGCCGGGTCGATGACCAGGATCTGTTGTCCGCCAGGGCCTTCGACGATGTCATTGCGGAAGGGCACGCCCGCCGCGCGCAATCGCTCGATCTCCGCGGCGATATCGTCGACGATCAGGTGAATGCGATTCCAGCCGCCGGGCTGCGGGATTTCCCCGTCCGGCATGGGGCGGGCCGCGGAGCTCTTCGGCCCGGCCAGTAGCAGGCGCAGCGGACCGCGACTCACAAAGGCGACAGCGGGGCTGAAGTCCTGGCCGAGGGTGAAGCCGAGCTGTTCGGTGTAGAACTCGATCGCGGCGCTGACGTCGTCGACGAGGTAACGGACGGTGGCCACCTCAGTTACGTTGTTGGACATGATCGTTCCTCCTGTCGGTGGTTAGGGGTGTGAGCAGCGTCAATAGCTGCCGGTTGCGGATATCGAGTTCTGCCGCAATGCGGCGGAACTCGGGGTAGCTGTCACCGGAAGCCGCCGGATCGGGCAGGCTCCAGTGCGCCGTTTCGGCGGATCCGTGATCGCGCGGGACCTCACGGACTTTGTCGCACAGCGTGATCACGTAATCGAAGCGGCGGTCGACGACGGCGGACAGCGGTGTCGTGCGGTGACCGCTGAGGTCGATGTCGTAGTCCTCGCGCATGACGCGCACCGCATTCGGATGCAGCGCGGATTTGGGGTGGCTGCCCGCACTGGCCGCCTCGACTCGGCCGCCACTGCGGTGTCGCAGCAGCGCCGCCGCCATGGGTGAACGGGCGCTGTTTCCGGTGCACAGAAACAACACCGCACCACCGGGCATACCGTAGGGTGGTGCGGCGGTGGGAGTCAGTGCCGGGTGCAGTGCCGAGGCGGCCTCGGCGAATGCCGTGCCACAGCGGGCGAGGTCGAGGTGGTAATAGCTATCGCGACCGTCGAAATTACTGCGCCGCACCGTAACCAGTCCGGCCGAGCGCAGCAGCCGCAAATGGTAGGAGACCAGGTTCTGCGGCTCACCCACCGTCGCGACCAGTTCCCGCACCCGCCGATCGCTGGCGGCCAGTTCGGTCAGCAGCGTCCAGCGCAGCGGGTGCGAAGCCATCCGCATGAGCAGTGGAACCGGGACCCGGTCGATCGCCATACCTCCGAAAATACATCAAATGAGTTTGATGTACTAGCGGTAACCAGGAGCCTTGACGTCTTCGGGGCACGTCCCGTCGCAGGGCGTCGACGGCGATTCGAGCCGCGCGCGCCATGGCCAGGTCGATATCGATGCGGCGGGTGCCCAGCTCCGATGACCCGGGTCTGCTCGAGGCCGAGTTCGGTGGCTAGCAATACGGGGGTGTCCCGGCCGATACGGTGGAGTAAGAGATCTGCGGCGCTGTTATCGCTGACCGACATGGCGAAGTACGACAGATCGCGGAGCGACATTTCGACATCATCGGCACAGCCCGCGGTGCCCCAGCCGCCGAGCCGGTCCGCGGCGCGCACCAGTACCCGCTCGGTGGGATCGATCTGGCCCGCCATGACCTGCCGACCGCACTCCAGCATGAGCAGGATCCTGAAGCTCGACGCGATCACCACCCGCTCATCGGCACCGATCGCGACCTTACGGCCATCGGCGATATCGAGCGCGTGCAGGGACTGCTCGAGGTCTGCCGCGCACAGGGGTTCGCTCCCCGCGCGGATACGGCATGCGCGCGATCCGGAATTCACGCTCGGATTGGTGATCCGCGTCCAGTCCGGTCGAGCCGGGTTCGGCTACGGCCGGTCTCACAGTGCGGAGCGAACCTTCGCAGCGAACTCGTAGTTCTGCGCCCAGTTCGGGCCGCTCGGGGCGAGGATGACGCGCTCGACGCCTACCGCCGCGAGGTCGGATAGTTGTTCGGCGGCCTGCTCGATAACCGCCGACAATGACGGTGCGACAACGGTGATCGCGGGCGTGGGCCGGTCGTATCGGGTGGCGAGTTCACGCAATTCGTCAGCGGCGGTGGTGAGTTGGTTGAGGCTGGGCGCAATGGTGATCCAGCCGTCACCGTGGGCGGCAGCACGATTCCGCGCTCGACTCCCGTCGCCCGCCACCAGGATGGGCGGCACGGTTGAGCCGGGAGCCAGCGTCACCTCGAGACCGCCCGCCACGGTGGTCGTCCGCCCGGCGACGAGATCGGGCAGCAGCCGCAGCGCCTCGTCCGTGCGGCGGCCACGCTCGGTGAATGACCTGTCGGCCGCGCGCCATCCGGTGTCGCCATGCGCCGGGTTCCCGGTACCAACGCCGACCAGCAGCCGATCCCCGGACACATACTGCAGCGTGCTGATCTGCTTTGCCGCCCACGCGGCCGGGCGCAGGGCCAACAGCATGACGCCGTATCCGATCCGGATGCGGTCGGTGACCGCCGCTGCTGTCGCCAGCGCGACAGTGCTGTCCAAGATCGGTGCGCTCGCGACGAGATGATCTGTGGCCCAGATCGATCCGAGATCCAGGTCCTCGGCGAGCCGTGCGCTGGCGCGAATATCGCCGAGGATCGGCTGCTCCGGATCGGGTGTGGAGGTCGGTAGGAATACGCCGATTTCGATGGTCATCGTTGTCCAATCAGTCTGTCGCCGAGTGTGATTGCTCCGACTCTAAGAGCCGCTGTACGGCGTTCCAAT
>NZ_BDCE01000040.1 GCF_001613345.1 Nocardia uniformis NBRC 13702 | reverse complement strand
TGGCCGTGACGCTCAGTGTCGCGAGGAGTGTCGTCCTCGCCGAATGGCAAGCGGTGTGGGTCTCCGCGCAGCAACGCCCGACGGTTGAATCGACCGGGTGGGCGGCGCAAGGGTTCACGAATCAGACTGTCCGTCAGGTGATTCGGGTCAGCGCGGGCGGTGATGCGATCCGCGTTCGTTTGTCGAACGTCTACGGCGACAGGCCGTTGGAGGTGGCGGGCGCGACCATTGCCAGATCGGCGGGTGGGGCAGCGGTGGTGCCGGATACGGTGCGGCCCTTGACAATGGGACTCGGATCGAGCTTTCGGATCGCGGCCGGAGCCGAGGCGGCCACCGACCCGGTGCTATTGCCGATCGCACCATTCGACTCTCTCACGGTCACCTTGTATCTCGCCGATCCCACCGGCCCGGCGACCCACCACGCGCAGGCGCTCGCCACCAGCTATCTCGCCGACGGCGACCGTCGCGCGGATTCGGTGGCGGACGCCTTCACCGAAACGTCCCGATCCTGGTACTACCTGTCCGGTGTCGACGCGTTTGCGATGACGCCCCGGCGCGACGCCGTGGTGGCGTTCGGTGATTCGATCACCGACGGCTACGCATCGAGTACGGATACGAACAGTCGCTATCCCGACCTGCTCGCTGATCAGCTCGCGGCCCAGGGGCTTTCCCGCCCGGTACTGAACGCGGGCATCAGCGGCAACCGGGTGACCGTCGACTCGGCACTACTCGGCGACAGCGCACTGTCCCGACTTCATCGTGATGTGCTGACGCAGCCCGGAGTGGGCACCGTGCTCATCTTGGCGGGTATCAACGACATCGGACTGAGCGACTCCGAGGACCCTATCGGCGCACCGCGCACCACGGTGTCCGCCGGCCGACTCATCGATGGCTATCGCGAACTCATTCGGCAGTCCCGCGCCGCAGGTGTCGAGGTCATCGGTGCGACGATGCTGCCGTTTCACGGGTCGCCGTACTACAGCGAGGAGGGGGAGCGGATTCGGCAGACCGTCAATACCTGGATTCGCACCGCGGGCGCGTACGACGCGGTCATCGACCTCGACATGGTGATGTCCGCACCGAACGACCCTCGAAGGCTGAACCCCGCCTTCGACAGTGGGGACCACCTACACCCGAGCGACGCCGGCTACCGCGCCATGGCGGCGGCCGTAGTCGCCCGGCTGTTCGACGGCCGCGGTCGATGAAACGGGCGACCGGCCGACCGCTTAGCGGGTGTTGCGAGCGGTCCGTCGTGGCGAGGGTTGCAGGCCGTGCCTGATGGCATTGGCGGCATCGATGCCGTAGACGAAATCGGCGAATGTTTCGCGCAGGGTGCGCAGGTACCTGGGAAGTGTGAAGTGCATACGGCCATGCTGCTCGTTTCGGGCAGCGTCGACGAGTGTCGCTAACGACACTCTTCGCTAAGATTTGGCCATGAGCAGCATGCGGAGACCGACGGTGTCGGTACTGGCCTATGACGGCATGACCGCTTTCGAAACCGGGATTGTGACCGAGGTGTTCGGGTTGGTCTGGCCCGATATCGACGCGGACTGGTACGAACTGACCATTTGCACCGAGGATCGGCAGCCGGTCCGGATGATCGGTGGCGCCACGCTGTCGTCACCGCACGGTCTCGACGACCTGGCCGCCGCCGATACCGTGATCGTGCCCAGCGTCGCGGATCCGGCCGCCGAGTCGTCGCCGGAGTTGGTGGCGGCGCTGCGGCTGGCCCACCAGCGAGGCTCCCGGGTGGTGTCGATCTGCTCCGGCGCGTTCGCCCTGGCGGCCGCGGGGCTGCTGGACGGGCGGCGGGCCACCACCCATTGGCGCTATGCCGACCAGCTGCGGCGGCGCTATCCGGCGATCGAGGTCGACCCGCGTCCGCTCTTTGTCGACGACGGTGCCGTACTGACCAGCGCCGGCTGCGCGGCCGGCCTCGATCTGTGCCTGCACATCGTCCGCACCGACTTCGGGGCCGCCATCGCCAATGCGGTCGCCCGCCGCCTGGTGGTCCAGCCACACCGGGAAGGCGGCCAGGCGCAGTACATCGAGGCGCCGGTGGTCGCGGATGCCGACGATGACCGGGTGGCGAGCAGTATGACCTGGGCGCGGCGGCACCTGGCCGAGCCGATCACGGTCGACCTGCTGGCGAGTAAGGCGCACATGTCGACCAGGACGTACCTGCGCCACTTCAACCGCTGCGCCGGTACCAGCCCGATCCGCTGGCTGATCGGCCAGCGGATCCAGGCCAGCCTGGCACTGCTGGAGACCACCGACATGCCCGTCGAGCGGATCGCCGCGACCGTCGGCTTCGACACCCCGGTCACCTTCCGCCACCACTTCCACGCCGCCATGCACACGTCTCCGTCCGCCTACCGCCGCACCTTCCGCGCGCCCGCTGTCGGCTGAACCGGTGGCTCCTAGCTGTTATCGCAGCTGTGCGACAACAGCTTTCGTAGCCTCCGCGATCAAGGCATCGTCCGGGTCGGCGCTCTCGGTCGCGTGGGTGGACAGCACCGCGATCACAATCGGCGCGGTACCGTCCGCCGGCCAGGTGACCGCCACGTCATTGGCCGTTCCGTACGGGCCGCTGGTGCCGGTCTTGTCGCCGGTCTGCCAGTCGCCGGGCAGGCCCGCCCTGATACGGCTGTCACCGGTTGTATTGGCGCGCAACCATTCCGTCAATTGCTGCCGCTCCGGCTCGGGCAATGCGTCACCGAGCACCAGGGCCTGATAGTCGCCCGCGATCGCCGCCGCAGTGGTGGTGTCCCGCTCATCGCCGGGCATCGCCGTATTGAGTTCCGGTTCCCAGCGATCCAGTCGCGTGACCTCGTCGCCGATGCTCCGGGCGAATTCGGTGACGGCCTGCGGTCCACCCAGCAGCTTCAGGACTTCATTGATCGCGGCGTTATCGCTGTAAGTGATTGCCGCATCACATAATTCGAGCACCGACATGCCGGTGTCGATACGTTTACCGGTGACCGGCGAATAATCCGCCGCGGCGGCATCCGCCTCGGTGAAATGGATGATCTGGTCGAAGTATCCGGTGCTGAGCGGGTGAGCGCGCAGCAGTGCGGCGCACGCGAGCGTCTTGAAGGTCGACAGCATGGGGGATCGCTCGTCCTGACGGGTGCCGACGGTCGTGCCGGAGCCGGTATCGATGGCGAACACCCCGAGGCGCGCGTCATGCTGCCGCTCCAGATCGGTCAACCGGGTGTCCGCGGGCGCCCTGTTCGCGGGTGCGGACGATGCGGGGGCCGGGTCCGTCGAGGTGGTCCCGCACGCGACGAACAACGGCAGCAGCGCCGCCATCACTACAGCGAATCTCGGGTGGGCCGATGTCAGGCCTTTCCTGCTCTGTGTCATGGCGATACGACAACACGGAATCGGCACGACTGTCCAAGACCACGCCGGGACGAACCCGATATGTGAACGGATATCACCGCAGCGTGAATGCCCCGCGGGGAGGCGGCACGGCTACCCAGACGTATGGCGCCGCGGTACTGCGCTTAAGCTCCTGCTCCTATGGCCCTCAGCGCAACACTGCACAACTTCGCCATCCAACTGGCCGATATCGACCGCGGCGTCTACCAGGACCTGGAGTTGCGGTTGGCGCGTCACCCGTCGGAGAACGACGAGTTCATGCTGACGCGGTTGCTGGCCTACTGCCTCGAATACGAGGACGGCATTACCTTCAGTGATGGTGGAGTGTCGTCCACCGATGAGCCCGCGGTGCTGGTGCGCGACCTCACCGGTCGTATCACCGCATGGATCGAGGTCGGCGCTCCGGACGCGGACCGAGTGCACCGTGGCAGCAAACTCGCCGACCGCACCGCCATCTACACCCACCGCGACCCCGCCAAGGTCCTGGCCCAACTCCCGGGCAAGAAAATCCATCGCGCCGAAACGATTCCGCTCTACAGCTTCGACCGCGACTTCATCGACGCCGCGGTGGCCGCGATCGGCCGCCGCAACACCGTAACCCTGTCGGTCACCGAGCGCGCGCTGTATCTCGACATCAACGGTACGAGCGTCAGTAGCGCGGTCGAAGAACACCGCCTCGGCTAGCGCCGCATTCGGGTCATACGCTGACCGTCACCGCACTATTGATCGCTTCGCCCAGTCGCGCGGCATGCCCGAACCGAACGTAGTCGTCGGTGTGGCGACCATCGATCAGGTAGCCGCGCGCGAAAGCGATTGCGCCACCCCAGCTCTGGAAGTTCTCCGGTGACCACCAGTCCTGCATTTGCCGCTGGATCGCGACATCGACCAGGCTCTGGCCCCAGCGCAGCACCGCCTCCGGTCCGGTCAATGTGAAGTACTGCGACAGATCGGCAATGGACCGCAACGGATTACCCGGCGGCAGCGCGGTGATCGGATCACCGGGCGCCGCGGACCAATACGTGGGGATTCGATCGATGTGCCGTTCCCCGGCAATGCCGTAACCACCCGGATCGGGATCGAGAAACCTGCCCGCCGGGCGTAGCGGGTCGGCGATGAGCGCACAGGCGAGCACTTCCATCTCGGGTCGGCGCCCCTGGCCGATCTCGGCGGCGAGGTCGCCGGCGATGATCGCGCCCTGCGAGTAGCCCGCGAGGATGACCCGGTTGTCGGTGCCGTGCACCGCGTCGACGAGGGCTGCGGCACCCGCCGCACGACTGTCGGCGAAAGTGGTCTGCCGCCCGTAATCGGCTGGGTACGGCACCATTCGGGTGGTGAACCGGCCGGGGTCGAGGGCGTGGGCGAAGGCATCGGTCACGGGGTGTCCGTGCGGTGCCCAGGTACCGCCGACAATGAGGACGTCGATCATGCGGTACCGCCCAGCTCGAGCTTCTCCAAGCGGGTGCGAATGTCGGCGATGGCCTCGACCAGCGTCAGACCGTCGAGTTGTGGCCAGCCCGCGTATTGCCCGGCGTCGCGCTGCCCGTGCCCGCACAGCTGCTCGCGAACATCCTTGATATCGCTGCCGATCGGCCCGCAGAACGCGGTAATGAATTCCTGAATCTGTTCGACTTCCGCCGCACTCATCGGTGCGCCCCCTTCTATGAATCCTTGTACGGCCCGCCGAAACTCGTGCATATCGAGTCCGGCGGGGTCGATCTTTCCCTCGCTGCTGTATTCGCGATGCGCCACGCAATCGGCTGCATCCCGGCCGATTCGGCGCAGAATCGCCGCCGTCCCACGCTGATAGGCATCGATCTGCTGGGACGTCCAATCGAATGGCTCCCGTCCACGGGACACCGCTTCGATTCCGATGACGTGATAGTTGGCGTTATCGGTAGGCCACCCGGGCCAACTGCCCCGCCCGGCATGCCAGCACACGCCCGCCGCGATCACCCGATAGGTGCCGTCCTTCTCCAGGACGAGCTGCGCGAGCGGTCCGGGCAGTTTCGGCTCGCCGTCCCGTACGTACCGCCAATCATTCGGGTTGCCACCGCCGGTGTGATGGCACAGCACCCCGCGGATATCGCGGAAATCCCCGTGTCCTCGTTCCCGCCATCCGTCGTGCTCGATTACGTGTAGGCCCTCGGCACGTAAGACGTCCGCGAGCCAGACCGGGTCACCGGTCCAAGACATGACGGTGCCGAGTTATAGTGCCCTGCAATGAAATAGCTGAATTACATAGCTGCATAGCCGACGTATCCCCCCGAAAGAATGTGTTCCCTGCGGCGAACCGCATCGGTGAAAAGTTCTACCATGAAAAACGCACGCGTGCAGCTCGATTCAGCAAAAGCCGTAGTCGCGTGCTATGAGTTGTGCTGTGGTGGATGCGAATACGATGCAAACGGTGGGGCCTCCCGGCGATGACGATCCGGTAGGGGCGCGGCTGAACGATCAGCTCACCTGGTACCGGAACCAGGCCAAACGCGCGAAGCGTTCCTACACAACGGTGAAGGTGGTGCAGTTGCTGGTCGGTGCCACGGTGCCGGTCGTTGCCGCCATCTCCGCACCGGCGCTGCTGACGGCGAGTCTCGCCGCCGTGGTGGTCGTCGCCGAGGGAGCCGAGCAACTGTTCCAGTGGCACGCGAACTGGCTGCGGTACCGCTCCACCGCCGAATCCCTCAAACAGCAGAAACACTTATACCTCGCTGGCGCAGGACCGTACGGTGACGATGATCGTCGGCAGGTGTTGGCCGAACGGGTAGAGCGCGTCATTTCGCAGGAAACCGGCACTTGGCTCGCCGACGCCGAGCGCAGCGCACAGACGCCTCGACAGTAGGCGTGGCAGGGGAGGGGCAAGTCGGTGACACGGATTTTCCTGAGTCATTCGAGTAAGGACAATGCCGCGGCAATCGCACTGCGGCAGTGGCTGATCGAGCAGGACCCGGGTCTGTCCGAGGATATATTCCTCGACCTGACCCGCGAGACCGGCATCCCGACGGGCATTCGCTGGAAGGACGCCCTGGTCCGCGCCAACGAACGCTGTGAAGCCGTCATCTGCCTGCTGTCGGCGCACTGGCAGGCCTCGCGTGAATGCGTCGTGGAGTACCGCACCGCCGAAAACCTCGGCAAACGCATCTTCAGTGCTCGCCTGGAACCATTGACCGAAACCGATATCACCCGCGAATGGCAGCGGTGTGACCTCTTCGGGGACGGCCCGCGCACCGAAATCGTCGTACCCGGTTACGACACCGTGGTTTTCCGCACCGAGGGCCTGTACCGCCTGTTGGACGGTTTGCGCACGGCGGGACTTGGTGCGCAACACTTTCCGTGGCCGCCAGCGAGTGACCCGGACCGCTCGCCCTACCGCGGCTGGCAGCCTTTCGAAGCCATCGACGCCGCCGTGTATTTCGGCCGTGACGCCCAGATCGTGCGCGGTATGGACCTGCTGCGTGGAATGCGCGCTGAGGGCCGCCCGTCGGTGTTCGCGATCCTCGGCCCCTCCGGCACCGGCAAATCCTCGTTCCTGCGGGCGGGTCTACTCCCGCGCCTGGTCCGCGACGACCGCCGGTTCGTTGTGCTCGACATCGTGCGCCCGGAACGGGCGGCGCTCACCGGCGCTCGGGGTCTGGCGGCCGCGATCCACGGCACCCGCACTCGGCTCGGGATCAGCGGCCCGTCGCTGGGCGATATCAAAACCGCACTGCCGCAGCGTAACGACCTGGTCCGGGAGTGGCTGTCGGAGATCGCGCTCGCCGCCCACGACCGGTTGATCGACTCCGATGCCGCCCAGCCCATCCCGGTGCTGTCCATCGATCAAGCCGAGGAACTCTTCGGCGCCGACGCCGGAATCGAGGGCGAACAGCTCCTCGACCTACTCGCTCAGATCCTCACCGGCCCCGACCCGGCACCGCTGCTGGTCACCCTGACCGTGCGCACCGACCGCTACGAGTTGTTCCAAACGGCACCGCAATTCGCCGACGTCGACACCCTCGTATTCGATCAGCTGAAACCCCTGCCCCGCACCCGGTTCCGCGAAGTGATCACAGGACCCGCCGGTCGGGCCACCGCCGCGGGTCATCGCCTCGACATCGAACCCGCCCTGGTCGACAAACTCCTGTCCGACTGCACCGAGGGCGCGGATACATTGCCGCTGCTGGCCCTCACCCTGTCCCGGCTGTACCAGGACTACGGCGACGACGGGGTGCTGACCCTGGACGAGTACCTCGCGATGGGCGGGATGAGCCGTGTGGTGCGCACCGAAATCGATGACGAGCTCGCCAGCGACCCCGTCGAGCGCCGCGCGCAGCTGAAAGTGCTTCGGAGCGCCTTTATTCCATGGCTGGCCACCATCAACCCCGACAACGACCAGCCGCTGCGCCGCATCGCCCGCTGGAACGACCTCCCCGCCGACAGCCGCCCGCTCATCGACCTGCTGGTCGAGGCCCGCCTGATGGTGAAGGACCATCGCAATGGCGAAACCGTCGTCGAGGTGGCGGTGGAAAGTCTGCTGCGCCAGTGGGACGAGCTCGCGGGGTGGCTGCGCGAGCGGGCGGATGCGCTGAAAGACGCTGACGCACTCGAACAGTCGGCGCTCGCCTGGGAACGCAACGAGCACGATGAGGCCTGGCTGCTCGAAGGCACCCGGCTCATCGAAGCCGAAACGCTGGCAACCGAACCCGGCTTCCGGGAGCGCTTGGCACCGGTCCGCGGCTATATCACCGCATCTCGGACGCGGGAGAACGAACGCGCTGACATCGAGAAACGTCGCCAGCGGGAAGAATTGCGCGCTGCCAAGGAACGCCAAGAGTCCGCGGAGGCACTCGCCGCCGCGTCGTCGCGAGCCGAACGAAAAGCGCAGGAACACGCCGCGGCCATCCGGACGCAGTCCCGGGGGCTCCTGGCCCTCGCGGTGATCTCGCTCGTGATCACTCTGGTCGCGGTGCTCGGTTTCGTGCAGGCGCGCGACGCGAAGAATGATGCGCAGGCACGCGCGCGTGAAGCACTGGCGTTGCAGCTCATTGTGCAGAGCAAAGCCATGGTCAGCGGCCCGCAGGGCGGAGGATCCGTGCTGGCGTTTCAACTGGTCGTCACCGCGCTCGAATTATCCGCGCATGAGCGGGTTCGTGCCGCTGCCGCCGATTTGTTGTACGCGAACCTGGATCTTCGATGGATGAATGAGCTGGAGCCAATCCGCAGCGTGGCGTTCAGCCCCAACGGCAACCGCATCGTGACGGGTACCAGGGGTGGGACGGTCCATGCTCTCGATGCACGGACTGGTCAGGCCGCCGGTGCGTCGTCGACCGGTGTGGAAGGCCCGGCACGCGCCTTCAGTCCAGACGGGAGTCGGGTCGCGGTGTGGGATTCGGGATTTCGAGTGCTGGACACCCGAACAGGACAAACCCTGTATCAATCAGCGGCCGATGTCGGCTGGTTTGCCGTCACGTTCAGCTCAGATGGCGAGCGTATTGCGTACGCCGACGAGAATCAGGCGATTCGGGTGGTGGATATCGGTACGGGCCGGTTGGTGGTCGGGCCCCTGGGAGGTGTCCCCACCGGGTTGGATTCGGCGTTCGGGGTGTCGAACTTGGTGTTCAGCCCAGATGGCAACCGTATTGCCTCCGTAGGGGAGGCAATACGTGTGTGGGACGTCGATACCGGAGAGACGGTCACCGTGTTGGATGTCGCGACCGCGACTTCCGTGGCATTCGACTCCGATGGGAGGCGGATCGTTGCAGGCACGTTCGACGGTTCGATCAGAGTATGGGATATCGACGCAGCGGAGCTGATCGGTGTAGGCGCGGACGTTCGTACCGGAGGCGCCAGTGCCGTCGCTTTCAGTCCGGACGGGAGGCGGCTCGTGTCGGGCGGCGATGACGGGACGATTGGCATGTGGCAGATCATCGAGGACGACGAGGGGCAGCCGAGAGATGTGCGGAAGGCTGCCGAGCCGCTGACCGGTCACATCGGTGCGGTTGCGGCGGTCGGGTTCGATCCCGGCGGCCAGAGAATTGTTTCCGGTGGAGCAGACGGAACGGTCCGGGTGTGGGAGCCCCCATTCGGACGGTTCCAGATCGAGGGAACGGCCCATCTCGAACGCTCGCTACGGACACTCATGTTCAGCCCCGATGGCTCACGAATGATCGCGGTCGACGATAGCGGGATGGGGCATGCGTGGGATGCGCGCAGCGGTCAGGTCGTGAGCCCACTCTCGGGTGTGCGTGTCCGCGACGTCCGCGGGGATGTGGAATGGAAGTCGTCGGCGTTCAGTGCGGACGGTAGCAGGGTGGCGGCCGTGTCATTTGACGACTTCGTGTACGTGTGGAATTTCGATACGGGCACCCTGGTTACGGAGCCTGTGCGGGTTCCCGGAGTGGGGTTGCTATCCATCGCGTTCGGCCAGGGCAACCGGATCTTGGCCACAATCACAACGCGTGGTTTGGTCCAGGTCGTCGCGGTCGACTCCGGGCAGTCGATCGGCGATCCGACGACCAACCACGGTGGCGGCTATGTCTGGACACACCTCAGTGTGGACGGCAAATGGCTCGCCACGGCCGATAGTGAAGGTCGGGTTCGGATCTGGGATGTCGAGACCGGTCGAAGTGAGGGGCAGCCGATCACCCCGCAGTCCCGGCTGAGCACTCTCGCCGTCAGTGCCGATGGTGAGCGTGTTGTGACCGGTGGGAACGATGGCCGGGTATGGATCTGGGATATCGAGACCGGTCGGACTGTGGTCGGGCCGATGTCCGGCCATCTCGACTCTGTGAGAAAAGCCGCCTTCAGTCCGAATGGCAAGTGGTTGGTCACTATTGGCGAAGATGGAACAGTTCGACTGTGGGACGCTGACACCGGAAGCTCCATGGGTAGCTCGCAACCCAGTTCGGACCCTCTCTCGGATGTCGTCGCTTTTCATCCGGACAGTGGGGCGTTCGCCACGGCCGATATCGGCGGGATCGTCCGAGTGTGGCCGGTGTTCGAATCCGTCACGGCGGAGCTTTGTGGCAAGCTGACCGCGAACCTCAGCCGAAAGAACTGGCGCGAATGGGCTTCCGCGGAGTTCGACTACCACCAATCGTGTCCCGACCTACCGATCGCTCCGGATGGGCCCTGACCGGACGCGCGGTATCGAGTTCAGTCGTCCGCGCGGGCGTGACGTCCATGTCCACCCGACGGGGTTGCCCGCGTCGGCCACGTGGTGGGGTCGGCCCAATTCGGCACAATGGGTGTTCGGACCCGGGGGAGTTGCACGGTGGGGGCGTCGAATTCGCTCTGGAGCTGGGCGATGAAGGCGTCGAGACTGCTGTAGCGGGCCAGGATTTCCGATAGCAGTCGCTGCGCGTCGGTGCTCGCCGCGATCACCTCCGTCATCTGTCCTCCACCCTCGTCGAGTGCGTGCGCCTCGCCCCCGATCGGTGCGATCCCGTGGGACACCGACCGCACCGGCGGGCGCTGGGAGTCACAGGGGCACTGTGAAGTCGCCCGCCGGTGGCGGTGTATCGCGGGTACAACGTCGGTCCTGCTGCGGGACAGGACCGGGGGCCGCTTGGGCGTGCGACCCCGGGCATCGGCGAACATGGAGGCTGCCAGCAAATAGCGGTGGTGCGGCCGGGAGCCCGCTCCACCGAACCTCATGATCGGAATGCCCATCGACACCGTAACGGTGACACCTTGGTGGACAATGGTTTGCAGGCGTATTGGCGCAGAATGTCAGCGAGATATGGCACGTGAGGTCATAGGGTTTCCGGGAATTCGCTAACCGGACGGTCCTTCTCGTTACCGGGCTACGGGCGGCGGGGAACCTGCTGGCAGGCAAAGGATTCGGCCGCGCTCCGCGATCGGCGGTCAGGTCCGATCGCCGGAGGTCTGTTTCGGCGCGGTGAGCGCTGCGGCGTAGACCGACACGATGTCGGTGGTGTGCCGGGATTGGCGCGGCTCGTCGGCGTGGGCCGCCAGGGCCTTGCGCATCGCCGGTAGACGTGCTCGATCCTGGGCGAGGGCCGTCAGGGTGGTGGCGAGTGATCGCACCGACGGATCGAGTGCGCGGACACCGCCGGCGTCGGGCACGGTTTCGGAGAGTTCGGGATCGCAGTAGACGACCGGGAGGCCCATGGCCACCGCTTCCAACAGCACCATGCCCTGGGTATCGCAGTCGGAGGTGAGCAGCAGGAGGTCGTGGTCACGCATGGCGGCGAGGCAGTCGGCCTGGTCGACCACACCGTGCAGGTGGACGCGATGGTTCAGGCTCGCGTCGGCGACCGCCGCGCGGGTGCGGTCGGCGAGGGGGCCGCTGCCGTAGATGTCCAGGGTGCAGTCCTCGACCAGGCGCGCCACCTCGATCGCCTCGAGCGGACGCTTCTCCGCCGACAGGCGACCGCACCACAGTGCCCGCAGCGGCGCCCCCGTATTCGTCGTCGGATCACCCGCGTCGCGGAGACGGTCGAGTAGTGCGTCCTCGATGCCGTTCGACACCACATGAATCGGACGGTCCACGCCGCGGGCGGCCAAGCGGCGGGCGAAGTGTCGGGTCGGGACGATCACCCGATCGGACGCCTGAGCCTGGGCGATGAGCGGCCGCCAGGCGAGCCGGGCGACTCGGCCGTCACCGGCGTAGGCCGGTTGGCGGCGCAGCGGCACGAACCAGCCGTGCAGTAACCGCATGGTCAGGGCGGCGAGATACGGTACGGGTGAATACTTTTCGATGACCGTGTCATCGCGGCTCTGCATGGTCTGGACGATCGGGATGTCATGCCTGCGGGCGGCGCGTACGCCCGAGATCCCGCAGCCGTAGGTCGTCAGGGAATGCACGATATCGATCTGGCCGCGTTCGGCGAACGCGGCATCGATCAAGCGTCGATTGGCGCGGGTCGGGAGCACCACCGGCAGTCCGTTCGACATCGCGAGCCCCGGCATCGCCGCGAGTATGACCGTATCGGGATCGGCCACCGTGGAACCCGGTGCGGGCGGGCAGAATACGGTCACTCGGTGCCCACGGCCGCGCAGGTCGTCGCACAGGGCTCGCATCGCGGTTTGGACGCCGCCGAGCGTGGCCGGGTGGAAGTCGGTGAAGAATGCGACGTGTACGCGATCGGCCATGGCTCAGGCCGATGCCGAGAGCGCGAGTTTTTCCACCGCGTCCGCCGTAGCCGCGATCCCGTTCTCGGCGGCGACCACCCGACCGAGTTCCGCGGCGCGGCTGCGTGCCTCGGGTGTCAAGGTCGCGACCAGTGCGTCGTGCAGGCGGTCCTCGGTGAGCTTCGGATACGGGAAGTCGGCCCCGATGCCCAGCGCCGACATCCGCCAGCCGTAGAAGAACTGGTCACTGTGCACCCCGATCACCACCGCGGGCAGACCGGCGCGCAAGACATCGTGCGAGTTCCCACTGCCACCGTGATGGACGACCGCGCGACACCGCGGCAGGATTCGGTCGTAGTCGAAGGAATCCAGCACCAACAGCTTCCGGTCGTAGCCGATACCGCGCGGGAAGCCCTCGCCCTTGACGGCGACCAGCGCGCGGGCGCCGAGGCGGCGGCAGACGGCGGCGATCAGATCGCAGGAACCGACGGGGTCCAGGATCGGCATACCGGTCAGGCAGAAGTAGATCGGGGGCTCACCCTCGTCGAGCCATTCGGCCAGCGCCGGATCGACTTTCGACTCACCCCACGCCTCGCGCATATGCGAGGGCAGTATCGGGGCGCCGACAACGGTCGAACGGTCCGGCCAGTCGGCCGGTTTCGGCAACAGCACCGGACTCACCATATGTACCAGCGGAATACCGTCCTCGCGAATGCGGCGGAACGGATTACGGGGCTTACCGGGATTGCCCATCATTTCGCGCACCCGCCGATCCATCTTGCGATATGCCACGCCGTAGGCGATTTCGAACGCCGAGTAGCTGGCCAGCCGGAGTCGGCGCGACGAGATCATCTGCTTGACCATGAACGACGACGGGAACTCGGCGGTGCGGTCGAGCGGATACGGCAGACCACCGATCACGGTCTGGCCGGTCTGCTCCCGGCGCTCCATGGCCCACGGCAGGGTCGAGGCGCAGGACACGATCACATCGGCGGATTCGCATGCGCCGCTGAGGACCTCGTGCATGCGCTCGCCGCGCTCGCCCGCCATGATCTTGACGGTATCGAGCATGATCTGCAGGAACGGCAGCGGATTGCCGGAGGACAGACCACGTTTCGCGGCGGGCGATTCCAGCAGTTCGGCGGAGTTGAACGGGATGACATGCGGTTCGAAGCCCGAACGCCGCACCACATCGGCGTAGTTCTCGGTGGCGGTCATCTCGACATGGTGTCCGCGCGAGCGCAATTCATCGGCCAGGGCGAGATACGGCTGATGATCACCCCGGGTTCCTGCCGTCAACAATGCGATACGCATACTCTCGACTCCGTTCGTACTCTTGTTAGTGTCTGCTGATGACCGAAGACAAACGCTCCGGCCTTCGCATCGGGATCCTGGGTGCCGCCACAATCGCGCCCGCGTCGGTGATCAAACCGGCCGAACGGAATCCGGAGGTCGTGATCGCGGCGGTCGCGGCCCGAGACCGGTCGCGGGCGGAGCGGTTCGCCCGCAAGCACGGCATCGCGCAGGTCTACGACAGCTATCAGGCGCTGATCGACGCACCCGAACTCGACGCCGTCTACATTCCGCTGCCCAATGGCCTGCACGGTCGCTGGACCCGCGCCGCCGTGCGGGCGGGCAAGCATGTGCTGTGCGAGAAACCGTTCACCGCCAATGCCGCAGAGGCGCGTGAGATCGCCGCGCTGGCAGACGATTCCGATCGCGTGGTGATGGAGGCGTTCCACTACCGCTACCACCCGTTGATGCTGGCCGCCGAGAAGATCATCGCCTCCGGTGAACTGGGCAGACTGGTGCGAGTGGAAGCCGCATTGAGTTTCCCGCTGCCGAAGTTCTCCGATATTCGCTACGACTACGACCTCGCGGGCGGCGCGCTGATGGATGCGGGCTGCTACGCCGTGCACATGGCCCGGGTACTGGGGGGTGAGAATCCGGAAGTGGTTGCCGCGCGTGCGAAAGTGCGCGACCCGCGCATCGACCGTGCCATGACCGCGGAGCTGCGCTTCCCATCCGGGCATACCGGTCGCGTTCGGTGCTCGATGTGGTCGTCGGATGTGCTGCGCATCGGCGCGACCGTGACCAGTGAGCGCGGCCGGATGCGCCTGATCAATCCGGTGCTGCCGCAGCTGGGACATGTGCTGTCGGTGCGTACGGAAAACGGCAGGCGGATACGGCGGTTCGGTAGCCGTGCCTCCTACGACTACCAACTCGACGCCTTCGCCGCCGCGGTACTGCGCGGTGAGCCGATAGCCACCACGCCGAGCGATGCCGTGGACACCATGGCTGTCATCGATGCCATCTACCAAGCTTCCGGCCTGCCCCTACGCCAACCGAGCTGACGTCTCGTCGAGGAAATCGACGATGTACCCGAATACGTCCAGGGCCGCACCCCGGCCGATGAAGGTATCGAGGTGGCCGTAGGAGGGGATTTCGGTGTAGCGGACGTCGACGCCCGGGTTGCGTGCTGAAAGTACCTCGTAGCACAGCCTATTGGAATCGAGCCAGGCCGCGTTGCGGCTGCCGGACAGCAGTAGGACCGGACAGTCGATGCGATCGGCCTGATCGAGGGCGTTCTGCGGAAGCGCGCTGTAGCGCTCGTCGTCGATATTCCAGCGCAGGACCGCGTGCGCCAACTCCATCTGCCGCAGATGGGGCAGCACCGACAGCGGTATCGCACCGAACAGATCGGCCAAACGGTCGTGGGTGCGGGCGTCGAGGTGGTCGTGTTCGAACAGCTTGGTGCCCATTCCCCAGCCGCCGTGGACCATCCGGCAGGTCGGGTCGGGGCAGTCGCCCTTGCGGGACAGTGCGGCGTAGAGCAGGGTGCGGCGGTTCCAGAGTCCGACCTTGCGGAAGTCGGATTCGATATGGGTGACGCGGGAGCCCATGAGTTCGCTGCCGACCAGTACCCGCATGCGCGCCGATGTGCTGACCTTCGGGGTCAGGAAGACGCCCTGCGCGACCACACCCGCCAGGCCGGGAAGCAGTCCGCCCGTCATGCTCAACGCCAGTGCGAGCGCGCCGATGCAGTGCGCGACGACGAACAGCGGCCGGTCGCCGATGCGCTCCCTGATCTGTGCGACCGCCGCCGGGAGGTCGTAGAGCGCGACATCGTCGAAGGTGTAGGGCCGCCCGGATGTGTTGTGGGGCAGGCGGGAACTGCCGCGCCAGTCGAGTAGCCACGATTGATAGCCCGCATCGGCGAGCGCGTCGGTCACATTGCGAATCTCGGGGAGGGCGAACATCTCCGACGACACCCCGTGACCGTGCACCAGCAGTACCGCGGGTGCGTCAGCGGGGCCGACGCGACGCAGGCGCAGGTCGACACCGTCGGCGGTACGGAAGGAAATCAACTCTCCGGCATCGAGTTCCGGGCTGGTGGAACGCATATCGGTCACCGGCGGTGCTCCTTACGCATGGCTCGTCGCAGATCCAGCAGGTCGGTCCCGACTCGAAGTACCGGTTCCAGCAGGCTCTTTCCGAGTTGACTGCCGAACCAGCTCAGCCACAACAGTTTCGCCAGGCGCTGCTGCCGTTCGGACAATCGTGAATCGATCTCGATGCCGTCGATCTGGTCGGGCAGGTAGGTGTGCATCGGTACCGCGACCTCGCCGGCGTATGAGGCGGGCTCGCCGGTCCGGCCGATCTCGATCACCTGGGTACCGAGTTGACGCACCATGCGCCTGCGCGCCGCGGCGAACTTGTATCCCTCCACCCACCACGTGCCGCCGGACGAATCACGCAGCGTCAGTTGGTAATGCATGATCGGATGCCGTGTCTCGTGGCGCAGCGGAATGCCGTCGTGCGGCCGGACGATCGCTGTACCCTTGACGGTGAGCGGCTCATCGTGCAACTGGGCGCAGGTGAGTGCACCGCTGACATCGAGGGTTCGCGCGCTGAACACCTGGGCGCTGCTGGCGACGGACAGGGTCAGTCGGAGATCACAGGGCACGTCGGCGGTCTCGCCTACGGGACCTACTGTTCCGCTGAGTGTTTCATGGAACCGCAGATAGGGGTCCTCGCCCGGCTGCGGCCCCGAACCCGCCATGGCCGCGAGCATCTTCCCGCGTGCCGCCGGACCGGCGGTGGCGGGGGCGGGCAAACCCTGAGCGGTGACGAAGGCGTCGGTGCGGCTGGCCGATGCGGGCGGTGCGGTCACCATTGCCGCGAGCTGTGTTCGGGCCGCGGGGCTCTGCAGGACCTGCGCCAGCGATTCCAATTCCGGCACCGGCCCGTCCTTGATCGCCCGCACCGTGTCTTCGCACCACTGCTCCCAGTGCTGCACGCGAATACCCAGGCCGCCCACCGTGGTTTCGGCGACAATCTGTTCGAGCGAGGTGGGTGCGCCGGTGAGGTGATAGGTGTGGCCCCAGGCGCTCGGGGTGCCGACGATCTGCGCTGCCACCCGGCTGACCCAGTCCACCGGTGCGGCATTGAGGTACCGGAAGCCCGGCACGGTACGGAAACGCATGAGCGCCGCGGTGATTCCGGCATTGAGATCACGCGGATTGTGCGCACCGGTGTCCGGATGGCTGCCGATTCCACCCGGGCGCAGAATGGTCACCACCAGTCCGTGTTCACCCGCTCGGCGCAGCACGGCCTCCGCCGCCCATTTGGATCGGTCGTACCCGATGGGCAATGCGGTGACATTGGCGGTCGGCTCGTCCTCACTCAGCGTGGTGGCGTCCGATCCGTTGAATACCGCCAGCGACGAGATGTGGTGCACCGGTTTGGGCCGGTCGGTGCAGGCCAGCTCGGCGAGCGTCAGCGGGCCGAGCACATTGGTCCGGCGCAGCGACGGATAGCCGCGCAGGAAATCCACGGCAGCGCCCGCGTTGACGATCGAATCGACCTCCGCCGCGAGGGAGTTCCACCGCTCATCGGACAATCCGAGCCGGGGTTCGCGCAGATCCCCCGCGAGGGGCGTCACGCGCCGTAACACCTCCCGTGACCACGGCAGCGCGAAGCGGCGCAGCGCGTGCTCCAGCCGCCCGGCGGCGGCCTGATCGTCATCAGCGCGGATGAGACACACCACATGGGCCTGACTGTGCCGCAACAGGTCGAGCAGCAGGTGACTACCCAGGAAGCCGGTCGCCCCGGTCAGCAGGATGCGGCGCGGCGCGACCCGCTCCGGCGCAGCCACCAGCGGCAGCCGGTCCGCCCAGGCGAGGTCGGCGAAAAGCTGGGCCAGGTCATCGGTATCGACGAAAGGCCGCGGTCGATCGTCGGCGGGTTGTGGCCGACCTGCGGTGTCAGCGGTACGTTGCGGTCGACTGTTCGTGGCGCCGGAAGGTCGTGGTCCACCGTTGCTGTCAGCAGAGAGCCGGGGCTGGCCGCTGGTGTGAGCGGAGAGTGCCGGGTGGCCGTCGGCAGCGGGCGAGGATTGGGCGCGGGCGTCCGTTTCGGCGGCAGGTTCCGACTCCGGCCGCGCCGGTGCGGATTCCGGGTGATCAGCCAGCCAACGGTGGGCCAGCCTGCGCGGGCGCGCATCGAAGAACACCGTGTCGAGATCCGGGTGGATGTCGAGCTCGCGCTCGAGCGCCGCGACCAATTCCACTGCGGCGAGGGAGGTTCCGCCCGCGTCGAAGAAGTCGGTATCGGCGTCGATCGACGCCGGGAGGAAACGATTCGCTACCGCCGTGATCGCCATCGCCAATGAATCCGCGTCCCACTCCCCGGAGACTGCCCTCGTCGCGGGCTGCGGCTCGACCAATGGTGCGGTGCCGGTATGGGCGAGAACGGCCGCGACATCATGTCCGCCGGAGCGATATACCGGGTTGTCGCCGTGCGTTCGGCGGTCTGCGGCCGCGCTCGCACCGCCGGTGTGGTCCACTGCTGCGACGACACCTGGTCCTGCGGTGCCGTGGTGGACGGCTTCGCCTTCCACGTGACAGGTGGCCGCCGGGTTCACGGTCGCGGTGCGGGCGAGCAAGGCAGCGACATCCATTCCGGCCGCGCCGCGTTCGAGGGTTTCGCCGCGCACTCGACGGTCTACCGTCGTACTTCGGACCGCTGACCGCACATCCTGGGTGCTTCGGTCCGTGGCCGCGTCCCGGATAGCTGTCCGCTCGGGATGCGCGCCTGCGTCGGGAGCAGGCGTGTCCAGAGCCGGGTTGCGCACTGTCGGTTCGTCGTCCATCCGCTCCTCAGGGCTGGTCACCCGGTCACCTTCTCGTCGTTCGCCTGCGTCTCCCAGGACCGGAACTGCCGCAGGCGTTCCGGTGTGACCGACACGTCCAGGCCCTCCTCGTCGGAGGTGCCCCCGAGCAGGCGTGCGGCCAGTCGCCGGGCGGGTTCGTTACGGGCGGTGCGCTCGACCGCCAGTTGTACCGTTGCGCAGCCGAGGGTATCGGCTCTTTCCGCCACCCAGGCCAGGAGCTGTTCCTCGACGCCGCGGCCGAGGGCGCGGCAGCTGAGCTGCCAGCCGGTGATCCACAGGCTGTCGGCGTCGATTCGCAGGGCGAGGACCGAGATCAGGCCGTAGTCGCCGAAGCGGTCACGCGCCGTCGCGGTCCACACCTCGCCCGCGTCGCGCCAGCGGTCGAGATCGTCGACGGTGACGGCGGCGAGGGTGAACTGGTTGGTTCGGCGGACGAGTTGTCGTGCGCGCTCGATCGTGGCATCGGTGAGCGGCTCGATGTCGACCTCGAGGTTCAGCTGATCGAGGAAAGCCGCGAATTGCGCGGTGGCGCGGGCATGGTCGCGCTCCTGCTCCTGCCGGTAGAAGTCGGCTCGGGCACTGTCCTCGGCTGTCGTCGCGATCGGCACCATCGGCCACAGTCGGCCGAGGAACGATTCGAGCTCATCGGCAGGGGGACATGTCACCGACAGCACCTCGGGCAGCTGGGCGCGCATGCGCGCCACCTCGACCTGGTTGTCGTCGAGGTAGCAGAAGGTGTCGAGGCCCAGACCCAGTGCGCGTGCGACCTCCTCCAATCGCTCGGGTTTACCGCCCCAACCCGCCGAAATGGCGGCGAAATCGTCCCTGCCCAAGGGGCTGTCGGGCCGGTTCAGGACCGCGTCGACGATATCGGTGTCGTTGTTCGTCACCAGCACCAGCACGGTGCCCGCCGCGCGCCATTGCCGCAGCCGCCGGGCCAGGACTTGGCGTGGTGCATCGAACAGCACAGCGGCGGAACCGCTCTCGCCCGCCGTACCGCCCCACAGGGTGTCGTCACCGTCCACCGCGATCACCTTCGGTGCGGGCTCGGTGACGGCGTCGGCGGTCGCGATGAGGGTCAGCGCCACCGCCGCCTGGAATTCGGCGGAGAAGGGCAGATGCGCCAGGACCTCGGTCCGGTCGTCGAAGAGATTGTCCACCACATGGTGTCGCGTCCAATCCCGCGGCTCCAGTACGGCAACGCCGGGAGTCTCGCGCAGGCGTTCGGCGATGAGCCGCTCCCACGCCGACAGCCGTTCGTCCGGTGCGGCCGTGGGCAGAATGCCGACGATGACCGGTTTGCGCGTCCGCTCGGCCAGTTCGCGTACCGCCGCCGGATAGTCGGCGGCGAGTTCGGTGAGCAGGTCGTCGGAGATCGTGCCGAACCGTTCCAGATCGGTCGCGCGCAGCAGCACGATGGCGAGGTCCGTCGAGGGCTGCGCGAAGACGCCCGACGGGTCGCGCAGGCAGGACAGCACATGGTGGTAGGGGGCTTCCGTGACGGTGATGGGCGCGGCGGCCGCGGCCGCCACCAGCAACTCGGGCAGCCTGCCCAGCGCGAAGGTCGCACCCAGTGCCGTACGAACACCGGAAACCGGCTGCTGTCCAGCCGTTTCGGGCCGGGCGGGCGCTCCGGGATCGGCGACCGCTGCCTCGACCATTGCCAGGTAGTCCGCACCGAACTCGGCGCAGGATCGCGGGTCGATGATGTCGCTGTTGTAGGTGAACCACACCTGGCCGGTATCCGGCAGCACCGCCACCATGAGATCGAGATCGGAGTAGCCGGTGCTCACCGGCACCACCTCGGCGGCGGTGACGGCGGAGTTGGCGCGCAGGTAGTTGAAGTACACCTCGATCAGCGGCGCGTTATCGCGGTGCAGGTCGGCGGCCGCCAGTGCGGCGAGCGCGTCGGCGAAGCCCGCACCGGGCGCGAGCAGGGTCCGCAGCCGTTCACCGGTGCGACGGAGCACATCGGTGACCAGATCATCGGCGGTGACGGCGGCCGGGAATGGCACGGGCAGACCGAAATACCCGACGGCATCGGTCGCGTCGGCATGCATGCGGGTATCGACCGGGACCGCCACGGCGAATCGGTCGATCCGCTGTCGCCGCGCCAGCGCGATGGCCAGCGCGCCGAGGAAGATCGCGGCCGGGGTGAGGCCCAGGTCGCGAGCCCGGTCGGCGACCCGGTCGTGCAGTCCTGCCGGCATATCGAGCGCGATGGCTCCCGCACGGTAGCTGCGCTCGGCTGGACGAGGACGCGCCAGCGTCAGCTCGAGTCGGCGGGCTCCGGCGAAGGCCTCGCGCCATCGGTTAGCCGCGCCATCGGCAGCGTCACGCCTATTCGGCTGTGCGGCAAGCAATTGATGCATGTCGCGGTTGGTGACGGTGTCATCGAGTCGCACACCGGACAGGTCCGCGGCGAGCTCGCCCGCAACGAGCAGCATCGACTGCACATCGCTCATGCCGTGATGTGCGCCGAAGAGCAGGACCTGATCGGCGGCGGGGGCATCGAGCAGCTCGAAGCGCCACAGCGGACCCGTCTCCAGGTCGAACGGCCGCGCCATCAGCTCCCGGAAATGCTCCTGTACCGCCGCGTCATCGAGGTGGTCGAGGTCGCGCCAACCGGCCAGGTCGCCCGGCTCGCGTCGAATCTCGAGCTGCCGCCCGTGTTCGGCGTGGGGCCGAATGGTGGTGCGCAGTGCGGCATGTCGGCGGGCCAGTCGGGTGAGCGCCTGCGTCAGTTGCTCCCGGGTGATCGGCGCGGGCAGTCGCACGGCGACACCGCCGGTCTGCGCCGCGCTCGGGATACCGAGCTGTTCGGTCCGCAGCAACCGCATCATATCCCGGGTCACCGGCAGTACCTCGACCTCCGGCGCCTCCGCGGCCACCATATCCGGCCCTTCGGGTTCGCTGTGCCGCAACACTTCTCCGACGAGATAGTCGGCGAGGTCGGTGAGATTCTGCTCGGCGAGCATGGTGCCGAGCGGCACCGAGATTCCGGTGTGCTCGCGCACCTTGTTGCGCAGTTCGATCGCCATCAGTGAATCCAGGCCCAGACTCTGGAAGGTCTCCTCGGCCGCGACCGTCTCGGTGCCCGTATGACCGAGCACCTGCCCGGTCCAGTCAGCCACGGCGGCCATTGTCAGGGCGACCGCTTCCGCGCGCGGAACCGATCGAAGTTGTTCGGCGAAGCGCGATTCCGCCGCCGCGTCGACGGTCGGCACGTCGGCGACGGCCCGGCGCGGTACGCGGCGTACGAGTCCGCGCAGTAGCGGCGGGATGCCCGTCGCACGACGCAGGACATCGGTATCGAGCAGCAGGGGGACCAGTATCGGATCGCCCTGCCGCAGCGCGGCATCGAAGCAGGCCATGCCCTGCTGTACCGAGAAGGTGCGGATACCCGCGCGCTCGATACGCCGAATATCGGCCGGTGCGTAGTGGTCGTGCATATCGACCTCCCACGCGCCCCAGGCCAGGGATTGGGCGGGCAGACCGAGCGATCGACGGCGCAGCGCGAGTGCGTCGAGATAGGCGTTGGCCGCCGCGTAGTTGGCCTGCCCGGGTGTGCCGAACAATCCGCCCGCCGCGGAGAACAGCACGAATATCGACAGCTCCCGATCCGCCGTCAGCTCGTGCAAATACTGCGCCGCATCGACTTTCGGGCGCAGGACGCGGTCGAGCCGCTCCGGTGTCAGCGAACCGAGTACGCCGTCGTCGAGGACGCATGCCGCGTGGACCACACCGGCCAGCGGCACACCGTCGAGCAACCCGGCCAGCGCCGACCGATCGGTAATATCGCAGGCGGCGAATCGCACACTCGCACCACGGCGCTCGAGGTCATCGCGCAGTTCCCGGCCACCCGGCCCCTCGATACCGCGGCGACTGACCAGCACCAGGTCGCGGGCACCGTAGGCGTCGACCAGATGCCGGGCGAGTGCCGAACCGAGTCGTCCCGGCGCACCGGTTACCAGTACCGCGCCGTCCCCGAGTGATACCCGGCCCTCCGGTGTGCGCCCCGTGGTCTCCGGCAGCCGGGCCAGCCGTGGAATGAATCCGACGCCGTCCCGTACGGCCAGCTGCTGTTCGCCCGTTTCGAGGAGGGCACCGAAATCCACGGCGGTATCGGCGGTATCGATCAGTACGATTCGGCCCGGGTTCTCCGACTGTGCCGAGCGCACCAGCCCCCACACGACCGCACCGGCCGGATTCGGTATCTCCGGATCGGATACGGCGACGGTATCGCGCGAGACGGCCACCGCACCGCGGGTGCGCACGATCAGCGTCGTGTGCTCGAAGCGGCTGTCGCCGAGAATTGTTTGCAGCGTGGCCAGTATGCGCTGAGTGGTGGCGTGCACCTGCTCCGGCGAATCACCCGCCGGCACCGGCAGAATGATGGCGTCGGCGGTTCCGGCCTCGGCGGAATCCCACTCGCACACCGTGCGTGCCAGGGTCGGCACGGGAAGGGCGAGCTCCGACCACTCCATGTGGAAAAGACGACGGTAGGCGGGCATCAGCGCTGCGGCATCCCACTGCGCGGCGGCGACCGGTCGCAGGAGCACCGAACTCACCGACACCACCGGGCGTCCGCCGCGATCGGTCGCGGACATGCTGATGGTGTCGGTACCCGATCGGGTGAGTCGGACACGCAGCGCGGTCGCGCCTGAGGCCCACAGTGCCACATCGGTCCACACGAAGGGCAGTAGCGCGTGTTCGCCGTCCGCGGCGAACAGGGCGGTGGCGTGCAAGGCCGCATCCAGTAGTGCCGGATGGATACCGAACTTCGCGGCATCCCCGTGTGCGGATTCGCCGAGTTCGACGTCCACGTAGATCTCGTCATCGCGTCGCCACGCCGCGCGCATCGCGCGGAACAGGGGACCGTAATGGTGCCCGCGTGCGAATAGCCGGGCGTACAGCCCGTCGACATCGACTCGCTCCGCGTCCGCGGGCGGCCACACCGACGAATCGAACTGCGCCGCAGCGGGTTCGGATTCGTCGGCCAGGGTGCCGTCGGCATGGAGGGTCCACCGCGCATCCCGGTCCCGCTCGTCGCGGCCGTAGATACGCACCGTCCGCAGACCCTCGGAGTCCGCGCCGCCGACCACCGTCTGGATCTGCAAGGCTCCGCGCTCGGGAACCAGCATCGGGGCGCGCACCACCAGCTCTCGCACCACCGGGCTGTCCACTTCGTCACCCGCGCGAACGGCCAATTCGACGAATGCGGCACCGGGCAGCAGTACCGCGTTCGGACCCGCGTGATCGGCCACCCACGGCTGTAGCCGACGCGATACCCGGCCGGTCAGCAGGACACCATCCGAATCCGGCCGCGGCACCACGGCTCCCAGTACCGGATGGGTGACGTCGTCGAGTCCCAGCGCGGTGGTATCGCGGTGGACTCGTTCGGTCCAGAACCGGCGCTCGTCGAAGGCGTAGGTGGGCAGGTCCACTCGCCCGTACTCGGGAACCAGACCGGTCCAATCGAGTTCGTGACCCGCGACGTAGAGTTCGGCCTGCGCCCTGGCCAGACAGGTCGGTCCGTCCTGGTCCCGCACCAGCGAACCCACCGCCACCACCTCGCGCGCACGCTCCTCCGCCACCGTCTTCACTGCCGCGGTCAGCGACGGATGCACACCCAGTTCGACGAAATACCGGAATCCGTCGTCGATCATGCGCTCGATCGTGGGCGCGAACCGCACGGTGTCGCGGGCATTGCGATACCAGTAGTCGGGACCGATCGGCCCGCCTGTCATCGGTTCGCCCGTTACCGTCGAATACCAGCGCGTCACAGGCGAATAGGCCGCCACCCCGGCCAGTTCGACAGCCAATGGCTCGCGGATGGGTTCGATCAGCCTGCTGTGCCCGGCGAACCCCGCACCCGACCCGGCGAGCCGGGTGTAGACGCCCGCGCGGTCCAGCTCCGCCACCAGTTCCTCGACCGCGACCTGTTCACCCGCCACGACCGTCGAACGACCCACATTGACCGCCGCGATAGACACTCGGCCGTCGAAGGCCGCCAGCCGGTGCCCGACCTCGGCTTCGGACAGCCCGATAATCGCCATCGCACCCGCGCCACGAACGCCCTGCAACAGGCGGCTGCGGGTGGCGATAATCCGTGCGGCATCGCTCAATTCGATGGCACCGGCGCAGTAGGCGGCGGCGACCTCGCCCTGACTGTGTCCGATCACCGCATCGGGGATAACGCCCGCTGCCCGCCAGGTGGCCGCGAGCGCGGCCATGGTCGCGAACAATAGCGGCTGCACAACCGGAAAATCATCGAGATCCGCCGTGGTCATGGCGGTCAACCGGTCCACCAGTGACCACCCGGTGTGGGCACCGAAAGCCTTGTCGCACTGCTCGAATTCGGTGCGGAACTCCGCGGAGCGCGCGAACATATCGCGTGCCATGCCGACCCACTGGGTGCCCTGCCCGGGGAAGACGAACGCGGTTTTGGCGTTGGTGAGCACCGCACCGGCACCGACGACGACATTCGCCGACGACCGGCCGTCCACCAGATCGCGCAGCGCGCCGACCATCTCATCGCGATCGGCCGCCACCACGACCGCACGCCGCTCGAACTGGGTGCGCTGCAACGCCAGTGCACGTGCGACCGGACCCGGTTCCAAACCCGGATCGGCGACCACCAACTCCAGCAGCCGTTCGGCCTGACCGTGCAACGACGCTGTGCTGCGCGCCGAAATCGGCAGCAGCACAACACCCGTATGGTCGGTCGGCGTACCCGATGCCGCAGCGGGCTCGGCCGGAGCCTCCTCGAGAATCAGGTGCGCGTTCGTACCGCTGAGGCCGAAGGCACTCACGCCGGCACGACGCGGCCGATCGCCTCGCTGCCACGGTATCGATTCGGCCGCGACCGCCACCCCACTGCGTTCCCAATCGACGTGCGGGGACGGCACGCTAGCGTTCAAGGTGGCGGGAATTCGCTCATGCTGCAGGGCCAGCACCAGTTTGATGACACTGCCCACGCCCGCCGCCGCCTGGGTATGTCCCACATTGGATTTCAACGACCCGATACCGAGCGGCCGCGCCGGATCGCGATCGGGCCCGAACACCCGCGCCAACGCGCGCGCCTCGATCGGATCACCGAGTGCCGTTCCGGTGCCGTGCGCCTCGACATAGTCGATATCGTGCGGCGTCAGACCCGAGACCCGCAGCGCCGATCGCAATACCTGTTCCTGGGCCGCGCCATTGGGGGCACTCAGACCCTGGCTGCGGCCGTCCTGATTGACGGCCGAACCACGGATGACCGCGAGCACCCGGTCCCCGTCGCGGCGCGCATCGCCGAGCCGTTTCAACAGCAGCAGCCCGGCGCCCTCGGCCCAGACCGTGCCATCCGCCGCCGCGGAGAACGGCGCACACCGACCCGACGGCGACAGCACGCCCAGTTTGCACAGTTCGATATGGGCGATCGGTGACATCAGCAGCGTGGCACCGCCCGCGAGGGCGAGATCGCACTCACCCGCGCGCAACGCGGCCATCGCGGAATGCATGGCGACGATCGACGAGGAACACGCGGTGTCCAGGGTGACCGCCGGACCGTGCAGCCCCAACGTGTAGGAGATGCGACCCGATGCCACACTCGGCGAAAGTCCGGTTCCCACTTGACCGTTCAGCTGTTCCGGCGCGGGATCGGCCAGATAGCCGGTGCCGTATACGCCGAGGTATACACCGGTCGTACTGCCGTGCAGGGTGCGCGGATCGCGTCCCGACCGCTCGATCGCCTCCCAGCTCAGCTGCAACATCATCCGCTGCTGCGGATCCATGACCGCGGCCTCGCGCGGGCCGATACCGAAGAACGCGGCGTCGAAACGATCGACGCCGTCGACATATCCGCCACGGAAGGTGTACGCCTTACCGGTCGCGGAGGTATCGGGGTCGTAGAGCCCGTCGATATCCCAGCGGCCCGCGGGCACCTCGGAGAGCCCGTCGCGCTGGCCGTCCAGCAGCCGCCACAGGGCCTCGGGGGAATCCGCCGCACCTGCGAACCGGCAGGACATCGACAAAATCGCGATCGCGTCATCGTCCGCGTGGTCGTCGACGTCGTCCGAACCATGGTCCGTGGCCGCGGACTCGGTAGCGGCCGCGCCCAGCTCGATCGGCGCGGCGGGCGCCAGTACGGTGGCCACACCGTCGATCGTGGGATGGTCGAAGAACACATTGGTATCGATGAAGCGGCCGACGAAATCCGACAGGTCGACGACCAGTTCCACCAGATCGTGTGAGCCCAAACCGAATTCGACCAGCGGCAAATGTACATCGATCCGTTCCGGATCCAATGCCGCCTGCCGCGCGATCTCGGTCACCAACCAGGATCGAATCGCCTCCGCCGACGGGCCATCCGCGGTGGCGTCTGCCAGTTCCGCGGTCGCCGTGGTCGGTTCGAAGTCGGACAGCTCGTCCTCCGGCGATCTCAGCGGACCCGCCGACAGCGCGAGGAGCTCACCGGACACATACGCCGCACGACACGCGGAACGCTGGATCTTCCCACTGCTGGTCTTGAACACCGTGCCCGGACGAATGAGCAGTACCGTCGCGAGCGTGAGCCCGTGTTCGGTCGCCACCGCGCCGCGTACCGCACTCTCGATCGCGGCCAGTTCGAGGGGATCATCGGCGCGCACCTCGGCCACCACGACCGGCTGCTCGCCACTCGCCCCGAGATCGACGGAGAAGGCCGCGATACAGCCCGGCCGAATACTGTCGTGCGCGGTCTCGACCGTCGATTCGAGGTCCTGCGGGTAGTGATTGCGGCCATCGACGATCAGCAGGTCTTTGCGTCTGCCGGTGACGAACAGCTCGCCACCGGAAAGGAATCCGAGGTCCCCGGTACGGAGGTAGCGGCGATCGTCACCGGCCAGCATCGCCCCGAAGACGTCGGCGGTGGCCTCCTCATCCTGGAAATAGCCTGCGGCGACGCTGTTTCCGGCCACCCAGATTTCGCCTTCGACCTCGTCGGCGTGCTCGACACCGCGCTCGGGGTCGACGATCGCGATCGACATGCCCTCGGCCGGTCGCCCGACTCCCGACAGTTCGATAGTGCGGGCGCGGCCCGCCGACCCGGTGACCTCACGCAGCGTGGGCGTCGCACTGGTGGACGACGCGGTCACGATCAGCGTGGCCTCGGCCAGACCGTAGACCGGCTGATGGGATTTGGCGCGGAACCCGGCTCCGCCGAAAGCGTCGGTGAAGCGTCGCATGGTCGCGGCCCGCACCGGTTCGGAGCCGTTGAAAGCCACCCGCCACCGGCTCAGGTCGAGCCCATCGAGCTGCTCCGGCGTGACCTTGCGCGCGCACAGTTCGTAGCCGAAGTTGGGGCCGCCACTGGTGTGGGCGCGATAGGTGGAGATCGCCCGCAGCCAGCGCTCCGGGCGCTGCAGGAAATGCAGCGGCGACATCAGCACCGAATTGGCCCCGAGATAGACCGTATGCAGCAGTGGCGCGATGAGGCCCATATCGTGGTACATCGGCAGCCAACTGGCGAACAGCGCACCGTCCCAGGAATCGGCGAACGCGCGGTCGTGGCCGAGCCCGGAGGCAAGCGCCGCCTGGTTGTGCAGCAGATTCTCATGGGTGAGCAGGACGCCACGCGGTGCGCTGGTGGACCCGGACGTGTACTGGATGAACGCGACCGAATCCGGGGCGAGGTCGGGTGCCCGCCACTGCGCGGCCTCCGTGCCCGGGATCTGGTCGGTGGCCAGCCAGCGCACCGTCGTCAGCTCGGGAATCTCGGTACACAGCGCCGCCGAATCCGCGACGACCCGCTGTGGTGCCAGCACCACATCGACCTCGGCGTGCGCGACCATGCGCCGCAACCGGCGCAGTGAGCGGTTGTCCCATTCGGGCAGCGGCGCGGGCACGGCGACCACACCGGCCGCGAGGCAGCCGAGGAACGCCTCGGCGAACTCCGGGCCCGCCGGGTACAGCAATAAGGCCCGGCGCGGCGCCGAATCCCGCTGCGGGAACGAATCCCGCAGTGCGGCCCCGATCGCCCGTACACGGACGCCCAGGTCCGCGTACGTCATTTCGCGGACTACGCCGTCGACATCACCGCTGTCCAGGAACCGGTACACCAACTCGGTCGGCCGATTCTCGACCTGAGTGAACAGCGTTTCGACGAAAGTGTTGCGCACGAACTACATCCTCTACCAGTGAAACTCGAGATGCGGGTGGTCGTCGTTCCCCTGGTGTCCGAGGAATCGCGGGGGCGTGTTTGCGGCTGATTTGCGCCCACGATAGCCATGTTTACGCTTTCGCGCCGGACGTCGGCAAGCACGAAACCGCGGACCGCGCGCCCCTAAAAATAGGGGCAGCGAGCCTTCGAAGCCCGTTGTGGCTGCGGTGATTTCGCGTTTGCCAGGCGTCGAGTCAGCAGTGAGGATGGCTAGGTGTCACACACCCCGGTAGCCACGCCGATAACGCTGCGTCAACTCCCGCGACTACGCCCCCGCCACTACGGGCAGCTCGGTGGACTGCTGCGCCCCGGCACCCACTCGTCGCCCCTGCTGGAATTCGGAAAACGGTTCGTCATCGCGCCGCCGGGATTTCCCACCATGCTGGTCACTCACGATATGGACGATGTACGAGAACTGTTCGCCCATCGTGACGACTTCTCGATCGGCCAGGTGCTGAGCCGGTTGTCCAGCCACGATCGGATGTTCGGCAAGCAGACGCTGATCTTCCTCGACGGCGAGGAACATCGCCGCGAGCGCAAGCTGTTCGCGCCGTCATTCCAGCACAGGGCCCTCGAGTCCTACGAGGACCTCATGGTCGAGGTAGTGCGGCGCGAACTGCCCACCTGGCCGGTCGGTGAACCGATCGAATTCTTGACGATGGGCTACGACCTGGCCATCGGTGTCCTGCTCGGCGTCGTCTTCGGCGATGTCGCGCCGGCCCGCGCCGACCGGCTGAAGCAGGCGGTCAGCGACTGGTTCGGCGAGATCGAAAGTCGGGGTTTCCTCGCCGTCACCCTGCTCACGCCGCTGTTGGGCGGCTACACACCGCCGTACCCGCCGCTCGGCCGCCGTCAGGCCGATGTCGACACCGTCATTATCGAGGAGATCACCGCGCGCCGGTCCGATCCGGGCTACGGGAACGACCGCGGAGATGTGCTGTCCCGCTACGTCGGAACCGACCTGGATCAGCACGATGACGCCGCGCTGGCCCGCAACCTGCGCGGCATTCTGCTGGGCGCCTACGAAACCACCGCCATCACACTGGGTTGGATTGCCGCCATGCTGGCCGGACACCCCGAGGTGATGGCCGAGGTGGACGCGGCGGCCGACTCCGGCGACCGGGCCCGGCTCGACGCGTATCTGGACGCCGTGGTTGCCGAAACGATGCGGCTGCGGCCGGTGTCCCCGTTCACCGGACGACGCGCGCTGCGCGACACCGTTATCAACGGTGTGCACATCCCCAAAGGCGCCATCGTCATCGTTCCGATCCTGCTGATTCACGAATCGGCGGAGCACTACCCGGATCCGATGGCCTTCCGTCCCGAACGCTTCCTCGACGAACGACCGAACGGGCACCTGTGGCTGACCTTCGGTGCCGGTCCGCATCGCTGCCTGGGGGCCCAGTTCGCCCTCGCGGAAGCGCGAATTCTCTTCCGCACCGTCCTCGAACACCGCCGCATCGACACGAATTCCGGCCCGGTCGAACCCCCACGCCGCTTCCACACCGGCCTCAGCCCGGCCGACAATGCCCGGATCACCCTGCTGCCACGCTGACCGCAGGCCCGATGTGACCAAAGCGCAGCAATTTTCGACAGTGATTCGCGCCATGCCCGGATTCGCGGGGGAGGCCCACGGCTGCGGCCCGAATCCGGCACTGGCACAGGCGAACATCGGCGCACCTCCAGGCGAGAGGCGCGACGGCCCCCGCCGCGGAAGGCAGCGCGGTGGCGGCACATCGGCTCCACGCGGTAGCCGATGGTGTGCTCGATTCGTCGACTCGTCATCCGCGCCCGTAAAATGGGTGGTTCGTGTGTGTCGAGGGGACGCACAATCGAAACGTTTGCCACCCGCCTCGTGCCTAGGAGACTTTTGTGATCACCGCGACCGACCTGGAGGTCCGGGCCGGAGTCCGCACCCTGCTGACAGCGCCCGGCCCGGCGCTGCGGGTGCAGTCCGGAGACCGGATCGGCCTCGTGGGTCGCAATGGTGCCGGGAAGACCACCACGCTGCGCATCCTCGCGGGGGAGGGCGAGCCGTATGCGGGCATGGTCATTCGGTCCGGTGATCTCGGTTACCTACCGCAGGACCCACGCGAGGGCAACCTCGACGTGCTGGCCCGCGACCGGGTGCTCTCCGCCCGCGGCCTGGACAAGCTGCTCCGCGATATGGAGAAGCAGCAGGCGCTGATGGCCGAGGTGGTCGACGAGAGCGAGCGCGATAAGGCGATCCGCAAGTACGGGCGGCTGGAGGAACGGTTCTCCTCGCTCGGCGGATATGTCGCCGAGAGCGAGGCGGCGCGCATCTGCAGCAGCCTGGGGCTGCCCGATCGCGTCCTGGCGCAGGAACTGCGCACCCTCTCCGGTGGCCAGCGTCGTCGAATCGAATTGGCGCGCATCCTGTTCGCCGCCTCCGACGGTTCCGGCGGCAAATCCGATACCGTGCTGCTGCTCGACGAGCCCACCAACCACCTCGACGCCGACTCCATCACCTGGCTGCGCGGATTCCTGCAGAACCACGACGGCGGCCTCATCATTATCTCCCACGATGTGGAACTGCTCGGCGACGTGGTGAACAAGGTGTGGTTCCTCGACGCCGTGCGCGGCGAGGCCGATATCTACAATATGACCTGGCAGAAGTACCTCGACGCCCGCGCCACCGACGAGCAGCGCCGTCGCCGCGAACGCGCCAATGCCGAGAAGAAGGCCTCCGCCCTCAAGCAGCAGGCCGCCAAGATGGGTGCCAAGGCCACCAAAGCCGTTGCGGCACAGAACATGCTCAAGCGCGCCGAGCGCATGATGTCGGAGGTCGACGATATCCGCGTGGCCGACCGGGTGGCGCGCATTCGCTTCCCGGAACCGGCGGCGTGCGGCAAAACCCCGCTCATGGCGAAGAACCTCACCAAGCTCTACGGCTCGCTGGAGATCTTCACCGGCGTGGACCTGGCCATCGACCGGGGCAGCCGCGTCGTCATCCTCGGGCTCAATGGCGCGGGTAAGACCACCCTGCTGCGCCTGCTCGCGGGCGTCGAGGTCCCCACGGCGGGTGAACTCGAACCCGGCCACGGCCTCAAGGTCGGCTATTTCGCGCAGGAACACGACACCCTCGACGACACCGCCACCGTCTGGGAGAACATCCGGCACGCGGCTCCCGATGCGGGCGAACAGAATTTGCGCAGTCTGCTCGGCGCGTTCATGTTCTCCGGTCCGCAGCTGGAGCAGCCCGCGGGCACGCTGTCCGGTGGTGAGAAGACCCGTCTCGCCCTGGCCGGTCTGGTGTCCTCGGCCGCGAACGTACTGCTGCTCGATGAGCCCACCAACAACCTCGACCCGATCTCGCGGGAACAGGTCCTCGACGCGCTGCGCAGCTATGCGGGCGCGGTCGTCCTGGTGACCCACGATCCGGGTGCCGCGGAGGCCCTCAACCCCGAGCGCGTGATCTTGCTTCCGGACGGCACCGAGGATCATTGGTCGAAGGAATATCTCGAACTGATTCAGCTGGCGTGATTCCCATCACACAGAAGCGTTGATCACGGCACTCTGAGTGTCTAGCCTGGAAAGAGGCTGCAGGGCGACTCGGAGGAAGCCATGAGTGACAGGCCCGCACAGGGTAAGGCCGCATTGGGTAAAGGCACTCGCGTCACGGGAAAGTCGCGGGACCGCTTGCAAACCCAGCTCAAGAAGCAGTACGAGGCCGGGGCGAGTATTCGATCCCTAGCCCGGGAAACCGGGCGCTCGTACGGCTTCATTCACAACGTGCTGGTGGAGTCGCATGTGCAACTCCGCAGTCGGGGTGGGGCGAACCGGCGCAAGTCGACAGCGAAATCGTCCGGTAAGTAGGCGATTTCACGACGGAACGCGACGCCGCGATCGAAGGCGACGCGTGTGGGATTCGCACGCCGCGACCCGCCCAGTCGTGAAATCGTTCGGCTCCCTGGAGGTTTGGCGTCTCGGTGGTCGGCCACCGTCCGATCCCGTCATTCCGGCATGCTGTCCCAACCCGTCATTCCGGCATGCTTTTGGCCGGAATCCAGCGAAAACGGCTGGGCTACTGCTGGTGTGGATCCCGGCCAAGAACACGCCGGGATGACGGGAGCGAACAGGCCGGATGACGGAGCGGCATCGGGCCATCAATCTCAGTGGGAGTAGCCACGCTCCTGCGGCTGGCTGCTCACCGATCGAGTACGGTGCCGTCGCCGAGAACCAGTAGGTTGGCCAGGCTGTGGAAGATAGGCAGCCCGGTCTTGATCTCCAGGTAGGCGAACTGCCCCTGGGGGTTGACCTCGAGGAAGTAGTACTCGCCATCGAGGCCGACCCGCAGGTCGATGACGCCGAAAGTGAGTCCCAGCGCGCCCATGAGCGTGCTCAGCGACTTGCTCACCGAGGCGGGCAGCCGGTCCGGGGTGAAACCGACCGAGGTGTCCAATCGCGAATCCACCCATCCCACGCCGGATTGCGAGTCGATGCGCACCGCCCACTCGATACCGTCCACCCACACCACCCGCAGGTCGTATTCGGCGGCCACATAGTCCTGGAAGGTGGTGGGGGAGTGGCGGATCGTCGGTAGCCGGTGCAGATCGGCGGCGGTGACGATACGGGTCTCGGTGAACGCGCCGCGCCCGGTACCGGTGCGCTTGTAGATCACCGGGCCGGGGCGCGACGCGATGAAGCTGCGCGCCTCATCGACATCATTGGTAATGAGCGTTTCCGGAATGGCGCAGCCGGCGCGGTAGGCCGTCTCCAATTGCACGATCTTGCGGGTGGCGGTGCGGTCGGCCCCCGGATCGTTCACCCACAGGGCGGGAATCGACCACAGCGTGCCCTGCAGGAACCCGTCGCATTCGGCCTGTCGATAGTGGTCCTCGGTGCGTTCGGAACTGCCGGGCACCAGACATGGCTGTGGGCGGCGCCACCACACGGCGTTCACATCGTCGAGGCCCATGACATGCGACAGACTGCGGGTGGTGCCGTCGCTGGCGAGTCGGAAAGTCCCGTTCTCGCGCGGGAAGTCGCGCATATCGAGGCGAATCGGGCTGAGTCCGTGTTGGTTTCGCAGGGTGGTGGCGAGCGCGTCGCCGTGGAGGTCGTCGGCTTCGGTGACAATGAGTACCGAACCCGTTGCGAGGGCAGCCATATTATCGCCAGACGTCGGAGCGCGAGCTCGTCAGTCGAGGCTGTCGCAAGCGGTGCCGTCGTCGCTGCCGTGCTGCGAACGGGTCTGGCAACAGGTCATGGTCGCGCCGCCGACGCCGGGGCGAGTGGTGAGATCCATTCGGCGCGCCCAGTTTTCGGTGAGCCTCGCCAATTGTTCATCACCCCGGGTGGGGGTGTGGTCCTGTGGGAGGGTCATCGGACGATCGATAAGGGCAATGCGCCGCCGCTGGGTGAAATCGGCGGTGGTCCCCTCCCTGACCCGCACCAGTACCGGCCGCGCGTCATCGGTTCGCTGGCCCGGCGCCTCGAGGTCGCATTCGGTCAGTGCCAGGACATCCGCCCAGCGAAAGGTCCAGATGCCATCGGTGACGCGCACGCTGATCTCGCGTTCACTGGCATCGACCAGATATCCGGGTAGGGGTGGCGCGGTGATAGCGGCGGGCGGTGCGGCGGTCCCCAGGGGCGCTGAAACAGGTGGACGAAGGGCGCCGGTCATGCTGATCTCCGATCTGCTCGGGATTTGCTGTGGAGCCGAGCGTGATCTGGATCATATCCCGCGACGTCGCCTATTCGGTTCGCAACGAAAGATTTCAGGCATACCGGCAAACGCCTATCGACTATCCGCAAAACCGCTATGGCCGAAAGATTTTCGGCGGCTCAAACGCCCAGGACCTCCGGGTTCTCGGCAAGATCGCGGAACGCTGCGCGCGGATCGGCAATAAGTCTGCGGGTATTGAGGTCCAGCACGCCGCTGACCACATCGATGGTCGCCGAGAGGGTTCCGTCGAGTTTGCGAATCTCCTGGTGCATGCGGAAGACCTTGCCTTCGCTCCAGACGAATTCGCAGCTCACGGTCACTTCATCGCCGAGATGCAGTTCCTTGAAGTACTTGATGGTGTTCTCCAGTACCACCGGTCCGATACCGGCGGCGACCAGCTTGTCGCCCGGTGTCCCGGCCGCGCGCAGCAGCTCCCAGCGGACGTGCTCGGCGTACTGGAGGTACACGGCCTGGTTCAGGTGACCGTTGATATCGATTTCGTAGCCGCGCACGGTGACGGGCACAGAGAAAGCCATAACTGCGTGAACCGGTTGCTACTGAGCGGTATTCCAGTATGGACGGTGGTCTGGCGCACAATCGGCGATTGTCTGGTTACCGTTCGGCATGCCGCGGTCGCTCCGAGATCGCGCGTTGCGTACGGGGCTGTCAGTGGCGGTTGGCGTTGCGCTCCTGCCACCACTGCGGCGCGTCCACGAACCAGTTGTCGAACTCTTCCTGGGCGGCGGCGAGGTCGGCGAAGGTGGACTCGCCCTTGCCGATCCGGTCCAGCAGTCGGAAGTACTCGAACCGTTCGACCCCCGGCATGAGCGCGATCATGATTTTCGCTCCGCTGTCGGGCGTGGCGCCGAAGGCATGTGGCATGAGTTTGGGAACGATGAGCGACCCGCCGGTGCCGACCGTCAGGATTTGATCGCCCGCCATGACCTGCAATTCGCCCTCGGCGACATAGAACAGCTCATCGGAGCGCGTGTGATAGTGCGGCGCCGCGCCATCCGCGCCCCGGGCCATGGTGACTTCGAGGGTGCTCGCGACTCCGCCGGCTTCGGAGGAATCGAGGAGGAGGCGCACGGTGGCGGACTCGGTCCCCAGGGTCTCCGCGTCGGCGGGGTAGCGAATGGCGGCCTGCTGCGGGCTGGTGCTCATGGCGTTCTCCGTTGTAGTTCGGTGATAAATAATTCGCTACCAAACTATATCGCAGCGAATAGAATCCTGTCCATGGGTGAGAAGAATGCGGATCCGGTGGACGCGATCGCGGCGCAGTGGCGGCGGGAGCGACCCGACCTGAACCTGGAGGCCATGGCCGTCCTGGGGCGGCTCGGGCGGCTCATGGTGGTGGGCGAACAGTTGATCAACGCGGTGTTCACCGAGTACGGGCTACAGCGCGGAGAGTTCGATGTGCTTGCGACACTGCGGCGTTCGGGAGAGCCGTATGAGCTCAACCCCTCGGCGCTGGCCGATACGATCATGCTGTCGCGGGCCGGAATGACCGGACGCCTGGACCGTTTGGAATCGGCCGGACTGGTGCGCCGGATCGCGGATGCGGGGGACCGGCGGGCGATTCGAGTGGCATTGACCGACAAGGGACGCGCCCTGGTCGACGAGGTGGTGGTCGCCCACACCGAGAACGAGACCCGCATGCTCTCGGTGCTATCGGCCGACGAACGGCGCGAACTCGACCGGATCGGTCGAATCCTGCTGGACCGCTGGGAATCGGATCGCTGACGCGGGTCAGAGTGCTTTGCGGACCGGTGGCGGAGCCCAGGTTCCGTCGAGAGCCTCGACGCGCGGTGCGTAGAGCCGCATGGTGATGCCGAGCGGACCGCCCGGTGCGGGCAGCCAGTTCGATACCCGGTCGGGCCCGGGGTGCTGGGAATCGCCGCGCTGAGGCGGGTCAAGTGCGGGTCGACTGCCTCCCAATACAGTTCTGTCGCTGTATCCTCGGCTGTATGGCTAGGTTGAACATCACGATGGAGGACTGGCTGGCCCAGCAACTCCGCACGGCATCGGACGGCAATGTGTCCGGGTACATTCGCAAAGCCGTACTCGAGAAGATGATGGCCGAGGATTATCGGGCACTGGACGCCGCCGGGGTCTCCGATGGCGAGCTACACGAAGCGATCTACGGCCAGGGCGGCAGCAGCGGCGACGCATGAGTGAGCCGAAACAGGGCGAAATCCGGCCGCTGGCCGGACTTGTCGCGCGCGCCGAGGAACGCCGAGTGGTCGTCCTGGACGCCGATCTTCCGCCGTTGCGCGGACGGCGCAAGTTGATCGCCGCGGTGAAGCCCGCCCGGGAAGTGCTGTCCACCCTGCATTTGATGGCGGTCCCGATCGGCGACACCGGCGACGTGGTGTGCCTCTATGACTTGTCGGTGGTCTCGGCGGCCGGACTCGGCGAGCCAGTTGGCAATCTTGATGCTGAGGCACTGGATTGGGTGCTCACGGTAATGCTGATCAGGCTTGGCCGGTAAGCTGCAACCCGGCCAGTTCGGTGATCCGCAATCCGTCCTGGAACTTGTTGACCGCCGCGTAATCGGCCGGACCGTTCGTCTGGGTTCGGCCGATCATCCACGCGCGATGGGTCGGAGCACGAATCACCGAGACATCCGCGGGTAGGTCACCGTGGTAGGTCGGGCCGACGACGACGAAGTCCTGTTCCGCCGTGGCGGTCGTCCGCTTCCCCGGATTCGCGAACACATCGGTCCACGCGTCCAGGATCGGGAGCATGAAGTAGCGGTCACCGCTGTCGGGAACATGGATTCGGACGGGTCCCCGCGTCAGATCCAGCCACGCCGAGGAGTAGAGCGTGTCGAAGTTCGGGCGCACAACCGCGCGAAAATCGGCGTCGGGGAACCGGCGGAGGTGGTGGAACTGGTTCGGTGGTCCGAAGCCCGCGGTGGAATCGGCCGGAGCGTTGGTCTGCTGCTGGCGAGTGACATCCATCGTCACCAGCGAGTAGAGGTAGACATACGCTTCATAGCTCAGGGTTTGCAGATCACTGGACAACACGCTCATGTGGCCTCCATCGTGGATCCCAATCTGAAATTCAACTGCTTACCGAAGCTATCAACGCGTTGGATTCAGAACGGCCGCATAGAGGTTGCTGTCTGATTGCGGTAAGTGTCATCGTAGGTAGGGGCAGTCGGATCGGATTCCTACCGCCCATGCGGAAGAGGTATTCGCGTTCAACGCCGCGAACTCGACCGCAGCGGTCGAACCCTCCTGGGCTGCTGGGAATCACGGCGCCGAGGCGGTTAGGTGTGCGGATTTCTCTCGGGTCGGCCCGGGTGGCCCGCCGGCCCGGCGCTCAGTTCTTGCGCCGCACCGACGCTTCGACGAGATCGAGGACCTCGGAGAGATTGTCGCCCGCGTGACCGGAGGCGATTCGGGCGACGAGGCCGTCGAGAACCAGGTCGAGGTAGCCGAGCAGGACCTTGGTGGGGACGTCGTCGCGCAGCGCGCCCTCGGATTTGCGGCGTTCCAGACGGGCGACGGTGGCATTGGTGAGTTCTTCGGAGCGCTGCTCCCAGTGGGCGCGGAATTCGGGATCGTTGCGCAGGCGGCGCGCGATCTCCAAACGGGTTCCGAGCCAATTGAAATCCTCGGGGCGGGCGAGCATATCGCGCATGACCTGCACGAGGCCCTGGTTGGCGGCGACCTCGGCCATCCGCGCGGTGTCCTCCTGCGCGAGGGCTAGGAAGAGTGCGTCCTTGTCACGGAAGTGGTGGAAGATCGCGCCCCGAGACAGACCGGTCGCCTCTTCCAGTCGACGTACCGTGGCGCCTTCGTACCCGTACTCGGCGAAGCAGCTGCGTGCACCGTCGAGAATCTGACCGCGCCGGGCGGCGAGGTGGTCGTCACTGACCTTGGGCATGGACTCCTCCGAAACCGATTGTGCGGGGTCCGTGCACCGAAACAGTGCACGCACCCCGCACGAGCGACGAGCGAAGCGACCCGGACGGGTCGCGCGGCAGGCGGCGAACGAGGCCGCCTGCCACTGAAACCGACTGCGGTTCCTCGCTTCCCGACCCTGGGGTCGGGAAGCGAATCGCGCCTTCGGCGGATTGTTCCCGCAGCTGCGGGGAGTCAGCCGCGAATCATGGGCTTATCCCCGCATCTGCGGGGATCTTTCAGCCGCGAATCATATTGCGCAGCACGTACTGCAGGATTCCGCCGTTGCGGTAGTAGTCCGCCTCGCCGGGGGTGTCGATGCGAACGACCGCGTCGAACACGACCTTCTCGCCGGTGGTCTTGGTGGCGGTCACCTTCATGGTCTTCGGAGTCACACCCTCGTTCAGCTTGGTGATGCCCTCGATATCGAAGGTTTCGGTGCCGTCCAGCTTCAGCGACGCGGCGGACTCGCCGGCCGGGAACTGTAGCGGGACAACGCCCATGCCGATCAGGTTCGAGCGGTGGATGCGCTCGAAGGATTCGGTGATGACAGCCTTGACGCCGAGCAGGCTGGTGCCCTTGGCGGCCCAGTCACGCGAGGAACCCGAGCCGTACTCCTTGCCGCCCAGCACGACCAGGGGGATACCCGCGGCCTGGTAGTTCTGCGAGGCGTCGTAGATGAAGGCCTGCGGGCCACCTTCCTGGGTGAAGTCGCGGGTGTAGCCACCGGAGACATCGTCGAGGAGCTGGTTCTTCAGGCGGATATTCGCGAAGGTGCCGCGAATCATGACCTCGTGGTTACCGCGACGTGAGCCCAGGGAGTTGTAATCCTTGCGCTCGACGCCGTGCGAGTCGAGGTACTGCGCCGCCGGGGTGCCCGGCTTGATCGGACCGGCCGGGGAGATGTGGTCGGTGGTGACCGAGTCGCCGAGCAGCGCGAGCACGCGAGCGCCCTTGATGTCGGTGACCGGGGCCGGCTCCATCTGCATACCCTCGAAGTACGGCGCCTTGCGGACGTAGGTCGAGTTCTCGTCCCACGCGAAGGTGTCGCCCTCCGGGGTGCTCAGGTTCTGCCAGCGCTCGTCGCCCGCGAAGATGGTGGCGTAGGAGTCGGTGAACATCTGACGGTTGATCGCCGTCTTGATGGTGTCGTCGATCTCCTGCGGGGACGGCCAGATGTCCTTCAGGAAGACATCGTTGCCGTCGGTATCCTGGCCCAGCGGATCGGTCTCGAAGTCGAAGTCCATGGTGCCCGCGAGCGCGTACGCGATGACCAGCGGCGGCGAGGCCAGGTAGTTCATTTTCACGTCGGGGGAGATACGACCCTCGAAGTTGCGGTTGCCCGAGAGCACCGCGGTAACCGACAGATCGTTGTCGTTGATCGCCTTGGAGATCTCCTCCGGCAGCGGACCGGTGTTACCGATGCAGGTGGTGCAGCCGTAACCGCCGACGTAGAAGCCCAGCTTCTCCAGGTACGGCCACAGGCCGGCCTTCTCGTAGTAGGCGGAGACGACCTGCGAGCCCGGCGCCATATTGGTCTTGACCCACGGCTTGGAGGTCAGACCCTTCTCGACCGCGTTGCGCGCCAGCAGGGCAGCGCCCAGCATGACCGACGGGTTCGAGGTGTTGGTGCAGGAGGTGATGCCCGCGACCACGACGGCGCCGTGGTCGAGTACGAAATCACCGCGCTCCGGATCGGAGACCTTGATCGGCTTGGACGGGCGGCCGGTATTGCCGTTCGCGGCGGACGGGATCAGCACCGCGTCGTCGTCGGCGAAGGACAGTGCGGCCGGATCGGACGCCGGGAAGGACTCCTCGAGCGCCTCGTCCAGATGCGTGTGCGGGGTGAGGGCGGCGGGGCCGGACTCCGCATCGCTGGTGTAGTTGTGGATGTCCTTGCGGAACGCGGTCTTGGAGTCCGACAACAGGATTCGGTCCTGCGGGCGCTTCGGGCCGGCGATGGACGGCACCACGGTGCTCAGGTCCAGCTCCAGGTACTCCGAGTACTGCGGCTCGCGCTCGGCGTCGTGCCACATGCCCTGTTCCTTGGCGTACGCCTCGACGAGCGCGAGCTGCTCATCGCTGCGGCCGGTGAGGCGCAGGTAGTTGATGGTCTCGGCGTCGATCGGGAAGATCGCCGCGGTGGAACCGAATTCGGGGCTCATATTGCCCAGGGTGGCGCGGTTCGCGAGGGGAACCTCGGCGACGCCCTTGCCGTAGAACTCGACGAACTTGCCGACGACGCCGTGCTTGCGCAGCATGTCGGTGACGGTGAGCACCACGTCGGTGGCGGTCACGCCGGGCTTGATCTCACCGGTCAGCTTGAAGCCGACGACGCGCGGGATCAGCATGGAGACCGGCTGGCCCAGCATGGCGGCCTCGGCCTCGATACCGCCGACGCCCCAGCCCAGCACGCCCAGGCCGTTGACCATGGTGGTGTGCGAGTCGGTGCCGACGCAGGTGTCGGGGTAGGCCTGGCCGTTGCGGACCATGACGGTGGGGGCCAGGTATTCGATGTTCACCTGGTGCACGATGCCCATACCGGGCGGGACGACCTTGAAGTCGTCGAAGGCGCCCTGGCCCCAGCGCAGGAACTGGTAGCGCTCGCCGTTGCGCTGGTACTCCAGGTCGACATTGCGCTCGAGGGCATCGGCGCGGCCGAAGACGTCGAGGATGACCGAGTGGTCGATGACCATATCGGCGGGGGAGAGCGGGTTGACCTTGTTCGGGTCGCCGCCGAGGGTGGTGACGGCCTCGCGCATGGTGGCGAGGTCGACGATGCAGGGGACACCGGTGAAGTCCTGCATGATCACGCGGGCGGGCGTGAACTGGATTTCGGTGTCGGGCTGGGCGTTGGGGTCCCAGTTCGCGATGGCGCGCACGTGGTCGGCGGTGATGTTCGCGCCGTCCTCGGTGCGAAGCAGGTTCTCCGCGAGGACCTTCAATGCGTAGGGCAGCTTCTCGGTGCCGGGCACGGCCGAGAGCCGGAAGATCTCGTAAGAGTTGCTTCCGACCTCGAGGGTGCCCTTGGCGCCGAATGTATCGATACTCGTCACGTTCAGCTCCACTCGTCTGTGAATGGGTGGGCCAACGGCGGGGCTGTGCCGATGGCTCGTCGAGGCGCGGAGCCTCGTCCGGTTTCGAACCCTAACAGTACGCTTGTCCTGTGAACTAACCGGGGAGGGCCCCTTGACATTCCGGGAAGGGGCCCCGGACCGGCCCGGCGACCGCTCGGCGCGCCGTGGTGAGGTGATGTGACAAGTGGTCCCGTACTCTGCACCCGTGACCGTCTCGCACACCCAGGGCTTCACCCCGATGCTCGCCGAGCTACCGCCCAATACCGATCTGAAGGCTATTCTTCGCGACTTGGCCGACAATCACGTTGCCGCCCCCAAGGGGCGCGAGCAGGACGGCCTTGCCGAAATCGTCGCCGGTGCGCGCGATCACGGCATCGACCTGAATATCGTTGTGGTGCCGGGTAACCCGGGCATCGAGGCGAATCTGCGCGATTTGGCCACCGAAGTGGGCAAAGAGGAGCACGGCACCGTCGTCGTCTTCAGTGACGACTGGATCGGCACCTGGAGCGATACCTATGCCCGCGCCCGACTCGAATGGGCCGAGGACAAGTCGAAGTACCACGGCCCGGAGCGCACGGAGCAAGCGGCACAGACCCTGGTGAATCGGCTGGAAGCACCCGAGGGCATCTCGTGGACGCTGATCGCCGGTGTATTGACCGCCGGATTGGTGGCGATCATCGTCGGGTTGTACTTCGTGAAGTCGCGCCGCGCGGCAGCAACTGCCCCGGTCGAGAGCGACGCCGACCGCGAACCGGTCGCCTAGCTCGCCTATCGGGCCCGTCGTGGGCCCGATCCTGTTCGCTCCTTCTTTGCTGATGGCCGGAATATTTTCCGGCCGGTAAGCCGCTGCCGCATTCCCTGACGCGCCAAGAAATCAGGCAAACGGCTGGCTACGAGTGAACCGCGCGCAGGTCATCCTGGCGTGCCTCCCCGTTCTGGCCTCAACCATGTCGTACGGTCTCATTACGACACTGTTGGGGAAGAAGTGTCTTGCGGGTCTCATGAGGCTGATGTTGCTAGCGGCGAAATCTCATTTCCCCCGGGACCAGGCAGGAACCAGGGAGGCGCAATGCGAATACCGGCGACGTGGCGAGAACGCCCGGTTCGGTTCGCTGCGGAATTGCTTGTAGTCCTGACCGTGCTGGCGGTCGGCGTCGCCTCCGGACATGCCGTACCACCGCCGCCCCCCAATCCCAGTGACAATGAGATCGCCGACGCGGGTGCGCAGGTCGATGCGGGCGTGGGCGAGGTATCCGCGCTCATCAATCAGGTCGCCTCGGTCGAACAGCAATTGCGCCAACTCGACGACGCCGTCGCCGCCCGCCGCGAGGCCGTCAACAAGGCGCTGGTGGATCTACAGATCGCGCGCTCGGCCGCCGATGCCGCGGCGCAGGTGGTCATCGCCAGCAAGCGGGAGCTCTCCGCCGCGGGCACCCAGGTCGATTCGGCGCACCGCGACTTCAACAGGTATGTCGCTCAGATCTATATGCGCCCGGCCTCCACCTCACTGATCACCTACCTCTCTGCCCCCGACCCGGAGACGGCCCTGGCCCGCGCCCAGGTGCTGACCATCGCGTCGAAGAATCAGCAGCAGGTGGTCCAGGCGCTGCGCCATGCCCAGGTCGATCAGGCCAATAAGAATGCCGCCGCGCGCCAGGCTCAACAGGTCGCCGACGCCGCCGCGGCCGATGCCGAGACGAAGAAGACCGAGGCGGAGAATGCCGTGGCGGCCGCTCAGGCCGAACTGAACCAGCAGACCGCGGTCCGCAATGGTCTTCAGGCGCAACGCGATACGGCCCAGCAGCGGCTGGACGAGGCCCGCATCCGGGTAGGTGGTCTGCAAAGTCAACGCGACGCGTTCGTCGCGTGGGACCAGCAGCGCCTGGCCGAGGAAGCCGCCAACCGCGCCGCGGCCGCGGCGGCGGCGGCCCGCGCCGCCGCCAACCACGACGCCAACGACCGCGCCAACAATGCCGCCGCCACTCACCGCCCCCACACCCAACTGGGCAATTCGCCCACACCCCCGCGCTACGGCCAATCCCCGGGCCGTCCGAGCGGAGACCGCGCCACCCTCATCGAAACCGTCGTGGACCGCGCCATGGCCCAACTCGGCGTCGACTACGCCTGGGGTGGTGGCGACGAGGCCGGCGCCACCCTCGGCATCCGTGACGGCGGCGTCGCCGACAGCCACGGCGACTACCAAAAAGTAGGCTTCGACTGCTCCGGCCTGATGATCTACGCCTTCGCCGGAATCGGTGTCTCCCTACCGCATTACAGCGGCTACCAGTACAACATGGGCACCCGCGTAGACGTCTCCGACCGAGAACGCGGCGATATGCTCTTCTGGGGCCCGGGCGGCAGCCAACACGTCGCGCTGTACCTCGGCAACGGCAAAATGGTCGAAGCCCCGCAATCCGGTGAGGTAGTTCGGGTTTCGCCGGTTCGTGAGGGCGGGATCATGCCGTACGCGGTGCGGATAATCTGAGTCAGCAGCAGCCGCCTACCGATCGGGTCGGTTCCGATCGGTCCAGAGGAGACGTCAGTCGCCGATGCGAGCGATTGTCTCGGCGACCTTCTCCAGGTGCTCGGCCATGGCTCGGCAGGCGAGGTCGGGGGAGCGGGCTTCGATGGCGCGGACTATGGCTTCGTGTTCGCGGTCGGAATTGGCGCGGCGGTCCTGGGTGACATTGAGGAATTCCGACTGGGGGTCCAGGGCGCGGCGGGTGTCGGCGACGAAGGTGGTGAGCATGGTGTTTCCGCTCGCGGCCGCGATCGCGGTGTGCAGTTCGCCGTCGTAGCGAACCCACTCGCGCGCGTCGGTCGCGGCGGCGAGATTGTCGAGGATCTCGAACAGGTGCCGTAGCTGCTCCGCGGTGCGGCGTTCGGCGGCGTAGCCCGCGGTGGGGATCTCGACGAGGCGGCGCGCCTCGATAAGATCCGCGGCATCGACGCCGGCGAAGGTCAGGCGCGGGCTCTCCTTTTTGGAGACTACGAAAGTGCCACGGCCCGTATGGGTTTCGGTGAGACCCAAGGTGGCGCACGCGTGCAGGGCCTCACGTACCACGGGCCGACTCACGCCGAACTCCTTGGCCAGTGCCAATTCGCCGGGTAGGCGGTCGCCGACCGAGTAGTCGTCGCTCTGGATCAGGCTCTTGAGTCGGCGAAAGACCGCTTCGGTAGCGCCGATGCGCTGCACCTGTCCTTCTTCGACTGTCACGCGATAAGTATGGGCAGCGGGTCAGATGGCGTCAAAGCGTCGAAGCCGCATGTCGGGCCGACATTGACACCGGTTGTGACCCGCGTTACTGTCTGGCTGTCTTACAGCCTGACAGGTAGGTGTGGTCACCGTCGCCGCCTGGGCTGGACCCGCCTCAGGAAGGTTTCGATGCAGCACCACAGCGACACGGCGACCGATACCGCCACACCGGCAGCCAAGGTCGATATCGGCGATATCGGCTATCAGAAGCAGCTCCGCAAACGCCATATGCAGATGATCGCGATCGGCGGATCCATCGGCACCGGGCTGTTCCTCGGTGCCAGCGGCCGCATGGCGCTGGCCGGACCGTCCCTGGCCTTCGTCTACATCGTGTGCGGCATCTTCACCTTCATGGTCGTGCGCGCCCTCGGCGAACTGGTGATGTATCGGCCGTCATCCGGGGCGTTCGTCTCCTACGCCCGCGAATTCCTCGGCGAGCGTGGCGCATACACCGTGGGCTGGCTGTATTTCCTGAACTGGTCGACAACGCTGGTTGCCGATATCACCGCGGTCGCGCTCTACGCGCATTTCTGGGCCATGTTCGTTCCGGTGCCGCAGTGGGTGCTGGCGCTCATCGCGCTGGCACTTGTTGTCGCACTCAATGTCGTCTCGGTGCGGCTGTTCGGTGAGATGGAGTTCTGGTTCGCGCTCATCAAGGTGGGAGCCATCGTCATCTTCATGCTGGTGGCCATCGGGTTCATCGTCACGGGCACACCGGTGGGCGGCAATGTGCCGGGCATATCGACAATCACCGACAATGGCGGTCTGTTCCCGCAGGGTCTGGCTCCCATGTTCACCATTGCCCTCGGCGTGGTCTTCGCATTCGGTGGTACGGAGATGATCGGTGTAGCGGCGGGCGAATCCGATAATCCGAAGGCCGTCATCCCGAAGGCGGTGAACTCCATCATGTGGCGGATCATCCTGTTCTACGCCGGCTCGGTCATCCTGTTCACGCTGCTGCTGCCGTGGACGGCCTACTCCGCCAAGGAAAGTCCCTTCGTCACGGTGATGAGCTCGATCGGCGTTCCGCACGCCGGTGACATCATGAACCTGGTGGTGCTCACCGCCGCACTGTCGAGCCTGAACGCCGGTCTGTACGCGACGGGCCGCACCCTGCGATCGATGGCCATGGCCGGTACCGCCCCGAGTTTCGCCCAGCGCATGAACCGCAATGGCGTTCCCTACGGCGGGATTCTGATCACCAGCTCGGTCGGGATCGCCGGTGTGGCGCTGAATCTGCTCATGCCGCAGAAGGCATTCGAGATCGTGCTGAATCTGTCCGGACTGGGGATTGTCGGCACCTGGGCGTCGATCATGATCTGCCACTGGATCTTCGTGCGCCGATCCGAGCAGGGGGAGTACGTCCGGCCCGCCTTCCGCTTGCCGTTCGCTCCCGTCCTCAATATCGCGACACTCGTCTTTCTCGCCGGGGTCGTTGTCCTCATGGTCTTCGACGCCGAGATCGGGCGGATCACCGTGGTGGTATTCGCGGCGGTCGTTGTCGCCATGGTCGTGGGCTGGTTCCGGGTGCGCGACCGACTCGCCACCGATGTTCTCGCCCCGGTCGATCCCTCGTGACGGCGGTCGAGCGGCCGCCGATGCGGGTCGAGATCCTGTACACCGGAGGCACATTCGGGATGGTCGACCACGGGGCGGGTATGCATCCCCGGTCGGGACTCGATGCCGAGATCGCCGAGATCATCGATGAGTTCGAGGAGGCAGCGGAGGTTTCGGTCGATTGTCGGTACGGCGAACTCGATCGGGTCATCGACAGCGCCGACGCCGATGCGGGCACCGCCGTCCGGATCGCCGAGCGGGTGCGTTCGGGTACGGCGGCCGGAACGGATGGTGTGATCGTTATTCACGGCACCGACACGATGGCCTATGTCGGTGCGCGAATCGCGTTCGAACTGCGCGATATCGCGGTTCCCGTGCTGCTGACCGGAGCCCAGATTCCCCTGGGTCATCCAGGTAGCGATGCCCGCGGCAATCTGCACCTGGCACTGAATTCGATTGTCGCCCAGCCCGTCCCGGGTACCTACCTGGCCTTCGGCTCCGCATTGCATCCCGCGGTGCGAGCCTCCAAACGCGCCATCGACGACTACGACGGATTCGCCACCATCCGCGACCTGACGCCACCTGAGCGGCCGTCCGCGCTACCGATCCCGCGGCGCGGCGGCGCGGCGAACGATCCGGTCGGGCTCCTCACGGTGTTCCCGGGGATGCATGCCGAACTGCTCGACGCGGCGCTGGGGCACTACCGGGGCGGCCTGGTGCTCGAGTGCTACGGGGCCGGTACCGCGCCACTGCACAGCGCCGACCTGATCGCGTCGATCCGCTCCGCGACCAGGCGCAGCACACCGGTCGTCGTCATCACCCAGTGCGACAGCGGCTCCATCGATCTGGAGCGGTATCAGCCGGGGCGGGCGCTGCTCGACGCCGGTGCCATCAGCGGCGGCGATATGACGAGGGAGGCTGCTCTCGCCAAACTGTCCTTCCTCGTCGCCCACGGACTCACCGGCGCCGCCCTGCGGCACTGGGTGACCACGAACCTGCTCGGCGAGCTCGCGAATCCCCGTGCCGCACCGAAGCTCCCGTCACCCGCCCGCGAATCCCACTCACCCTCCCGGAGTTATCAATGACCGACAGCACCCGGATCGAAAGCGACTCCCTCGGCGCACTGCCCGTGCCGAACGATGCCTACTGGGGCGTCCACACCGCCCGCGCCCTACGGAATTTCGCGGTCACCGGCGACGCCATCGGGAACTACCCGGCCCTCATCGCCTCCCTCGCCGCGGTGAAACAGGCCGCGTGCCGGGCCAATCGGGAACTGGGTGTGCTCGATGCCCGTCGTGCCGAGGCGATCGACAGTGCCTGCGCGGAAATCAGGAACGGCGCCCTCCACGACCAATTCCCCATCGACCCCATCCAGGGCGGTGCGGGCACCTCGACGAATATGAACGCCAACGAGGTCATCGCCAACCGTGCCCTCGAACTGCTCGGCCACGAGCGCGGCACCTACGGCGAGCTCGACCCCCTCGACCATGTCAACCTCGGCCAATCCACCAATGACGTCTACCCGACTTCGGTGAATCTCGCTGTGGTACGCCATGTCCGGGACCTCGCCGCCGCCCTGGGCCGCCTCGCGGACGCCTTCGATCTCAAGGCCGTCGAATTCGCCGACGTCATCAAAATGGGCCGCACCCAATTGCAGGACGCCGTACCGATGACGTTGGGTCAGGAATTCGGCACCTTCGCGGTCATGGTGCGCGAGGACTGCCTCCGGCTCGCCGAAGGTGCCGCACTGCTGTGCGAGAGCAATCTCGGCGGCACCGCCATCGGCACCGGAATCAACGGTCACCCAGAGTATTCCGCGCTGGCCTGCGCACATCTGAGCGAGCTCACCGGTGAAGCGGTGACTCCGGCGGAGAACCTGATCGAGGCGACCCAGGACGCCGGGGCCTTCGTCCAGGTGTCGGGCATCCTCAAGCGGGTCGCGGTCAAACTCTCGAAGACCTGCAATGACCTGCGCCTGATGTCCTCCGGTCCGGTGACAGGATTCGGCGAGATCCAGTTGCCCCCTCTGCAGGCCGGGTCGTCGATCATGCCCGGCAAGGTCAATCCCGTTGTCCCCGAACTCGTCAACCAGATCGCCTACGAAGCCATAGGCAATGATCTGACCGTAACCATGGCCGCCGAGGCCGGACAGTTCCAGCTCAATGCCTTCGAACCGATCATCGCCTACAGCCTCCTCAAAACCACCACCCATCTGATCGCCGCAGCCGATGCCCTGGCAACGAAATGCGTCCCCGGCATTACCGCCAACCGTGAGCACCTGGAGCAGGGGGTGCGCCGGTCGGTAGGTATCGTGACGGCGCTGACCCCCCATATCGGCTATGCCGCGAGCGCTGCCATCGCCAAACAAGCCTTGCTGACCGGACAATTCGTCGGCGATATCGCGACCGAGCTCGGACTGCTCTCGCCAGAGCGGGTCGCCGAGCTGCTCGCGCCCCATCGCCTGGCGGGTCTCGCCGCCCCAGTGACCGAGGGTGGCCCGCTGCCGTGATGACCTACACGTCGCGCGGTTGGGAGTCGCGGATCATGCCCTCCTGGAGCACCGTCGCCAAGTGCCGGTGATCGCGAGTGTAGAAGCGGCCGGTGGCCAGGCCTCGCCCCGAATCGGCGGCGACTGCCTGCTGGACGTAGAGCAGCCAGTCGTCGACCGGTCCCGAACGGTGAAACCACATTGCGTGGTCGAGGCTCGCGGTGACCAGAGTGGGCTTGGCCCAGGGTAAGTCGAGTACCCGTAAGACCGGCTCGAGAATTGTGTAGTCGCAGACATAGGCGAGGGCGGCCAGATCCCGCTGGGCTTCGCTCAGGCCGTCGACCGGCCGCAGCGGGTCGAATGGCTTTACCCAGACCGCCTGGTGCGGCACGCGGTCTCCATCGACGGCGAGGTAGACCGGCCCGGGTACGTGCCGCATGTCGAAGCTGCGGCCACCGGACCAGTAGGCCTTGGACTCTTCGGTCATCGATCCGCCGGTGCGATCGGTGAGGTAGGCCGCCGAACTGGGCAGTCCTTCGGGATCGGGGACCACCTCGGTGAGTTCGGTCTGGAAGGTTCCGCTCGGCTCGCCCGCGGCGAAGTTGGCCAGGCAGACATAGACCGGCTTGCCATTCTGGTAACCACGCACCTGCCGTGTGCTGTAGCCGCGGCCGTCCCGCAGCAACTCCACCTCGTACCGGACGTCGGCACCGATATCGGCCGGGCGCAGGAAGTAGCTGTGCATCGAGTGCATTGTTTTGCCATCGGTCACGGTTCGCATGGCCGCAGCCGCGGCCGCGGCCACCAGATCGCCACCGTAGGCCTTGGGCCAAGGGCACGGCTGTGTGGTCGCGGTGAAGGCAATGTCGAAGTGTTCGGGGTCGGCGGGCGTCAAATCGACGGCCGCGGTGAAGATCGCGGAAGTAGCCAGCGTTTCGGTCGTCATGAGTTCAGCCAATCTCGCAGGTATATCGCAGTTTTCATGGTCACTGGCTCTGGAGGCCCGCGTCGTGGACGACACGACCACCGATCACCGTCGCCAGCGGGGCCAGACCGCGCAACTCCTCGATCGGGGCCGTCCGGGGGTCCACGGGCCAGATGGTCAGGTCGGCCAGTCGCCCCGGGGACAGGCTGCCGCGGGTATCGCTCTCGCCGAGCAGTCGAGTCGCCGCGACCGTATGCATATCGATCGCCTCATCCCGGGTGATGGCGTGTTCGGGCCCCAGCACACCGGCGACCGTCTCCCGCGTCACCATGCCCCACACCGACTGCATCGCCCCGAACGGGCCGACAGGGAAGTCGGAGCCACCCGTGACCAGGGCACCCGCGTCGATCCATTGGCGAGCGGGAAACAGCTGCGCGACACGTTCCGGACCCCAGTAGCCGATTTCGACCTCGGCGGTGTCGTGGAGGAGCGGCTGCTGAATGGTCACCGGAATCCCGAGAGCGACCGCACGCGCACGCTGCTCCGAAGTCGCGAGACCACCGTGTTCGATGACCAATGATCGGGCCGGCAGCCCTGGGTTGCGTTCCAGGACTTGCTGATAGACGTCGAGTAGGGTGCGTACCGCACGGTCACCGTAGGCATGGGTGCCGACCCGCCAGCCGCGCCGGACGACGCGCTCGACCGCGTCGACGAGCGCGTCCGGCTCACACATGAGCAGACCGCAGAAATCGTCGTGGCCGACGTAGGGGTCTTCGGTCGCACCCGCCTCCAGGCCGCCGTCCAGAACGAACTTCACACCCCAGACCCGCAGCCAGGGATCCGAGCGGTAGCGCCACGGCTCCATCGCGTCGAGCAGTTCGTCCACTTGCCTCGGATCGGTCATACCTCCCGCCATCACCAGGGCGCGAACCCTGGTGTGCAGACTGCCCGCATCGTGCGCGCGGGCGAGCACGTCGAGATCCGGCAGTGGCACCGCACAGTCCCGGACGGTGCCGATGCCGCTGGCGGCGTAGTCGTGGGAGGCCAGGTTCAGGCCGGAGATTCGCTCCTCGAGACTCGGCCGAGGTAATAGGTGATCGACCAAATGCATTGCGGAGTCGATCAATCGCCCATTGAGGGTGCCGTCGTCGTTGCGGCCGATCAGCCCGCCAGGAGGCGTCGCGGTGTCGGCGTCGACACCGGCCAGGCTCAGGGCATAGGAGTTGGCGACAGCGTTGTGACCACCGCGCCGGACCAGAACGGCGTGCTTATCGGTGGCGGAGTCCAATTCGGCGGCCGTGGGCATGCGACGGTCGGCGAGATTGAGTTCCTGCCAGTTCGTGGTCGTGCGGATCCACTCGCCCGGTGGTGTGACCGCGGCACGTTCCCGGATCAGCTCCAGAAATTCGGCGATGTTTCTTGCCCGATGGACCGGAACGTCGTGCGCACCGAACCCGGCATAGATGAGATGGGTGTGGGTGTCGTCGAAACTCGGCAGCACCGCGCCATCGGGGGCGTCGATTACCCGGGTCTGGGCAGTGATCCACGGGTCGAGTCCGCCGTACTCCTGTGTGCTGGCGACTATCCGGTCACCGCGCACCGCGATGGCTCGCTGCGGAGGAAGATCCGCGAGGGTGTGTATGACACCGGCCCGGATCACCAGGTCCGCGCCGGTAGCAGTCTCGGTCATGAGAGCCTCTCGTGCGTAGCGACGCTCGCGGCAGGCTGCCAGCGGCGGCGGATGTCGGGCGGTCGCGCCGTGTCCCGGATCAATTGCAGTCGCGGCGCCGGACCGTCGGTGCGTCCGGTCGGCGGCTTGCGGTTGCCCGCCCGGAACTGTGCGGGCCAGTGCGCGCCCTCGCCGCGATAACCCTGTTCGGTCGCCGCGTGCAGCGTCCACTGCGGATCCCACAGGTGGGTTCGGCCGACCGCGACCAGGTCGGCACGGCCGGCGAGTAGTACCGAGTTGACATCGTCGTATGACGAGATCGCGCCCACCGCGATCACGGCGATACCGTGTGGGATCCCGACCTCGTGCCGGATCCGGTCGGCGAACGGGGTCTGGTAGCTGCGCCCGTAGGCGGGCCGTTCGTGTTCGACCACCTGTCCGGAGGACACGTGCAGCACATCCACGCCGTGTTCGGCGAAGGCGCGGGCGATGTCGACGGCGTCATCGATGGTATTGCCGCCGTCGGCCCAGTCCGTCGCCGAAATGCGCACCGACAGTGGACGTCCCGAAGGCCAGACCTCCCGGACGGCGTCGAGTACCCGCAACGGGAAGCGGAGCCGGTTCGCCAGTGACCCACCGAATTCGTCGGTCCGCTCGTTGGCCAACGGCGACAGGAAGGAGGACAGCAGATACCCATGCGCACAGTGCAGCTCGAGTAGGTCGAAACCGGCGCGCTCGGCAGCTTGTGCGGCCACGATGAACTGGGCGGTTATCTCATCCAACTCTGCGGCGGTGAGCTCCCGCGGGGTGCGGCTGTCCGGGCCGTACGGAATGGCCGACGGACCAACGGTTTCCCAGCCGCCGGACTCCAGCGGCGCGTCGATTCCCTCCCACATGACCTTGGTGGCGCCCTTGCGTCCGGAGTGTCCGAGCTGCACACCGATTTTCGATTCCGAGTTGCTGTGGACGAAGTCGACGACGCGTGACCAGGCCCGCTGCTGCTCCTCGTTGTAGAGGCCTGCGCATCCGGGAGTGATGCGGCCTTCCGGTGACACGCAGACCATTTCGGTCATCACCAGACCCGCGCCGCCGAGCGCCTTGCTGCCGAGGTGGACCAGGTGGAAATCGCTCGGAACGCCGTCGACCGCTGAATACATGTCCATCGGTGCGACCAGGATGCGATTGGGCAGCTCGACGTCTTTGATCTTCAGCGGGTAGAACATCGGTGGACGAGGCGTCGCCACGGTATCGGCCTGCGTGGACAGGTACCAGCGGTCGAGTGCGTCGACGAAGTCGTCGTCGCGCAGCCTGAGGTTGTCGTAGGTGATCCGGCGACTGCGGGTCAGTAGATTGAATGCGAACTGGTCCGGTTGCTGGTCGGTGTAGCGGCCGATCGACTCGAACCATTCCAGACTGGCTTGGGCGGCCCGCTGCAGCGACTCGACAACCGGTCGGCGTTCCGCCTCGTAGGCGTCGAGTCCACCTGCGACCGAATCGTTTTCGTGCAAGCAGGCGGCGAGAGCGAGGGCATCCTCCATGGCCAGCTTGGTGCCCGAGCCGATGGAGAAATGGGCGGTATGCGCCGCGTCCCCTACCAGGACGATATTGTCGTGGCGCCAGGTCCGGTTGCGCACGGTGGTGAACTGGATCCACCGGGAGTTATTGGCCAGCAGGCTATTACCGTCCAGTTCTTCGGCGAAGATATCCTTCAGCAACGCGATGGACTTGTCGTCGCTGTCGCCCGGCAGGAATTCGCGATCGGCGAATTCGTGGAAACCGGCGTTCCGCCATACGGATTCGTGCATTTCGACGATGAAGGTGCTCTCGGTGGCGCTATACGGGTAGCCGTGCACCTGCATGACGCCGTACGGAGTGTGCTTGACGAAGAACTCGAAGGCTTCGAACGCCCGGTCGGTGGCCAACCACATGTACTTGTTGTGTCGCAGGTCCAGAGACGGGCCGAAAATATCAGCGTATTGGTTCCGGACAGCGGAATTCAGGCCGTCAGCGCCCAAGACGAGATCATACGTGGCCGCGAGTTCCGCCACCGCCGGCGCCAACTGGCCGAAATGAATTGTGACGCCCAGTTCGCGACAGCGCTCCTGCAGGATATGCAGCAGTTCCTTGCGGCTCATCGCAGCGAAACCCTGACCACCCGAGGTTCGGATCTCACCCCGGTAGCTGACGTCGATATCGCTCCAGCGGGCGAACCGCGCGCTCATCCGCTGGTAGACCTGCTCATCGGCATGCTCGATGGCGCCGAGGGTCTCGTCGGAGAACACCACGCCGAAACCAAAGGTGTCGTCGGGAGCATTGCGCTCCCAGATCGTGATCTCATGGTTCGGATCGAGCTGTTTCATCAAGGCGGAGAAGTACAGACCCGCAGGTCCTCCGCCGATTACGGCAATGCGCACGATGGCCTCACACCTCTCGGATCGGGGTCGGTCGTAAATGGATTGGTTGATCGCCGGTGTCAGGTGCCGGTCCGAACGCGCCGCGCAGCGCGGCGGCGATGTGGTCCGGCCATGGCCGCGACCCGTTCTCGGTGCCCGGCGCATACGTCGCTATCAGGGCGCCGCGAGCCGCGATCGTCCACGAATCGGACGCGGGCATTGCCGCCCGCGCGGGGATCCTGCTGACGACGAAGTCGTAACGAATTGACGACCGGCCGATCTTGCCGATGGACAGTTCGATAGACGCGGTATCGCCGAACCACAGCCGGTCGAGGTAATCGACCTCGTATCGGACCCGCGGAATATGCCCGAACAGCCGGGCCAGATCGACCCGGTCCAGCAAGGCGGCCTCGGCGGCCTCTACCCAGCGGATGACGGTGCTGTGGTGATAGTGCCCGGCCGCGTCGGTGTCCTGCCAGTCGATCAGACGCTGGATGGTGACGCCATTCATTGCGCGTCCCCGTAAGCGCGGAGTTTGAACCGCTGCAGCTTTCCGGTCGGGCTGCGGGGCAGGCTGTAGACGAATTCGATGCTGCGGGGGTATTTGTACGGCGCGGCAGCACGTTTGACGAAATCCTGTATCTCCCGGATCTTCGCCGCATCACCGACCACGCCCGGCCGCAGCACGATCGCGGCGTGCACGATCGTGCCGCGATCATCGTCCGGCACTCCGACCACGGCACTCTCGATCACATCGGGGTGCTGGTCGAGGACACCTTCGACCTCGGGGGCGCCGATGTTGTAGCCGGCGGAGACGATCATGTCGTCGCTGCGGGCGTGATACCAGAAGTAGCCGTCCGCGTCGCGGGTGTAGGTGTCACCGGTCATGTTCCAGCCATTGCGGACGTATTCGCGCTGACGCGGATCGGCGAGGTAGCGGCATCCGGTCGGGCCCTTGATCGCCAGGAGCCCCGGGGTGCCGTCCGGTACGGCCCGCCCGTTCTCGTCGTGGATCTCGGCACGGAATCCCGGTACGGCCCGCCCCGTCGCGCCCGGCCGAATATCGTTGTCGGCGGCGGAGATGAATACGTGCAATAGCTCGGTTCCGCCGATGCTGTTGATGATCGGCAATCGGGTGCGTGCACGGAATGCCGTGAATACGGCCTCCGGCAGGTGCTCGCCCGCCGACACACAGCGACGTAGCGACTGCACCCGGTCCAGGTCGTCGCGTTTGAGCAGGGCCTTGTAAGCGGTGGGCGCGGTGAACAGCACCGTCACCGAGAATTTTTCCACGGTCTCGACAAGCGTGTCCGGGTCGGCCTTCTCGAGCAGGACAACCGAGGCTCCGACGCGTAGCGGGAAAATGACCAACCCGCCGAGGCCGAAGGTGAAGGCCAGCGGCGGGGTGCCACTGAACACGTCGTCGGGCTGTGGCCGGACCACCTGTGCCGAGAATGTGTCGGCAATGGCGAGCACATCGCGGTGGAAGTGCATCGTCACCTTCGGTGTGCCCGTCGTGCCCGAGGTCGGCGCCAACAGCACGACATCGTCGGCGGCCGTCCGTACGTCGTTGTAGGACACGGGTTTCGCGGATACCCGGGCCGTCAGGTCGTCGGTGGTCGAACCGCCGACCGGGACAGTCGGCAATGACGGATCCGCCAGGGACAGCTCGTCGAGGAGCGTGCTGGCACACAGCGCGAGGGCCGGGCGGGTCAACTCGATCAGCTTCGACAGCTCGGTCGCACGCAGCAGGGGCATGGTCGTCACCACGACCCCACCCGCCTTCACGACGCCGAACCAGCAGGCCACCAGCCAGGGGTTATTCGGTGCGCGCAGCAGCACGCGGCCACCGGGGAGCAGGCCGTGGTCCTCGGTCAGCACCCGCGCGATCTGGTTCGCGCGGTCGAGCAGGTCGCCGTAGGTCCAGAGGTCGTCGTTGGTGATCAGGCACGGTCGATCGCGGCCGTATCCGGCCACTGCCGTGTCGAGCAGAGCGCTCGCGCAGTTGAGTCGATCGGGGTAGTGCAGCTCGGGTAGGTCGAAGACCAACTCGGGCCACTCTTCCTCGGAGGGGAGGTTGTCCCGGCAATATGTGTCGATATGGGCAGAGGGTGTGAACATCGTCGGCTCTTTCGGAGTATCTATATGTTCACGCGCGCCGGTACCCGGCGAGGGTGGCGTCTTCGACGTCTTCGAGGTTGACGACGATATTGTCGGGAGTACGGGTGGTCAGCCACACCAGTTTCTCGGTCGTGCTCATATTCACCTCGATATGCGGCATGAAGGGCGGCACGAAGACGAAATCGCCGGTTTTCATGTCGAGGAACTCCGAGTAGTTCTCGCCGAAATAGATTCGAGCTTTCCCTTCGAGGACGTATCCGCCTGTTTCGGCTTCACCGTGATGGTGCGGCAGTGACCGGTATCCCGGCTCATTGGTGACTTTGCCGAACCAGATCTTGGTCGCGGGTGTGTGCTGGATGCTTACTCCAGAGACCCTCACGGCACCGCCGGACTGAGCGGTATCGGCGAATTCGTGTCCTGCGCGGGTGACGATCGGGACGATCCGGGTTTCAGTGTTCGACATATGCGGCGAGCTCCTTATCTCGAGTGATGTACGCGTCATGTGGGAGAAAGCGAATGCTGTTGCGCAATCGCCCGATTCGTTCGATGTCGACGGTGATGGTGTCGCCCTCGGAGAGGTAGCGCGGCGGGACGGCTGCCGCGCCGACGCCGCCGGGGGTGCCGGTCAAGATCACGTCACCGGGTGCGAGGGTGGTGAATTGGGAGATGTAGGACACCAGGTGGGCGGGGTCGAACACCAGGTCGTCGGTGAAGCCGATCTGCACTTGTTCGCCATTGACGGTGCAGGTGATCGGCAGGCCGTCGGCCGGGTCTATTTCGTCGGCGGTGACCATCGCCGGGCCGAGCGGGGTGGTTGCGTCGAATGCTTTGCCCTGCAACCACTGTGGGGTGCGGCGCTGCCAATCCCGGACCGAGATGTCATTGGCGGCGGTGTAGCCGGCGATGTGATCGCGAGCTTGCGCCGACGTGACCGCTCTGCATGTTGTTCCGATGACGAGCGCCAACTCGGCCTCCCAATCCACCTGCCGCGCGATATCGGGAAGCTCGATGTCGTCGTGCGGCCCGGCGAGCGTGTCCGCGAACTTCGCGAAGAGCGTCGGGTACTCCGGTTCCGGTCGGCCCATTTCGCGAATGTGTGCGCGGTAGTTGTGTCCGCAGCACACGATCTTGCGCGGGCTGGTCACGACCGATGCGAGGGGGAGAGTGCCCTGTTCGAGATAGTCGTCTGCGGATGCGGTCCTTCGGATGTCGGTGACTGTGCCACGCCACTCGGTGTGCCGGATGAGTTCGCCGACATCGGTAGCCGGTAGCGGTAGCCACCGACTGTCGGTGGCCAGCACCGCCTGCGTGCGGTTGTCGGCGTGCCGAATGGTTTGTAGTCGCATGAAGGGGACCTCCGTCGCTGTCTTCCCGATCGTATAGCGGATCAATGTCGACAGCAATATAAACGATATATATCATCGGTGGGGTCATCGGTCGTCGACATCGCGACGTCTCTTCCCATCGAAGGAAAACCATGAGCATCAGCCGCGTGAACCCCGCCGCCCTCGCACGTCCGTCGGGCTTCGCCCATGCCGTGCGGGATCGGGACACGGTCTATCTGGCGGGTCAGACGGCGCTGGATAAATCGGGCAAGATCGTGCCGGGCGGCATCGTCGAGCAGTTCCGGCAGGCGTTCGCCAACATGTTGACGGCGTTGGAGGAGGCCGGTGGCCGCCCGGAGCATCTGGTGAACGTCACGATCTATCTACTCGACATCCCCGACTATCAGGCGAATGGTCGTGCGATCGGCCAGATCTGGCGCGAGATGGCCGGCTCGGAGTACCCGGCGATGGCAGGGATCGGGGTGACGGCGCTGTGGCAGCCGGAGGCCCTGATCGAGATTCAAGGGATCGCTTCGATCCCGGTGCCGTAATCGTCGCGCGTCGGCGGCGGAGTACCTCGGTACTCCGCCGCCGGTGTGACTACTGGTGGATCAGTTTGAGTGCGTGTTCACGGGCCGGCCCACCGAGAGCCTCGTTCAGATCGGCAAAGAGGTCCTCGGCGACGACCCCGTTCCAGCCGTGTGGGAGCAGTGCGATCGGGAGGCCCGGATCGAGGTACGGCAGGCGCCGCCAGGTCGTAAGCATGGGAACATATTCGGTGAATGCGGCCTGATCGGAGAGCTGCCCCTCGCGGGCGCGCCGCAGCACGGGCCGGTGGGTGGTGATGAAGTCGGAGTACAGCAGGCTCAGTTCGTCGAGGTCCCACCACTGTCGGATCTTCGACCGCAGATCGCCGAAGGCGATATGCCTGCCATCGAACATTTCGACATAACCGGATAGGCCGCGACGGCCGAGGGCTTCGCGTACTTCCCGTTCGGTGTGGGCGGGGGCGATCCACACGCCCGGTGCCACGGTGCCGAATCCGAGTTTGGTCAGGGTGACGCGCAGTGCATGCCGCTTATCGCGTTCGGACTCCGGAACCGAGAACACCAGCACGAGGAAGTTGTCGTCCAGGGTGGCACGGCGGCGGCCGAAGATGCGCGAGTCGCCCTCGTTGACAACGTCGAGTACCGATTGCGAGAGCGAATACCCGGCGACGCCGTCGTGCCGCGCGCTCAGCAGGACGTTGCGCCGTTTGAGCCGCGAGATCGACGAGCGCACCGAGGGGCCGTCGACTCCTATGTGGTCCATCATCCGCACCACCGAAGCGACCGAGAGCCAATTGCGCTCACCGCGGGCGTACAAACCGAACAGAGTCACGATCAACTGACGCGGCTGCGGTTCGGTGCCGCGGCTCACCGTGGTATCGGCTTCGCTCAGATCGACCGTCATGAATCAACAATATAAGGGAAGGGTCGGGCATCCCCGATCCGGTGCGGGCCGCACTCGGATCGGGGATGGCCTTCGCTACTGATCGTCGCGGACGAGTTCGGCATCGACGCGCGCCGGGGGCTTTTCGGTACCGGAAGTGATTGCGGCGTCACTCATCTGGCGTGGCACCGAGGCGGCGACTACGGCACCGAGGACGGCAACCGTCGCGAAGACATAGAAGTTGACCTGGTAGCCGAGCATCCAGCTGGCGATCATGCCGCCGAGAATCGGCCCGCATATCGCGCCGATTCGCCCGACGGCGAGCGAGCTGGCCAGCGCGGTGGCGGTGAGATGCTGCGGATAGTGGGTGGCGCAGAAACCGCCGACGAGGATCTGGGTTCCGACGCTACCGAAGCCGGCGACGGCCACCAGGAGGAAGAGCAGTCCCGCGGGCAGGTTGAGGCTGATCAGGAAGATGGCGACGAACGCGATCGAGAACGAGGCGATGACCACCTTTTGCACCCCGACCCGGTCGGCGATGTAGGAGGCGCTGATGGCGCCGACTATCGCGCCGAGGTTCAGGACGAGCAGGAAGGCGAGGGAGCTGCCGAGGGCGAATCCGGCGCTGCGCATGATCTGCGGTAGCCAGGTATTGAGGCCGTAGACCAGGAGCAGGCCACAGAAGTTCGCCGCCGCGAACAGCACGGTCGAGCGACGCCAACGGGGCGACAACAGCTGACGCATACTCGACTGCGGCTGGGCAGATCCGTCAGGGAGCTGGTCGGTCGTCACGATATCGCCATAGACCAGTCCGTAGCGGTGGGCCGTATCGACCGCCAAGTCTTCTTTCCCGGTGCGCGCCAGATACGAAATCGATTCGGGCAGGTACCTGTAGGCAATGGGCAGCAGTGTGATCAGCGGTAAGGCGCCCACGGCGTACAGGACCCTGAAGTCGACCTCGGGTAGCAGTGCAATCGCCAGTACCGCAGCACCGACACCGCCGACTGAGTAACCACTGAACATCACGGCATTGGCGAGGTTCCGCCGGCCCTTGGGAGCGAACTCGATGGTGAGGGCAACACAGGTCGGGACGACACCGCCGAGACCGATTCCGGTCAGGAAGCGCAATGCGCCGAAGATGTGCTCGTTAGGCGCGAGCGGCGTGAGCAACATGCAGGTCGAGAACCACGCGATCGACCAGAGCATGATCCGGCGGCGGCCGAACCGGTCAGTAATCAACCCGACCGTCATGGACCCGATCAGCATGCCGACCAGGGCGAAACTGCCGATGAAACCCGCCTCGGCCGAGTCCAGGTCCCATGGTTCGTACGCCATCAGTGTCGGGACGGTCGATCCGTAGACGACGAGGTCGTACCCATCGAAAACGATTGTCACGAAACACAGGAGGAAGACCACTGCCCCACCGCGTCTGTGTTGGGGAGGATGGCTTGTTGATCTCGTCATAGGTGTTCCTAGCTAGCGATCTGCGTGGGGCAGACGAGGCGAAGTCCGGGCGGGATGCGGTGGGTATGAGCCAGACCACATGCGCAGAACATACCGAAAACGTGACGCTCGTCAAGAGAAAGCGTCAAAATTGCGATGGTTCAGCAATCGAATGGAGGCGACGATGCGTGCATTCGGACGTTGTCAATGCGGATCACTGATCATCACTGCAGGTTGAGCTGCTAGACATCCTCTTGACCTCAGCGATTCGGGCATCTGACCTGAGTGTAAAATGTGCATATCGCGCAGGTGACTATCGTTTGTCATGATTCATGCATGACCGAAGATTCGGTGCGAGACGCCGACCATCAGCGTGGTCCCGCGCGTCCTTTCGGCAGGTACTGTCACCGACACGACAGGAGATAACCGGCGATCGCCGTGCGGGCGGTGGTGGTTTCCTTGCTGCGCAGTGGTGCGGTGGCCGCTCCCGGCGCTTGCCCGGCGGCCAACGCGGTGGCGGTCTGTTCGGCGGCGGTGATGATGGTCGAGACATCGTCGACGAGGGTTTCCGGCACATCGTGCAATGCCGCACCCTGTGCCCGCAGCAGGTTGAGCGTCGAGTCCCGGACGGGACTGACCTCAGCAAGGTAGTCCGGCATGCTGGCCGCCAATTCCGCGTCCTGGTACGCGGTTTCGGCATGGACTGCGAATTCGCTCATAGACGTACACACCGCGGCCGTATCCACCCCGGCCGAAGTGGCCGTGACCGACGTCGAAGGCGCCGCTGCCGGGGATTCTTCGTCACCGCATCCGACCAGCGCGACGGCAATGAGGGAGGCCATCGCAAGGCGCCACGGCCACCGAGTTAGCCTGCAAATCAGCTGATCTCGGAAACCGGACCTCATCGACCGATTTTAGACGAGCCATGCGCGAGATCTATCAGAACGAAGCTGAGTAGACCAGGTCGGACGAGGAGACTGATGCAAGCCCAGACGCTGCACGAAGAGGCGAGCCCCGAGGTGCAGGCACGCATCCGGGCCAGTTTCGAACGTCAGGGATTGATGGGCCATCTCGGCGCACAGCTGAGCCACATCGGGCCGGGACGTGTGCACATCACGCTCCCGCATCGACCCGAGGTGAGCCAGCAACACGGTTACATTCACGCGGGGGCCACCAGCACGATTGCCGACAGCGCCGGCGGCTACGCGGCCTTCACCCTGTTCCCGGAGAACAGTTCGGTGCTCACCGTCGAGTTCAAGATCAATCTCCTGGCGCCCGCGGCAGGCGATTCCCTCGAAGCCGTGGGCACCGTCCTCAAATTCGGACGCACGCTGACCGTCTGTCAATTGGAAGTCTTCGCCCTGCGCGACCAAGCGAAAACACTCGTCGCGACCGGTCAGCAGACACTGATCTGCCTGCACGAACGACCTGAGCGGTAAATAGAACAGCTCGTCCCACGTAGACTCGCATAGTGAAGCAACTGACCATCGGTGTAGTCGCGACCTCCCGCAAAGAGGACGAGCACCGACTGGCGATACACCCCGCGCACTTCGACCGGATCGATCCGACGCTTCGCGACCGTGTTCTCGTCGAACACGGCTACGGTGAGCGTTTCGGTTACACCGACGAGCACCTGGCACCCCTGATCGGCGGTCATCGCACGCGCGAAGAGCTCTTCGCCGAGTGCGACGTACTGCTGTTGCCCAAGCCGCTGCCCGAAGACCTCGAGACTCTGCGCCCCGGACAGGTGGTGTGGGGCTGGCCGCACTGCGTGCAAGACACGCGGATGACACAGCTGGCCATCGATCGCGGCCTGACGCTGATCGCCTGGGAGGCGATGAACCACTGGACGAAGGAGGGCAACTTCAGCGTCCATGTCTTCCACAAGAACAATGAGCTGGCCGGCTATTGCTCGGTCATGCACGCGCTGCAATTGCGCGGAACCACCGGCGATTACGGGCGCCGGATGCGCGCGGCGGTGATCAGCTTCGGCGCCACCGCCCGCGGCGCCGTGCGGGCGCTGTCCGCGCTCGGGATCAGCGATGTCACCGTGCTGACGCAGCGCAGCGTATCGGCGGTCGCCTCGCCGTTCGCGTCGGTGCGGATGCAGCATTTCGCGCGCGACCCCGAGAATCCCGGTCGAACCCTCGCCCTGAAAGCGCCCGAAGCCGGACCGCTCGCGCAGATGCTGGCCCAGTACGACATTGTCGTGAACTGCATTCTGCAGGACACCGAGGATCCGCTGATGTTCGTCCGGAACGAAGACCTCCCGCTGTTCGCGCGCGGGACGCTGTTCGTCGACGTCTCCTGCGACGAGGGCATGGGTTTCGAATGGGCCCGTCCGACCTCGTTCGCGGACCCCATGTACACCGTCGGCGACGACCTGCACCACTACGGCGTCGCGCACAGCCCATCCTTCCTGTGGAACTCCGCCACCTGGGAGAACTCCGAGGCGCTGCTGGAATACCTGCCGATCGTGATGGCGGGCCCCGACTCCTGGGACGGCAACGCCACCATCCGCCGCGCCATCGAGATCCGCGAGGGCCGGGTCCAGAACCTGCGCATCCTGTCGTTCCAGAACCGCGCCGCGGCCTACCCGTACGCGGTCGCCTGAGGGACCGGCGCCGCTGAGTGTTGGAGCGCGACACGACATGCGACTCGCCTGGTCACCAGCGATAATCTATTCCTGTCCGCTTGTTTGCCCCGCGTCCCGCCGCAGTGACCCCTACCGTGAGGACATGACCGCCGTGCATGAGTCACTCATGACGATCGAAGAGTTCGAGGAACTCGCCCAAGCGGCCGATCGTATTGCGGAAGGTGTCCGACTCGAGTACATCGACGGGAAGCTGGGGGCGAAGGCGGTGCCGGACGGGGACCACAATCGAATAATCCAGTGGCTCATCCGCATCTTCGTGAATCTTCGTCCCGATCTATTCCTGAGTCCGGAGCAAGGGCTCCAGGTAGACCGATATCGGAAGGGCCGAGCTCGGCCGGACGGCGTCCTGGCTGATGCCGATGCCTTTGTCGGCCAAGGAGAATGGGCGGACCCCGGCTCGGTTCTGCTCGTGGTCGAGGTGACCTCCGCCGACCAGGACACCGAGCGTCGTGACCGGCAGGAAAAGCCCCGAGCGTATGCCGATACAGGCATCCCCGCCTATCTGCTGATAGACCGTGATTCGTGCACGGTGACCGTCTACAGCGAACCCAGGGAAGGTACGTACGAACGAACAGTGGCGGTGCCGTTCGGCGCCACCGTGCAACTCCCTGACCCGGTAGGTGTCACCCTGGATACCGAACCGCTGAAAGATTGGGTGCGCTGACCATCGAGATTCGGTGAACGCCTCGCAGCGGCTCTGGTGCACGGCGGGGCGAGTCCACCGCTGCACATCGTGGCACCCGACGACCCGACGTGATCCAATTGCGGCGCAGGGCGACTATAGACGTTGCGGGCCAATGCCTTTGGTGGCGCGGTCGGTGATGGTACGCAGGGCGGTGATGACCTCGGGTGGGCCCTGCACCGTGTAATCGATGGGTAACAGGGTGATGGCGCGGGCGAGGTATTCAGGGGTGTCGGGGTAGGTGGTCAGGACGCAGGTGTCGGCGTCGAGGGGTTCGAGGATGCCGTTGCGGGCAGGGACGTGGGCGGCGGCTTCCTCGACGGACTGATGCAGCACGACTCGGGCACGGATTGAGCCGGAGTGAGCGATCAAGGATCTCGTGAGCCAGGTGGCCGCGTCGACGCCGTCGGGTAGTTCCCTGGCGGGAACCCGTAGGCCGGTGCGGTGGACCTCGGTGATGCGGTCGAGGCGGAAGGTGCGCCAGTCGCCGCGGTCGCTGTCGTAGGCGATGAGATACCAGCGGCGGCCCGCGGCGACCAGCCGGTGCGGCTCGACGAAACGTTTGCTCTGTTCGGAACCGGGCTTGGCGTAGGTGAATCGGACCTTTTCATGGACGAGACACGTAGCGCCGAGCACAGCCAGGATCTCGGGATCGGCGGACGGTCCCGCACCGGCCGGTGGGACGACGGTGGCCTCGGACAGGGCGGTCAGGCGGTGCCGCAGTCGACTGGGCAGGACCTGTTCGAGTTTGGCCAGCGCCCGCAGTGACGCGTCTTCGATGCCGGTGACGGCGGCCGTCGCGCCGGTGCGCAGCCCGATCGCGATGGCGAGGGCTTCGTCGTCGTCGAGCAGTAGTGGCGGCATGGCGGTGCCCGCGGTGAGCCGGTAACCGCCGATATTGCCGTGGGTGGCGTCGACGGGGTAGCCGAGCTCGCGGAGGCGGTCGACGTCGCGGCGAATCGTGCGGGGAGTAACCCCGAGGCGTTCGGCCAGCTCGACCCCGGTCCATTCACGCGGGGACTGGAGCAACGACAGCAGCCGCAGCAGCCGGCCCGATGGATCACGCATGGTTGCCATTCTCCGCCACCAATAGGTCATCGAGTGACCTACTAGAGGTTTAGCGTCGCGATACGACCCACCCGAACCAGGCAGTCACCCTGCCGGAGGGAGAACGTATGACGACCCGCACCACCGCATCCGGCGCCGGTCACCGCGACTGGATCACCATCGAGGGCGCCCGCGAGCACAATCTGAAGAACGTCTCGATCCGGATTCCCAAGAACGCGATCACGGTCTTCACCGGCGTGTCCGGCTCGGGTAAATCCTCATTGGTGTTCTCCACCATCGCAGTGGAATCCCAACGCCAGCTCAACGAGACCTACCCGACGTTCGTACGTAACCGGCTGCCGCGCTATGAGAAACCCGATGCTGACAGCATCGACGACCTGACCACCACGGTGGTCGTGGATCAGAAACCGATCGGCGGCAATGCGCGCTCGACGGTGGGCACCGCCACCGATATCTATTCGATCATCCGGTTGCTGTTCTCCCGCGCCGGGACGCCGTCGGCGGGGATGGCCACAGTCTATTCGTTCAACACCCCCGAGGGCGCCTGCCCCCGCTGCGATGGCCTGGGCCGCGCGACCACCGTCGACGTGGACGCGATGGTCGATACCTCGCGCTCACTCAACCAGGGAGCGCTGCGGTTTCCGCTGTTCAATGTCGGCGGTGTGCAGTGGCAGATGTTCGCGCGATCGGGGCTGTTCGATCTGGACCAGCCACTGTCGCGGTACACGAAAAGCGAGTGGAAGAACCTGATCGACGGGCCGGATCAGCCTGTCGAAGTCGCGATGGGGTCCACGCAGATCGGTTATGAGGGCCTGGTCGACAAATTCACCCGCCTCTATCTCAACCGTGACCTGTCGAGTTTGTCGGCGCGCACCCGCCGCGCGGTGGAACAGTTCATCACCCAGGGTTTGTGCCCACTGTGTGGTGGGGCGCGGCTGAACCAGGCGGCATTGAAAACGAAGATCACCGGTCACACCATCGCCGACTATGCCGCGATGGAGGTCACCGAACTCATCGAAGTGCTCGGCAAGATCGACCACCAGCTCGGTACACCGTTGGCGACCCAGGCGATTGCCGGATTGCGTCGTCTCGACGAGATCGGTCTCGGCTATCTCAGCCTCGGCCGCGAAACCCCGACCCTGTCCGGTGGTGAATCGCAGCGACTGAAGATGGTCCGGTACCTGGGCTCCTCGCTCACCGGTATGACCTACATTTTCGACGAACCCAGCGTCGGACTGCATCCCCGCGACGTCGGCCGCATGAACACCCTGCTGCGGCGACTGCGCGACAAAGGCAACACCGTACTGGTGGTCGAACACGACCGCGATGTCATCGCCATCGCCGACCACATTATCGACATGGGCCCGGCCGCCGGTGTGCACGGCGGTGAAATCGTCTACGCCGGAGACTATTCCGGGCTACGGTCCAGCGGCACACCCACCGGCCGGGCACTGCGGCGGCATCCGCGACTGAAGGATGATTTCCGCGTCCCCACCGGATGGCTGCGCATCGAGCACGCGAACCTGCACAACCTGCGCGATGTGAGCGTCGACATCCCGACCGGAGTACTGACCGTATTCACCGGCGTCGCCGGCTCGGGCAAGTCGAGCCTGGTGTCGCAGGTATTCACCGCCCAGCATCCGGAAGCGATCGTCGTCGACCAGCGTGGTCTGGGCTCGGCACCGCGCTCGACACCGGTCACCCACCTCGGCGTCATGGACGGCATCCGCAAGGCCTTCGCCACCGCCAACGCCGTCGAGCCGGGATTGTTCAGCTTCAACAGCACCGGGGCCTGCCGTGACTGCGGCGGCCGCGGCGAGGTGACCGCCGATATGGCCTTCATGGACCCCGTCACCACCGTCTGCGAACGCTGCTCCGGCACCCGCTACGACCCCGAAGTCCTGCGATACACCTTGGGCGGCAAGAACATTGTCGAGGTCCTCGCCCTGACCGCCGAGGAGGCCGCGGACTTCTTCACCGATCGTGGAGTCCGACGCAAGATCGGCTCGCTTGTCGAGGTGGGCCTGGGCTACCTCACGCTCGGACAACCCCTGTCGACCCTGTCCGGTGGTGAACGCCAACGCCTGAAACTGGCCGGGGAACTCGGCAAATCCGGCGGGATCTATATCCTCGACGAGCCCACCACCGGCCTGCACATCTCCGATATCCAAACCCTGCTCGCCCTGCTCGACGGCCTCGTCGACGCCGGAAACACCGTCCTGGTCATCGAACACGACCTCGACGTCGTCGAACACGCCGATCACATCATCGACCTCGGCCCCGACGGCGGCCGCCACGGCGGGCGCATCGTCTTCCAGGGCACCCCCGCGCAGCTCATGAATTCCGAGATGTCCTGCACCGCTGAACACCTGCGACGTGATCTGCGAGTCATTTCCCTCGCACGATACTAATAGGACTTTCAGTGTCCTACTAGCTCTTTAGATTGGCTATGTACCACCGCAACGTAAGGAGAAACAATGAGTTTCATGGCACCCGGACAGGTTGTCTGGTTCGAAATCGGCACCCGCGAAGCGTCCACCGCCGAAAAGTTCTACGGCGAACTGCTGGGCTGGAATTTCGAAGTCGACCCGGATTCCTCTGTCGATGGACGCCGCTACATCCGCATCATGGCGCCGGAGGCGCCATGGCCAATGGGCGCCATCAGCGAGAGTGGTTCCGGCGGTGAGCAAATCAATGTGTCGGTGTTCTCCGAAGATGTCTCCGCCGACGTCGACCGGTTATGCGAGGCCGGGGCCACGGTACTGGTGCCCGCTACCCAGGTCGCCGATGTCACCTGGTTCGCCGTGCTCGCCGACCCGCAGGGCAATCCGTTCTCGCTGTTCTCCCGCACCAGCAACGAGGACTTGAAGGATCGCGCGAAGGCGACCGAGGAGCACTTCGAGCAGTCGTCCTACGCGCCGTCCCAGGGGTCGTTCGCGTGGTTCGAGATCGGGACCACCGATGCCGACGCTACCCGCGCGTTCTACAGCCAGGCATTCGGCTGGCGATTCGAACGCGATGAGACCGCAGGCGGCAAGCCCTATTACAACGTCTTCACCGGCAATCAGTGGCCCTCGGGCGGCATGTACGACCACGGTGCGCAGGGGACGGACTACGTGATGCCGAGCTTCCTCTCCGGCGACGTCGCCGCACAGTCCAAGAGCGCCGAAAACCTCGGTGCGGTCATCGAATTCGGTCCCGACAGCAACCCGGACGGCCTGGTTTACTCGCGGATCGTCGACCCGAACGGTAATCGGTTCGGCCTGTTCTCCATGCCCACCCAGTCCTGACAGGAAGACGGCCGTCATGAAAATCGCCCTGCTCGGTACCGGATTCGGACAAGCCCACGCCGCGGTATTCGCCAGCCGCGACGACGTCGAGGTCATCGTATTCGGCCGCACCCCGGCGGCATTGGAACGCATCCACGACAGCTACGGCTTCGCGACCTCCACCGACCTCGACAGCCTCTACGACGATCCCACGATCGACCTGATCGATATCTGCCTGCCGACCGCGCTGCACGCCGAGCACGTGCAGCGCGGCCTGGCCGCGGGCAAACACGTCCTGTGCGAACTGCCACTGGCCTTGTCCATGGCCGATGCGCGGCGCGTGGCCGACGCGGCCGCGGCCAGTGATCGGCAGGTATTCGTCGACATGTTCGATCGTTTCAGCCCGGTCAACCGAATCCTGTTCGAGGCGACGCGCTCGGGTACCTACGGCCGACTGCTGGAGCTCGAGCTCGAGCTGCGCACCGCGCTGCTCTGGCCGGGCTATGACCTCGGGTTGGATTCCATCGCGCTCGATGCCATGCACGGCGATCTCGATGTGCTCACCCGTGTCCTCGGTGTTCCCGAAACCGTGTCGGCTATCGGAACAGCTGGCGCACAACGTGGTTCGGCCGCCTACGTAACCCTTACCTACCCGAACGCGGTCGCGAGGGTGAGCGCGAGCTCACTGATGCCCGACCCGTACGGCTCCCGAGGCGGTTTCCGCGCCACCTTCACCGACGGCGTCCTCGAACACCGCTTCGGTGACGGCCGGGATGCGGATTCGGCGGTCATCGAATACAGCGGCTCCGGAACTCGCACCCTGAAGGCTGAGGGTCCCCAGAATTACGCCGCGATGATCGACCATGTCCTGACCTGCCTGCGTGGGGAGACCGAGAACGAGATCGCGCCGTCGAGCGTGCTCGACACGCTGGCGCTCACCCTCGATATCCACGCCGCAATCCAGCAGGAGCCCCGATGAACCCGCCGTCACCCTCGATGAAGATGACGTCGTCGCCATCGACCAACTCGGCACCGGCAAACACTGACCTCCAAACCTGAATGTCGACCAGAATCGCAAAGGAGATCATCATGGCGTTCATCCCCTGCATCGCGGTGACCGACACGGCCGCCAGTGCAGCGTTCTATGAAAAGCTCGGATTCACCGTCGACAGCCAGATGGCGACCGATACCGACGACATCCACATGCTGCTGTACAAAGGTGAACTCTGCGCAATGCTCTACCGTCGCGCCCAGCTCGACACCTGGCTGCCCAACCTCGCCGACCAGCCCACCGGGTTCTCCGGCATGTTCTACCTCTCGGTCGAGGACTATGACGACACCTACCGCGACTTCGCGGCCAACGCGACGGTCGTGCGGGACAGCGCCACCGACCACACCGGTACCCGCGAGTTCTACATCACCGATCCCGACGGCTACGTCATCGGCGGCAACGACGCCGCCTCCCGTCGCAACAGCGAACTCGTCGGTAAATACTGATTTCGGCGGTGACAACAGCCGTTGAGTGCACCGTGCTGCCCGCGGTCGACTTGAATTGCTGCGACTGAATCACCTGGCGTGGTGTCGAACTCGGGTGGCGAACGCTGTGGGTTTGGCGGACGCTTGGTTGGCCAAGGAACTGGTGTCACCGGGTTGCGAAGGGGTATGCGAGTGAACGTTCCGATGAGGGCGGCGGTCACGGTGATTCGGGAGGGCACCGGACCGGACGTTGTTCTGGTGCACGGCGGGGCGGGGCCGCGGACCACGTGGGCCGGGTTGGAATCGCTGCGGGCGCGGTGGACGCTCGCGTCCGTGCATAGGCGTGGATTTCCGCCGAGCCCACCGCCTGTGGGCGGACGGCAGGATTTCGAGGTGGATGCCGATGATCTCGCGGTGGTTTTCGGTGACAGTCGGCCGCACGTGGTCGCCCACTCCTACGGGACGCTCGGGGTGCTGGTCGCCGCTTCCCGCCGCCCCGACAGCGTCCACTCACTGACGATCATCGAACCGCCGCTGTACTTCGTGGCACCGGACGACCCCGATGTGATCCGCCTGCGGCAACTCGGTGACGCGGTGCTCACCGACGGCCTCGCTATCGACGCCGCGGAATTGCGTGAATTCCTCTCCCTCTCAGGGGTGCCGGTGCCGGACGGACAGCCCTTACCGGATGCGGCTGTGGCGGCGGTCCGCCGCGCGCACGGCGGTCGGCTGCCGGGGGAGGCGTTACCACAGCTGGAAGTGTTGCGCGCCAAGGGGGTTCCTGCTCTGGTTGCGTCGGGCGGGCACCTGCCCGCGCTGGAGCGAATCTGTGACGCGCTCGCCGATGTTCTGGATGCGGAGCGCGCAATAGTTCCCGGTGCGGGGCATTTCGTCCCGGCCGCCCCTGGTTTCGCGGCTCGATTGGAGCGGTTCCTCGCGTCGGCGTGAATCGCTATCCGCCGTGGACACCGCCGCTCCGTGCGACCAATCGTCAGTGGTCGGGTAGCCAGCTGCCGTGGAACCCGAAGGGGACGCGGCGCGGGAGGTGCACGGTGGCAAGGGGTTTCGCGGCCAGATCGGTGGCGTCGAGAATGACTAGGTCGCTGCCGTCGGAGGCGGCGTCGTAGACATAAGTCATCAGATAGCCTTCGCCGCCGGGGTTTTCATTGGCAGGTGCGAAGACCGCCTCGGCGGGGACCCGACCCGCGCCGAAGTCGTGGGTGGTCCGGCCGCCGGTATGCAGGTCGTAGCGGACGAGTGCGCCGCCCCCTCCGTTCGGTTGCGAATCTCCGGATACGGTCGCATGACCGAAACGCGAATCCAGGCCGGTCAGGCGGTCGTCGATGCGGGGGAATTCGGCGAAGCGGTCGTCGAGCTGGTCCTCGCGCACGGCGCCGGTGGTCAGGTCGATGGTCCAGCGCCACAGGGTTGCCCCGGGGATGATGTCGGAGCCGGTGCGCCACAGGTCGGGATAGCGCATGACGTGCAGGATGATTCGGCCGGGTTCGTCGTAGGCGTTGAGGGAGTGGAAAACGTAGCAGGGGGCAATGGGGAACCAGGCGATCGCGCCGTGCGGGTCGTCTCGGCGTAGGACACCCAGGCGGGCCTGATGGTCGTCACTCCACCGGAAGGGCATACCACCACCGGACATCGCGACTTCCAGATCGAAGACGACTGGCAGATCCATGAATACGACGTGGTCGGCGGTGAGGGCGAAGTCGTGGTGCATGGTGGCGGCGGGTACGTCGATCGGGCGGCTCAGAAGGAGTTCGCCCGCGGCGTCGGCGCGGTGATAGGTGAGAAACGGTGGCTGCACCACGTCGTAGCCGAAGAAATGCAGTTCGCCGGTGCGCGGGCAGGTTTTCGGGTGCGCGGTCATGGCCGTTCGCAGCGCGCCGTCGAAGTCGTACGGGCCGATGGTGTCGAGTTCTGCCGTCAGTTCGTACGGGTAGGAGGATTCGACCAGTGCGAGCGTATGCCCGGCGTGCCGGACGACATGGGTGTTCGCCACACCCGCCGTCAGGTCGCGAGTGCCGTCGCTCTGGTATCCGCGCGCCCCGTCGGTGAAGGTGGTGGTCCGCACCCAGCGGTTGCGGTAGGAGACAGCGCGGCCGCGCTCCAGCCGGACGCCGTGCACCATGCCGTCGCCGAGGAACCAGTGGCTGGACGCGGCGTCGTGCGGGTTGGGGCCATTGCGCAGGTACCAGCCGGACAGTTCCGCCGGAATGCGGCCGGTGACCGAAAGGTCCTGGGCGGTCATCTCATTCGGGACGGGTGCGTAGTTTCCGGCCAGGTGCGGCGGGGACATGGTCATGACGGATTCACCAGATTCTGAGCTATGGCCCGCATTTGGGCCACGTATGTGATGGTAAAGGCGACCGGGATAGCGAAGGCCGTGATCTGCGCGGTCGTACGCAGCCCGGTGGAGGAGTGCGCCAGCGCGGTGAGCACCGCCGCGCCGATCGAGAAACTCGCGGTCCAGACCCAGGTAATGATGTAGCTGGCGCGAATGAAGCCCGGATGATCCCACAGCTCGGGCGGGGTGTTCCGCTTGGCGATGGGCAGGGTGAACGGATTCCGCAGTGCCAGTGAGGTTCCCGCGATCAAAGCCAGCACCCCCGAGGACAGTGCGGGTGAGTACGGGTGTAACGGGGTGTTCGGATCGGCGAAGGCGAGCACGGTGAGCGCCGCGAAGAAGACCGCGGAACCGATATCGATGATCTGCGCGTCCAGCGCCTGGCCTGCGCGAGTCTGACGGGCGAGGGTGGCGGCCGAGATGCCGAAGGCGATGAGTGCAGCCCACTTCCAATGCTGGGAGGGCACCACCGCATAGGCGATCCAGGGGGCGAAGGTGCGCAAGTAGGACATCGTCGCGGGCTCCTCGGGATAACATTCCTATTCAGACATGTCGAATGTAGAACCTGAGGTTTCGACATGTCAATAGTGGAAGGTAGGATGGCCGAATGAGCCTCAGGTACGCCCTGCTCGGCCTGCTGGCCGACGAACCCGCGAGCGGATACGACCTGCTGCGGCGATTCAAGAGCTCCCTGGCGGAGGTATGGCCCGCCACGCAGAGTCAGATCTATACCGAACTCGCCAAACTCGCCGATGGCGGCCTGATCGCGGTATCGGACGCGGGTGCGCGCGGCCGCAAGGAATACCGCATTACCGATGACGGCCTGGCGCAGCTGCGCCAATGGTTGACCGAGACCACGCCGAAACGGGTGGCGCGCAACGAAACAGTGCTGCGCGTGTTCTTTCTCGGTGCCGTCAGCGCGGCCGAGGCCCGTAAATACCTGGCCGATATCGAGGCCCGAAGTGCACGAGCTCTCAAGGATCTGGAAAGCCTGAAGACGAGTATCGACTGGGATGACAGCGATCTGTCCATCTATGGCCACATTGCCATGGAATGGGGCGAGCGCGTGTATGCCATGAACCAGGAATGGGCGCAATGGGCGATCGAACAGATTCCGGAGCGCAATACCTAGCGCCCTGCCGCAACCTCATGTCACGCGCTCAGTGTCGTCGCCTGCGGTGCTCCGGATCGGTTCTGTCGCGGCGGGGCGTGCGAGTCACCGGCGTGATTGCCCCCTGTCGGACTCGCGTAACCCGAGGTGCCCTCGCGCACCGAGTGTGTGGTGATATACATGTTACGAATAGTATCGCTAACAATCGATCGTTCTTCGATCATCCGCGCTGTGTAGAAGGAGTTCCGGTGGTCGCGAACGTGGCTCGCTTGCCGCGCGCCGTACGCAATCTGTGGTCGGTGTCGTTCGGTGACGGCATCGAACCGCCGCGACCGGCTCCGGACAGCACCGTCTACCGTCGGCCGCACGCGCACCTGCGGCGCTATGACCGGTCGACGCCCGGTAGTGGAAATCCCGTGCTGTTCGTGCCACCGCTCGCGGTGACGCCCACCTGCTTCGATCTGCGGCCGGGGCAGAGTCTGGTGCGGTACCTGATCGAGCACGGCAAGCAGCCCTATGTCATCGACTACGGCGAGTTCACCTCGGCGGATCGTGGTCTCGGGCTGGAGGATTGGACGCATGACATCGTGCCGACGGCTATCCGGAAGGTGGCCGACGAGCACGGTCGGCCGGTCGACGTCATCGGCTGGTCGCTCGGCGGTGTGCTCGCGATGATGAGCGGTGCGGCGCAGGCCGATCTGCCGATCGCGTCCATTGCCGCGCTCGCGCCTCCGCTCGACCAGCGCCATACGCCGTTCCTCGGCCCGATCCGGCTCGCGGGTCGGCTCACCGGCGGGCGCGAGATCGCCTGGGCGACAAAGCTCATGGGCGGCATCCCGCAGGAGTTCGTCCGTCTCGGCTTCCGGCTACAGGCCATCGATCGTGAACTGTCCCGACCTCTGTTCCTGGCCCGCAACGCACACGACACCGAGGCTCTGGCGCGCATGGCCGCCGTCGACCGCTTTACCGCCAGCATGCCGGGCTACCCCGGCCGGTCGTACTGGCAGATCTACCGCAGTCTGATCATGCGCAACGAACTGGCGAGCGGCGCAATCCGTTTGCGCTCCGATCTCACGATCGAACTGGCCAAACTCACCTGCCGCGTCCTGCTGATCGGCAGCCGTACCGACCCGCTCGTCCCCGCCGCCGGAGTGCGCAGTGGAATCGATATTCTCTCCGGCGCTTCGGAAGTCCAATTCGTGGAGGTGACCGGCGGTCATCTGGGCCTGGTCGTCGGCCCCGACGCCCCCACGACGACCTGGCCCGCCGTCCTCGAATTCCTCGACCGCTGACCCTTCCACCCCTCGAAACCGACTCCTCAAAGAAGTGGATGACCATGATCGAGCCGACCACCCTCATTCTGCCGCTGGGCATCTGGGCAACCCTGCGGGTCGCGTCCTCCCTGGGCGGCGGTGCCGACCTCGACTACCGCCAGTACGAACAGCGTGCCGCCTACGCTCAGCGGGAGGCCCGCCGGGATCTGATCGACGTGCGCGCCTGACCGGTCCGCATCGAGTCCCGGTCGCCGGGTCCGCCCTCGTGTTCAATGGGTTTCATGAACGGCGCGGTGAAGAGTGAGTTGTTGGCCTGGCTGCACGAGAAAGACATCTTCGTCGTTGGCAATTCCTGGGACGCGGAGAGTGCCGGAATCCTCACGGATTTGGGCTTTCCGGCGCTGGCGACCTCCAGTGCTGCGCTGGCGGCCGCGCTCGGCCGAGCCGATGGCGAGAACCAGGTGACTCGTGCGGAGGCACTGGACAATCTGGCGGAGATCGTGGCCGCCACCCCGCTGCCCGTCACCGCCGACCTCGAAAGTGGTTACGGTGCAACGCCGGAGGAGGTCGCGGAGACCATCCGTCGGGCCGCGGGAATCGGTGTGGTCGGCGGTTCTATCGAGGACGCCTCGGGTGAGCGCGACAATCCCATCCGCGATTTCGAGGAATCGGTGTACCGGATCGCCGCCGCGGTCGAGGCGGCACGCTCACTGCCCTACAAGTTCACGCTCACCGCGCGCGCCGAGAACTTCCTCTACGGCCGCACCGACCTCGACGGCACCATCGCCCGACTACAGGCGTTCGAGGCCGTCGGCGCGGATGTGCTGTATGCCCCCGGGCTGCCGGATGCGGAATCGGTTCGGGCCGTGTGCGCTTCGGTCGGAAGACCGGTGAATGTGCTGGCGCGCGGTCCGATTACGCGTTTGTCGGTCGAGGAACTGCGGGAGCTGGGTGCCAGGCGTATCAGTGTGGGCGGCGGGTTGGCCCGCCTCGGTACGGGCTGGGTCGATGTCGCGACGGACATCATCGAACACGGCACGTTCACAGGTCTGCGATAGCGACGGCCGCGAGTACCGGGGGGTCCTTTGCTATGAGGTAGCGGTAGGGGAGTATGGATAGGCGGTGCGTACGCACCGCGATCTCTTCTGAGCTTGTTCGGCGATCCGCTTCCGCAACGCAGGAGGACGAAGATCCATGACAATTTCTCGGAAAAACCGCCGCTCAGCCCTCATTATCGCCGCCTTCGCGGCGGTCGGCTTCGCGGTCACATCCACCGCTGCCCCCGCTCACGCCGCCAACTCCATCGATGTCACCGGCGTCGGTCCGGTCAATGTGGGTGTCGACTACAGCTGCGATGCCACCGCCGGAGTGGTCGCCATCAAGGCGATGGTGGGCGATCCGGACGCGGAGAGCCCGTCGGCCACCGGCACACAGAGCAGTGTCACCTGCGACGGCACCCAGCAGACCGCGGTAATCGTTCTCGCCGGAGCGTCCGGTGCGGATGCACCGCTGTCGGCGGGGCAGACCGTGCAGGTGCGCGTCGCGCTGGTCGATCACGAGGACACCGTTGTTTCCGGGCAGGCCAAGGTGGTGTCGCTGGGGTAGTCGCCACCGGCGACCCCCGACCCGTCGGACGAACTCTGACGCGCCAAAAAGTTCGCCGCCGCGCGGGCCCTCGGGCACGGGGGAGTGCACGGAGCGTGGATTTTCAGAATCCCCTCCGCCCTCCGCCGCCCGTTGACATTGCCGTTCTCGCAGAAGTCATTGATCCAATTCATCGTTCCGCCGTCCGTTCGGCTCGCACATCGGGCCGAATCCGCCCGTCCGCCACCAAAGTCCAATAGGCCATTCGTTTGCGATCGCAGTTCTCCATCCGGCATGCGCGGTGGAGTTGCATTGCGTCGTGCGCCTGCGATGGAGCGAGCGACGTCGGAGGCGCGTCGTGCGACCACGCCGACAGCCGTGAATCCAATTGCACGGCAATCGGAGTCGACTGATACTCGGCCGCTAGCCGCTGTCGCAACGCGGCGACACTTATCGCATTGTGGCCGCCGTAGTGGGCGGCGCTGCCGACCCGAATGATGAGCGCTGACCGTACGAAGAGCGCACCGAAACACAGCGAGACCATCAAGCCGAACATCGCGGCATTGCTGAACATGTGTCCTCCCTGATCTGGAATGTGTCTGTGCCAGAGTCGATTTCCGTTCCAGCACCTCACCAGAACACGCCTATCGCGAGCCCTCTACCAGCTAAAATGGGTAAACCATCAGGATCGAACCAAAGCCCAAGCAAGGTATCCGCATCCATGGGCACGATCATCCAAACCTGGTGGCCGCGTCATCCAAAAACAAGGGTTGCACCATCCGCTCAGGAGGGCGTCATGGTCGAAACAGGCTCTACGGTCCCGCGTCGTCAGCTCGGCCGCTATCTGCGGGATCTACGTCAGCAGTCAGGTATGACCATCGCCGAAGTCGCCCGCCGGATCGAGCGCGGTGCATCCACGGTGCAGCGCCTGGAGACCGGCGAGGCCGATCGCATCCGGGTAGGGGACGTCGAGGCCCTATGTCAGGTGCTCGGAGCATCTGAAACCGAAACCGCCGCACTCAGAGGGCTTGCTCAGCGGGGCAATACGAAGAGCTGGTGGCATGAATACGGTGACCTCATTCCCGCGAATTTCGATGTATACATCGGATTGGAATCGGCGGCGGTCACGCTGACCTTGTTCCAGGAATTGGTGCCCGGGCTTGTTCAAACAGCCGACTACACGCGGGCCCTGATCCGGTCGGTACACCTCTACGACCCTGATTCCGAGATCACGCGCCGTGTCGAGATGCGAATGCGTCGGCAAGTTATGATCACACGCCGAGCGCAGCCCGCTGCCCTCGATATCGTTCTCGACGAGTCAGCCTTGCATCGTGTGATCGGCAATCGGCGAATCATGGCCACACAGCTGAGGCATCTCGCCGATGTGGGGACGAAACCGAACATCACCATTCGGGTGTGCCCTACGCCTCCGGGCTGCCGCTGGGCGATCAGACCGGCCCGTTCATCATTCTGGACTTCGCCGCGGACTCCAATGGGCAGATGCTAGAGCCGACAGTGGTCTACATCGAGAGCTACACCGGTGCAATGTATTTCGATGGAATCGAGATCGTCAGGCGGTATCGTACGGCGCATGAGGTGTTGCGGCGCGTAGCGTTGGACGAGCATCGCAGTCGAGAGTTGTTACGCCAGGCGGCAAGGGAGCACGACCGTGAACGATGACTTTTCGGGCGCTCGGTGGTTCAAGAGCACCCATAGTGGGGGAACTCAGGAGTGTGTGGAGATCGCACACCTTGATGGGGGATCGGTGGGCGTCCGTGACTCGAAGAACCCCACCGGCCCAGCCCTCGTCTTCGCCCCCGGCGAGTGGGACGCATTCACCGCCAAGGTGGCGAGCGGTGAGATCGCCTAGCCGTTGGCGTAGTCAGTCCTGGATGGCGACAGTTGCGGGCGGGGACTCGGGGACGTAGCGCTCGCGGTGCTGGGCAGCAGCGGCTGGCCTCCCGATTGCTGGTTCGAACCGCATAGTTGCGCCTCGGGCGCACGAGGCTGACGACACTCGATCGTCGACCAATGTCCGCCTTCGCTGTACCACCCGGCGGCACGCTTCTGCCTAGCCTCGCAGTGGAAAATTCTGCACGAAGATCGGGGTTGCGGCCCCAACCTACGAACCAACCTCGAGGTCCACCTGCCTCAGTTGATCTTCGGGGTGTCCGCGTGGCCGTTACGAACAGCGCGGTACGCTGCAGTTCAGTGCTTTCGGGCGGTCCCGGATGTCGGTCCGGCGTGCTCGGTGCCGAAGGCCACCTCACCGCGCGGCAAGAATGGTCGCCAGTGGTAGCAAGTCCGGTGATCTGCTGACCCTCGCGGATCAGCCCGGCGAGCCGCTCGGATGTCAACGGAGCCACGGGAAGTCCGCGCTGAGGACAGTGGGTCGATCAGGCATTCCAGACGATCGAATAGTTGTCGGTGGGGTCTGCCACCATGACCGATATGGTGACAACCGATCCTCTGGCCCCATTTCAGTGGCTCAACGCATCCGAGAGCCCGGGCGAGATCTTCAGCGTCGGTTTCTTCCGAAGCCTGGACCCATCGGAGGTGGTGCGCCGCTTCAGCAACGGCGACGACTCCGGCCAGGAGTCGGACTTCGAAGAGCTCAACGACAGGATGGTCGAGTTCCTCGGCAAGACTGGCGGCGTGCACGGCGGCGGTCACGTGGGCGTGTTTCGGGCCGGTGCATGGAGCGTGGCCATCGAACCGTGCGGGTGGTGGATGACTGACCGCAAGGCGCTGGGGGAACTATCGCGAGACTG
>NZ_BDCE01000039.1 GCF_001613345.1 Nocardia uniformis NBRC 13702 | reverse complement strand
CCAGCCCCTGCTCATCGGACCTATCGCCTACCGATGGTCACCTCCCGACCACACCGCCGGTTGACCCGGTGCGCTTGCTGGTACGGCCGGTGAAGTCGTGCAACGCATCTCGGTCCGCTCGACATCCACCTCAACGACCGTCGGGTGAGCGCGCTATGCGGCATTATCGGATGCACGCAATCAGTGGCGGACGGCAGAATCTCCACTATGGATCATGACGACGGGCACGCGCACTGGACCGCAACTGAACTCGACCGCGGATACATCCGTGCACGATTGCGGCTCCTGACCACGGAACAAGGTGGTCGTCATACCCCGGTTCACTCTGGCTATCGAGCACACTGGGCGTTCCCGTCAGGCATCCATCCAGACAGTCACGACGCCCCTTTGACACTGGAAATGGCCAGGACACTGGCACTCGGCGAGGAGGCGATGGTTCGACTCCACCCTCTGCGCCCCGATCTCTGGCCAATGATTGGGCCGGGAAGTCGGCTGTCCATGCTCGAAGGTCCCAGACTCGTCGGCCTGGCCGATGTCGTCGAGGTAGTCGCGCCAGCCCTATGACAGCGCGCTCATCGGCAGTAGCGGATGTTCTGAGCCGCACCAGATCTAGCTCGATGGCTGGCGCCGTGTGGTCGATCTGATCGGCGGCGTATGCGGCTGCTTTAGAGACTTGATGCAGGGTTGGATACAGGCCTGGATTCGGTCCAGGTGCCGGGTGAGAGACTCGGTCAGCGACTGCCCACCGTTGTCATTGGTGTGGCTCTCTTTTGGCATGCCTCCCGCCGGATACCGTCCAGGGAGTGGCTGAAATGTCAACGGCAGGGACAAATGTGAGGTGGGCCAGCGGTTGGAACGGGGGACTATGCGACACCGTCACAGATTCCGTTGACGGTCCGGTAGTCCCGGAACTCGCGCGCGATTCGCTGTGCGTGCCAATCGGATCCGTGGGCATCGCCGCGCAGGGTCCAGCAACCGTCGGAGGCCGCGAGGAACCCGCCCAGCACAGCGGACGGAACCACGTCGCACACCGTAATGCTCGCGACCCTCGGAACCGGCCTGGCAGTCCACTCCCGGAGCGGGTCGGTGCTGGACGCGAATCCGCCGTTCGTGCCGACCACGACGAAGACCGGAGTGGCGGCGGTAGCGCTCACCGCGACCGATCGAGACGATGCGGGAAGTCCGGAGTGGGTGATGGCCATCCAGTCGACCGCGTCTTTGCTGAACGCGACGGTCCGCGGTTGATCGGTGGAGGCGACGAATCCGATACCGGGGCTCCAGGCGATTCCGGTGAGCCGAGCCGGGATTTCGGTGTTCGACGACTCCCACTCCCACCCGTCACCGCTGGTCAGTACGGTGCCTTCGGCGCCGACCGCGATGTAGGCGTTCCCGGCCCAGACGATGCCGAACAGATCGGCTTCGGTGCCACTGGAAATCACGTCCCAGGCCTGTCCGTCACGGCTTTTCGCAATCAGACCGCCGTCGCCGACCACAACGAACTCGCTCCAGTCGACGCTCCACACCACCGCATTGGCGGCCGCGGGCGCGGCGATCGCCGCCGAGGTGAATCCCGTGGCCGGATCGGTGCTGTAGTAGGCGATCGCCTGACCGTTGGACGCACCGACTGCGACGAACCGCGGTCTACTCGCGAGTTGGTTCCAGGCCACCGCCCGGAGGTTCTCCGTCGCCGCCAGATCGTGACTGCTCCACTGCTGGCCACCGTTGAGACTGATGCGCAGCAAACCCTTGTCGCCTACCGCCACAACGACGAAATCATCGATCGCGGACACGTGAGTGGCGCAAGACAGCGCCACGGGCTGCCCGGGCTCACCGGTCGTTCGATTGATGTACCGCACGGTGAGGTCGATCCGAAAGACGCCGGACGACCTCGGGGCAAAGGTACCCACGATCACCCCGCTGGAATGGGGCGGGAGTTCGGTCCCGGTCAAACTGTCCACCAGCACCTGGAAGCCCGCGGGATAAGACTCGTCGAGCACAAGATCGGTGGCCGAGTTATAGGGGCTGGGGTTTCTGACGCCGAGTTCCACGTCAACCCGTTGACCAGGCCGCATCAGCGCGGGAAGGCCCCGGGTCACCTCTCCTGAAAGCTGCTGTGTCACTGGGTGATCGTCACACACGACACCTGATCGTGCCGCGTGGATGAGCCTTGCGGAGCGCAAACCTATTCAGCACCGAATCGGCGCTGGCGGGCCCGAATGCACCAATGTCACTGCTCCAGGTCGGCGATGCGTCTGCGCAGGACTCGTCGGGCATCAGTGTGGCGAGCCTTCTGCCCATCGCACTGCCTCATCGGCCAAGATAGGACCTGGCTACAGCTCATTCCCAAGCGAAGGGGGGCTGGTCCATGTGGTCGACGCGGGTGGGGCGGTGGCGTAGGGCCACCTCGCGGAATTGATAGAGGATCGCGGCGGTCGGGGCGTGTAGGTGGCCGCCCAGCAGGGGGAGCTGGATGGCGGGCCGGTCGGAACCGGGGACGGGTACGAAGCGCGGGTCCACGTCGAGAGCCGAGAGCGGAATCCAGTGCACCGCAGCCACTTCAGCGGGATTGGGGGTGGGGATCGGCGAGTGACCGACCCAGGCCACCACCGGGGTCATCACATAGCCGGAGCGGGTCGGGTAGTCGTCGAGCAACCCGAGCACCGTGGAGCGGGGCGCAGCGATCTCCAGTTCCTCGTGCAGTTCCCGCAACGCCGCTGCTTCCGCATCTTCTCCCGGATCCAGCTTGCCGCCCGGCAACGCCAATTGCCTGGCATGCGCCCGCAGTCCGGACGACCGCTCGGTCAGCCAAATGCCCTGTTCCCCATCACGATCGGCTATCGCGATCAACACTGCGGCAGACTTGCGGCCATCAGGATCAACGGCCCGCCGCAAGAATGCGCCCAACGACTCGGCCACCTCGCGCCGCAGCTGGTCAGAGGGTGCATCACTCCAGCGGTATCCGCTACCGGATGTCCGCTAGTACTCCGTCCTTCAGGGCGGGGGTGAAGGCGGACACAGGAGGGCCGCCACGGCCCGAGCGTGCCCTAAATAGGACGTTCCTGCTGCTCGATGTACTGGCGCAGCACCGAGATCGGTGCACCGCCCACCGATCCGGCGAAGTAGGAGCCGGACCAGAGTCGTTGTGCGCGCCAGTAGTGGTGCACGAGTTCGGGGAACTCTTGGCGCATCCGCCGCGACGAAACACCTTTGAGCGAGTTCACCAGCTTTGAGAGGGAGACTTTGGGTGGGAAGTTCACCAGGAGGTGGACGTGGTTGGTTTCGCCATTGAACTCGACCAGCTCGACTTCGAAGTCCGCGCACACGTCTCGCATGATCTGTTCCATGCGTGTCAGGTGCCGGTCGGTGAATACACGATGCCGGTATTTAGTGACGAAAACCAAATGTGCATGGAGCATGAAAACGCAGTGTCTACCGGTGCGGATATCGCCATATTCTGTCATAAACCAATGTTAGTATCGGGCTGTGCAGCTGCGATACAACTTCCGCTTGTACCCCACCGTGGGACAACAGCGGTCGTTGGCGAAGGCGTTCGGGTGCGCACGGGTGGTGTTCAACGACGCACTGGCGGCACGGCAGGAAGCGTTCAGGGCCGGGTGCAAGATCAGCGACAGTGAACTGTCCAAGCGACTGACCAAGGCCAAGCGGGCTCCGGAGCGGGTGTGGCTCGGGGAGGTGTCGTCGGTGGTGCTTCAGCAGGCGTTGGCTGACCTCAATGCCGCGTACCGCAACTTCTTCGGGTCCGTGACCGGCAAACGGAAGGGCGCCAAGGTCGCGCCGCCACGTTTCCGTTCCCGCAAGGACAATCGGCAGTCGATCCGGTTCACGAAGAACGCGCGATTCGCCGTGACTTCCGGCCGGAAGTTGTGGTTGCCGAAGATCGGCGACGTTGCGGTTCGCTGGTCACGAGAGCTTCCCTCCGACCCGTCGAGTGTGACGATCATCAAGGACGCGGCGGGCCGGTATTTCGCGTCGTTCGTGGTTCAGGTCCACGACCAGCTGTTGCCGGTGTCGGATTCCGAGGTCGGTATCGACCTGGGCTTGACGACGTTCGCGGTGTTGTCGAATGGGAAGACAATCGAGAACCCTCGGTTTCTGCGGCGCGCGGAACGCAAGCTCCGCATGGCGCAGCAAGCGTTGTCGCGCAAGGAGAAAGGCTCGAAGAATCGGGCCAAGGTTCGTGTCAAGGTAGCGAAGGCTCACGCGAAAGTCGCCGATACGCGCAGGGATTGGGCGCACAAGCATTCGACACAGACCATCCGCGACAACCAAGCGGTGTTCGTCGAAGATTTGTGCGTGAAAGGTCTGGCGCGTACCAGGTTGGCGAAGTCGGTTCACGATGGCGGGTGGGGCATGTTCACCCGCATGCTGCAGGAGAAAGCGGCTCGCTGCGGGCGCACCTTCGGTAAGGTTGATCGCTGGTTCCCCTCGACCCAAATGTGTTCGTTCTGTGGGGCTTTGGGTGGGAAGAAACCGCTATCGGTTCGCGCATGGACGTGCGCGTGCGGCACCGTTCACGATCGGGATCTGAACGCGGCCAAGAACATACTCGCGGCGGGGCGCGCCGAGAGTCTAAACGCTTGTGGAGGGACAGTAAGTCCTGCCGCGTAAGCGGGAGGCGAGTCCCTGTGAAACAGGAACCCACCGAGAGCGCCCGTCAGGGCGCTGGTAGGAATCTCCGGCCTTCAAGCCGGAGAGGGCGTCAATGTCCTCGTCGACCGGCATCAGCCGAACCTAATTCGCCCACCGCCCACCGTCAACGCGAGCCCCGGGGGAGTGGCGAACAGAGCCGGAGCAGGTATCCATGGTGCGGACTGTGACGGAAACTGTGTGCCCGGCCTCCGGACTGTTGACCATCGCGACGCGTATTCTCACGACTCATGCCGACTGGCGGTAGCAAACAGGTTCGCGCCGCGCGCAAGCGCAAGAAGCGGATGGCGAGCGTCACCCACGACCTCACCGACGCGCAGTGGGACGCGCTCAAGACGTCCTGGGGTGGGTGTGCCTACTGCGGGTCCGCCACCACCTCGCCGCAGAAGGACTGCGTGCAGGCCATCTCGCGCGGTGGTCGCTACACCCTCGGCAACGTCGTGCCCGCGTGCGGGTCGTGCAACGCCAGCAAGTGCAACGCCGAGGTGACCGGCTGGCTGCGGCGCAAGAAGCTCGACGAACGCTCGTTCCTCGTGCGCCACTACGAGATCTCGACCGAGCTCACTACCCGGTTCGCCAGTGGCGAAAGTCTTGGTGAAGTTCGCCAGGATTCGGTCGGCCCGCCTGAGCACGGCTAGGGACTTTGCGAGATAGCCTGTAACCGAGCGGTTTTGGTTGTCGGTGATCGATATTCTGGCAGAGGAGCCCGGGCGGATGGATCGCCAGCACACTGGGGTCAGCCGCCGCCATGTACTGCTCGCGGCCGGATCGTCGCTCGCGATCACCGCATTGACCCGACCGGCTCCGACCGGGGGGATCACGCGGGATGTGAGTCCGTACGCCGCCGGGACCGAGGCGAGCGGGAGGCGGGCCGACCTAGCCGAACAGGCGATCGTGCGGCGGCATGTGCGTTCGCTCTGGGGGCGGCCGGGAGTGCGGCTGGGCACGGTCGTGTGGCCGTCGTCGTCGGCGGATCTGTCATTCCTGAAATGGTGTTACTGGTGGCAGGCACATCTGCTCGACTGTGCGGTGGACGCCGCCCACCGCGCCCGCGACCCGGAACGGATCGACCGGGTAGCCGCCCTCGCATGGGGTATTCGAACCCGCAATCTCAGCGGCTGGACCAACCGGTACTACGACGATATGGGCTGGCTGGCGATTGCGCTCGAACGCGCCGATCGACTGCTCGATATCCGGTTCGGTGATGCCGTCGGGGACCTGCGGGACGCCCTGATCGACGGCTGGAACCCGGTCGTCGGCGCGGTGCCCTGGCGGTTCGGCGACGACTACTACAACGCCCCCGCGATCGGCCCGACCGGTATCGCCTTCGCGCGACTGGGCGAACTGTCCCGCGCCGGGCAGTTGGCCGACTTCCTGCACACCCGATTGCGGGACCCCGACAGCGGCCTGATCCTCGACGGGGTCCACGAACCCGGCGGGCAGGTGAACCGCACCGCCCTGACCTACTGTCAGGGTGTCGCCATCGGGCTGGAAACCGAATTGGCAGTGCGCACAGGCGAATCGGGCCACCGCCGCCGCGTGACGGAACTCGTCACGTCGACCGGCCCCGGACTCACGCACGCGGGAGTGATCGTCGCGGTCGACGGAAACGACTCCGGGCTGTTCATGGGCATCCTCGCCCGGTATCTCGCCGAAGCCGCGCTGGCCCTGGGTGACACCACCGCCGCGCGGATCGTGCACGATTCCGCCCGGGCGGCCTGGGAGAACCGCGCCGAGGTGGACGGGCTCCCGCTGTTCGGGGTGGACTGGTCCCGCCCGGTCACGGTGCGGGGCATTCCGCAACTCGTTGCCCAGCTCGTGCTGCCCACCGCGTCGCCCTCGGAGAACCTGAGCCCCGATCTATCGGTACAGCTGAGCGGGTGGATGCTGCTCGAAGCGGACTACCGTCTCACCGCCGCCGGACTGTGAACCGAAGCCCGTCACCACCCGCCGACACCGGTGACCATCGCCGGTACTCACCCCGGTGGTCGTGGCCCTCGGACCGGGGCCGAGGGTGTGGAACTACGAGCTAGCCAGTGCATTTGGTGACAATGACGTGCGGCGTTGCTGCCTCAGTCGCCGCCACACTGCCTGTGGCCGGCTGCGACTGGAAGATGGCAGGATGCTCGCGGATCGCGTTCGCAATCGGTTCGCTACCCAATTCAGTGGGGAGGGGGCTCACGTCGACAGCAGTGAATTGACATGCCCGCCACCTAGCAATACCGTCAGTATCTGAATACTGGCAGTATTCAACGAGGAGGTTGGGCATGGTGGGGTGTGGTTCGGTGCCGGGGTGGGGTCCGGGCGTCTCGCTCGCCGGCGTGACGGGGGAATGGCTCCGATGACCGCGCCTCGTGAACCGCGCATCGTGATCATCGGTGCCGGGGTCTCCGGTATTGCCAGCGCTATTACCCTGCGGCGCAATGGATTGAACGACTTCGTGATCCTGGAGAAGGGGTCCGATGTCGGCGGGGTGTGGCATTGGAACCGCTATCCCGGGCTGACCTGTGATGTGCCATCGCAGCTGTACCAGTTCGGGTTCGCACCCAAGCCGGACTGGTCGCATATCTTCGCGCCCGGACCGGAGATCCAGGGCTATCTCGCCGATGTGGTGGATCGGTTCGAGCTGCGTTCGCACCTGCGGCTCAATGCCGAGGTGGTGGCGGCCGAATTCACCGGCTCCGGCTGGCGGGTCGAAACCGGTGATGGAGCCGTTTACGAAGCCGATTTCGTGATCGCGGCTACGGGCGTGCTGCATCATCCGGCTACACCGGACATCCCTGGTCTGGGTGAGTTCACGGGCGACGTGCTGCATACCGCCCGCTGGGATGATGCGGTGCCCACCGCGGGCCGTCGGATCGCCGTCATCGGTACGGGATCTACTGGTGTGCAGGTCGTTTCGGCGCTGCAGCCGAAGGCTGATCGGATCACGCACTTTGTTCGCAGTCCGCAATGGGTCATCTGGGCCCCGATGTGGATGCCGCAACCCGCTCTCGTCGGTGCGGTATTGGATCGGCTGCCGCAGGTCAATCAGACGCTCTATCAGGTCGGGATGGCAGGCGCGAAGCTGTTCACCGATGTCGTCACCCGGCCCAGTTGGCGGCGGCGAGCGGTGCAGGAATTCGCGCGGCTGAGTTTGCGTGCCCAGGTGCGTGACCCGGATATGCGGGAACAGCTCACCCCCGACTATCAGCCGCTGTGCAAGCGACAGGTGTTGTCCGGCAGTTACTATCGCGCCCTGCGCGCCCGTAACGCCGAACTGGTTACCATGGGTATCGATGCCGTGACCGCGACCGGTATCCGTACCGTCGACGGTCGCCACCACGAGATCGACATGATCGTATTCGCCACCGGATTCCAGGCGCACAACTACATGCGGCCGATGAATCTGGTCGGCCGCGAGGGGATTTCGATCGACGATGCGTGGGCGAAAGGCCCGCGCGCCTACTGGATGACCGCAATCCCCGGCTTCCCCAACCTGTTCACCGTGCTGGGCCCCAATTCACCCACCGGCTCCATCCCGCTCCATCACGCCGCCGAAGTCACTGCTAAGTACATCACCGCCTGGATTCAGCGCTGGCGTGCGGGCGAATTCGATACCGTCGAGGTAACCGAGTCTGCCACCGAGCGATTCGAAGCAGAAGTCGGCGAGGCGTTGGGCCCGACGGTATGGAGTACCGGCTGCAATTCCTGGTACTTCACCGAAGGGGGCAATATCGACCTGCTTCCCTTCAATCGCCGCACCATGGAATCGGCGCTCGCCACGCCCGACGACCGCGATTTCCGCCTCCGCTGATCGGAACGGCAGATCACCACATCCAGCCCTGCGACTTCATCACGTGTTCGGCGAGATCTTCGATCGTCAGCATCTCGGGGTGGCTGTAGTAGACGAGCTCGAATCGGCGTTGACGCCAGCTGGTCGGATCCATCCGCCCTTCATGACTGGTGTCGCACAGTGATTCGAGCCGACCGAGGTCGAACGGCTCCTTGCCCCGTGCGTGTGCATCGGCCTTCACCGCGGCCATCCGTTCGGACCGCGTCAAATCCCCACGCCGCCACACCCCTGCCGCAAACCGGCGTGCATCCTCGACATCCACCGCTGCTCCACATGTATTGGGCCACAATGCATACCAACTGTGAATTCCTGCGGTACAAAACGCAAGCTCCGGACGAAACCAATGTCGTCCGGAGCCTGCGCCCGCGCGCTTACTACCTGGCCGCGACGGCAGACCAGCCGTAATGCGTCGCGGATCCACCCGGGGCGACGGTGGCGGTGGGCTCACCGCTGCAGTCGTTGGTCGCGTACACCAGGAAATTGCGCTTACTGCGGTTCTGGATCTGGATATCGCGCGGGAAGCCACTGGCCCAGCACGAGTCCAAATCGCTGATCTCCAGTTTGCCGTCGATCATCACCACTTCGCGGCCGTCCCCACCCTCGAACGAGCCGGTCGGGAACGCCGAGCCGATGGGGGCCGCCATTGACACGGCCGCGGCGACCAGAGCGCCTGCGGCAGACCACTTTCCAAGTTTCATCAGGCGATCCTACAAGTCGCGGCCGCGGTTCCCTCACGGGTGCGCCTTGCGCTCTCGGTATTCGGCTAGGGTTCCGCAGTCCTGATGGTGCTGCCCCGCGGTCACCAGAACGGGGAGTGCCGGGCCATGCCGGCTCCCCGCTCTGACCATCTCGCTGCCGTGGTGAACATTCGGTACCTATTCGAATCGTCGATGTGTCGATCTTGTTCCGACGACTCCCATTCGGCGTATAGTCCTGAAAATCGCTAGTTGATCTGCGACGCAAGGGGGACGCGATGCCTCGACCGATCCCACGCGTGGTCACGCATCGGCTGATTGTGGGTGTCGTCGGCGTGGTGATGTTGTTCATCGCGGCGATCACCATTTCCGCGGCCGCACCGCTGCCGCCGTCCGGTAGCGGGTCCACCGCGCCGCCTCCGGCGGCGGTCGATTTGAACGGCTACTGCGAGGATCCCGGGGCGGTCGGTCGCTTCGCCAACGGGCGAACCGTCTATTGCGTACAGGTGCAGCGCACCGATGCGTTCGTGTGGTCCTACAGCCCGGACCCCATTGCCCGCGATCCCAACACGCGCGGCTACACCTGTGACGCCAACTCGTGCCACTGGCCCGACGGCACCGCGGTTCCGAACTTCCAGCGCTGTGGAATTCTCTGCGGCGAGCCGCCCACCAGCGGGGACATTCAGAGCGGCTTCCACGACTGCTTCGAAACGGGTACCGCATACGAGGAGTGCGCCCGCCGAACCCGCTAGGTCACCCGAGCGAAGCCCGCGCGCATCGCCCGCCGGACCGGAGCGGCCGACCCGAAAGATCGATCTACTTCTCGTCTCTTCGGCGCACCATCTCGGTGATCCAGGTGGGCGCGAACGGGGAGGTGCAGTTCGGCGGAGTCGGGTAGTCCTCGAGCACCTTCAGGCGCTCGCCGATATCGATCGCGCGGGCTCGGTGGTCGGGGTGCTCGATCCCGATCTGGGCGAGGCAGTGGTTCATCGCCCACTGCAGGCGCTCCGGGGCGTCCTTCATCTGCGCCTCGATGACGTCGAGCAGTCCCGCCAGGTCGAGGCCCTCGGGCCTTTTCGTCACGCGTTCGGTGGTCAGCGCCCAGCCGGCGCTCGCGACTACCGGATCGGGATCGGCGGACCAGGCCTGGCGCAGCCCTTCGGCATGCGGATTCTTCTTCACCACGTAATTCACGAGCCAGTCGTGCACCTTGGGCGTGCGCGCCTCACCCACCATGGCATCCAACTCGTCACGCTCGAATGCCTTGGGACGGCAGATGAGGGTCGCCAGCAGCCTCGCCGCGGTGTCGTCGGTCTTCCAGAGCTGGCACGCGAGCTCGTGCTGCGTTTTCAGCCGCTTCGCCACCGCACGCAGCTTGCTGAGGTTCACCCCGTGATCGTCACCGTGCTTCTCATTCACCGCACGGGCCTTCGGATCCTCGAGCGCCGCCAGCTCTGCCAGTACCTCGGCCACCGTCGTCTCGGCCACCACAGCCTCCCGTCATCACGTAGGAAACTCAGCCTACGAGAAGAGGGTGATCCGGCCATTGCACGGCGTACCCGGTCGCCGATTACCGATGATGCGCGAGTCCTCGTCGAGCGGCCCGCTCGCAGACCGGATCGTCGAGCCGGATGTGTACCGCCCGCAGGGCGACGGCCATGCCGGTCAAGCCGGAGTAGAGCGACCAGAAGCGTTCTCGTTCAACCTGTGCCGCGATATCCCGGGCACCGCGCAGTGCGGCCTCGGCGTAACGGTCGTCACCGAAATGGTCATGTGCCTCCAGCACGATGCCCGCGCCACCGTGATAGAGGGTCGGATCGCTGTCCGTATCGTCGGCAGCTGATTTCCAGATCAGGCCGTGCTCGCTGGGTCGATCGCTCAGCACCATGCCGCCTGTGGGCGACAGACGGCCCAGCCCGCACCGTCAGGGGAGGTGGTTCGGGTCCAGGTGGCGGTGCCCCCGCTCGTGGATGTACCCGGATGCGCCGCTGGTTCCGATGGTGTGTGATAGTCGCGCAACGCGTCCCGATGTTGGTTCTGCAGTAGGGGATTCGAGTCGCGGTGCTGGTAGCCGAAGGGGTCGATGGCATGTATGCCGGTGGTATCGCCTCGGTAGGAACCGGGCCGCGACGGGGACCTGTCGTCCCGTGTCACTGATTCCGCCATAGCGGGTCCTGCGGCGATCGCCGCGAGGGCGGTTACTCCCAGAACTTGGCCGACCACGGTGACCATTCCGTGAATTGCATTGGTAGAGCGATGTTTCCGCATGTGGCGCCATTGCCTCTCTGCTCATCTTGGGACCTACTGAGTTGCATAGTAGGTCATCTACTGGGCTACATAGTAGATGACCTACTGGGAAGGTCCGTAGATGAAGCCGAGGGCGGTCCGAGATCGCGTCGGCCGCTACCGCCAGCGCGTCCCGCCGTCGTCGCTCCGGCATAAACCTGTGTGAACTCCTAGGAATCTCACAGGCTATGGCCAGAACCGCCCGGCACTCTCGGGGAGAGCGACGGTGAGAGTGAGGGCGAGATGGTTGACTTCGAGGTCGTAGGGACGACGGTGACGGCGCATGTGACCGGGGCGCATCGGGTGCTGGCGCTGCGCGAGAAGGTGACGTTCGATCTTTCCCAGGTCCGGCGGATAGCGCCCGCCGAGGTGGACCTGCGTCCGCCGTGGGTGCGAGCACCGGGGGCGTTCTTCCCCGGGGTCATCGCCGCAGGAACCTTCCGGGGTAAGGGGCGCAAGGAATTCTGGGACACCCTCTTCGATGGGCGCGCCGTGCGAATCGAATTGGAGGGGGCCGATTTCACTCGACTGGTTGTCGATGTGGAAGACCCGGACGTGGTGATCGCGATGTTGGCGCGGGCCGCGGCGGCGTGAAACCCGCTCGCCGGAAGGTTATTCGGTAGTGATCTAGGCGACGGATCGCGCTGAATGGACTTCCAGGGTGTGGACTTAGGGCTAGCTAACGTGCAATATGCTTAGGCTAACCTATCCTCAAGGAGTTACCTCTCATGATTCGCTCGTTCTTCGCCGCCTCGATGGCGACAGCCGCTCTCCTCATGCCGGTTACCGCCGCCGTGGTCGTCGCCGCCCCCGTCGCGATCGCCGCTCCCGCCGCGCCGTCGCCGGGCGAACTCCAGGGCAAGCTGCAGGCCGCGCTCAATGGATCGTCCGCGGAGCTCGAGTCGGGCGATGGCAGCAGCATTGTGGTCGTCGGTCAGCGCATCAGCCAGATCCCGGGCTACAGCTGGGATGTGTCGGGCCCGGTCACCGTGGAGGGCGATGTCCTCTCCGCGACCCTGAACAGCCGCCTCGGTGACTACTCCTTCCCGATCCCGCTGACCTGGAAGAACATCGGCGGCACCTGGAAGCTGTCGCAGGAAAGTCAGGACACCCTGGTCAGTTACGCCACTATGGCGTGGTAGTCGGCGCTCGGGCCCGGCGGACCGCCGGGCCCGATGCCTTCGGGTCAGTGCATGCCTTCGGGTCAGTGTGCGCCCCAACGCTGTTCCATCAGAACGCCCTTGGCGGCCAGCCAGGCCACCGGATCGATTTTGCTACCGTCCGGGTTCCAGATCTCGAGGTGGAGATGCGGACCGGTGGACTGGCCGCGATTACCGACCGTGGCGATCACATCACCAGCATTCACCCGCTGTCCGGCCTGGACGTACATGTCATTGACGTGGCCGTAGACGGCGGTGGTGCCGTCGTCCTGGAGGACACGCACCCACAGCCCGAATCCGGACGCCGGACCGGCCTCGATCACGGTGCCGCCCATGGCGGAGTGGATCGGGGTACCCAGTGTGTCGGCGATATCGACGCCGTAGTGGAACGCGCCCCAGCGGGAGCCGAAACCCGAACTGATCGCACCGGCCACCGGTAGTACGGCGGGTGCCGCGGTGATCCGCGGTGCCTGTGCGGGCGGGGCGACCCGCTGTTGCAGATCCTTGATGGCCTGTTCGGCCTGGGCGAGCGGCCCGGAGATCTCCGGTGGCAGACCCGCCAACCCGAAGGGCGTGGCAGCCGGTGCCACGGCGGCCGGTGCTGCGGCCGCTGGTGCCGGTGCCGCCGGGGCGACTGCGGGTGGGGCAAACTGCTGTTGCAACTCCTTGATGGCCTGTTCGGCTTGCGCGAGCGGCCCGGAGATCTCGACCGGGAGACCCACGAGACCGAACGGTGTGGCGACCGGCGCCGCCGCCGGTGCGACTTCCGCTGTGTCACCCGGAATTTCGGAGGGCACCGCGTAAACGGCTTGCTCCTCCACATCCGCCGCCGGCACGGGCTCGGCGGCCGGCTCGAGCATGCGGTCGGCCTCGTGGTCGGCGGGCGGCAGCGGCGCGGCGGTGGCGACCGCCGATGTCAGCTGTGCGGAGGTGGTGGCGATCAACGCTCCCGCTGCCACCGCCGCTCCCGCCGCGGCTCTGATGCGTCCGGTCAAACCGGTATCGACGCGATGTCTGGTGTTGGGTCCGGGTTCCATCGGACCGAGCAGGTCTTGGACGGATAGGGAACCGGAGGTCACTCTGTGATGCGGCACGGCTCGTCCTCGATAGATTCAGCGATGTCGTCCGGAAACGCCCGCGAACGCGAAGCCGACGATCCGGTAAAGCGACGTTTCAAAAACTGTACCCACGCGTGATCATTCCGTAGCCGTTTCGAGCGCTTTTAGGGAAATGTCCCAGTTGCGACGACACCGTCCGGACCAGCTGGTCGCCGGTCCGGACGGTGTGCGCGATGAGGGTGGGAGCGTCAGGCTTTCCCTTGCGCGGATGTCCGCGCCGGATTCGCCTGCTGTCCCGCCTTCGGATCCTTCTCGTTCTGTTGGGCCTGTACGCCCGCCTCGATCCGGTCGCCCAGATCCTTGTCGACATTGCGCCAGTACTCGAAAGCGCGCAACAGCACCGGTTCGGTGACGCCGTTGAGCAGATGCCCGACAATATTCGTGACCAGCCGCTCCCGGGCCGCGTCGTCGAGCACATCGCGCACCATGGTTCCGGCCTGGCCCCAATCGTCGTCGTCGCGCCGACTGGCATAGGCGCTGCGAACCATCCCGCCATCGGTATGCCAGACCGCCTGCGGTCCGGCCACGAGCGGATCGGAGTGCGGACCACCCTTCGAATTAGGCACGTATACCGGGTCACCCGGATTGTGGTGCCGTAGCTGGCCGTCCTTGCTGTAGGAGCGGACCGTGGTCGCATGCGCCGAATTGACCGGCAGTTCCTTGTAGTTCGCGCCGATCCGGTGCCGGTGCGCGTCCGGATAGGAGAACCAGCGGCCCAGCAGCATCTTGTCCGGACTCGGACCGGTGCCCGGGACGGCATTGCTCGGTTCGAAGGCGGCCTGCTCGATTTCGGTGTGATAGTCGGCCGGATTCCGGTTCAGGGTCATCCGACCCACCGGAATGAGCGGGTAGTCCCCGTGTGGCCAGACCTTCGTCAGGTCGAAGGGGTTGAACCGATAGGTTTTGGCCTCCTCGAACGGCATGATCTGCATGTGTAGCGTCCAGCTCGGGAATTCACCGGCATCGATGTGCTCCCACAGGTCACGTGTGTGATAGTCGGTATCCATCGAGGCCATCTGATCGCCCTCGTCCTGAGTGAAGAACTCGACGCCCTGATCGGTCTTGAAGTGGTATTTCACCCAGAACTTATCGCCGTCACGATTGACCCACATATAGGTATGGCTCGAATAACCGTTCATATGCCGCCACGACCGCGGGATGCCGCGGTCACCCATCAGCCACGTCACCTGATGAGCCGATTCCGGTGACAGCGTCCAGAAATCCCACTGCATGTCGTGATCGCGCAAATTGTTGTCGGCGCGGCGTTTCTGCGACCGGATGAAGTCCTGGAACTTCATCGGATCACGGACGAAGAAGATCGGCGTGTTGTTGCCGACCATATCGAAGTTGCCCTGCTCGGTGTAGAACTTCAACGCGAATCCGCGCGGGTCACGCCAGGTATCGGGGCTGCCGCGTTCACCGGCGACGGTGGAGAAGCGGGCCAGCGTCTCGGTCTTGCGTCCCGGCTGGAAGACATCGGCGTAGGTGTAGGCGCTGACATCCTCGGTGACCTCGAAGACGCCGAACGCCCCACCTCCCTTGGCGTGCGGCTGGCGTTCGGGCACGCGCTCACGATTGAACGCGGCCATTTTCTCGATCAGATAAGCGTCATGGAGCAGGATGGGGCCGTCCGCCCCGACGGTGAGCGAATGCTCATCGCTGGGAACTGGGATGCCGGCGTCGTCGGTGGTGTAGTTGTCGGACATCGTTCTCCTTTCCTACCGATATCTCCCGGCCTACCCGGCTCTCGCGACCGCAAGCGGTTTCGGAAGGGGTGGTGCGGATATCTCTCGATCAAGGAGGTGCGTAATGCCGAAGGAATGGACAGATAAACAAGAACGACAATACGAGCACATCAAGGACTCCGCCAACGATCGCGGTGCGAGCGGCAAGCGCGCCGAGGAGATCGCGGCGCGGACCGTGAACAAGGAGCGCGCCCAGCGAGGGCAGACCAAGGGTTCGAAGGGCTCCACGAGCTCGTAGGGCTCCAAGAGTGGCGGCCCGCAATCCGGACAGCGTGGCTCCTCGGGCCCGCCGCGCGAGCAGCTGTACAACGAGGCCAAGAAGCGCAGTATCTCGGGCCGCTCGACGATGACCAAAGCCCAACTCGCCAAGGCGCTCGGCCGCAGCTGAGGACGACCGCCCGGCACCCTCGCACGGCCGCGACGCGGTCGGGGTGCGCGCGCCGACACCCGCGCCACTCCTCGAAATCCAGTGCCCGTTCGGGGAAATTAGCGACTCTTGTCGCACCGGGTGCGGCAGCATCGACCGATACCTGGAATAGTTGGGGCGAGCACGCATAAGACCGAGGCGAAAGCGGGGATGTTGGTGACTTCGACTGAAGGTGTGAGCGGGGTAAGCACGGTGAAAGAGACGGACTCACCGGCACCGAACACCCTCGAGCGCGATGTCCAGACCCTGGAAAAGGCGATCTACGAAGTCAAACGGGTGATCGTCGGACAGGACCGACTGGTCGAGCGTTTGCTCGTAGGCGTGTTGGCGCGTGGACACGTACTGCTCGAAGGCGTTCCGGGTATCGCCAAGACGCTCGCGGTGGAGACCTTCGCGAAAGTGGTCGGCGGCAGCTTCTCCCGCGTGCAGTTCACGCCCGACCTGGTGCCCACCGATCTGATCGGTACGCGCATCTATCGCCAGGGTAAGGAAGAGTTCGACACCGAATTGGGTCCGGTCGTCGCGAATTTCGTCCTCGCCGACGAAATCAACCGCGCGCCCGCCAAGGTGCAGTCGGCTCTGCTCGAGGTAATGGCCGAACGGCATGTCTCCATCGGCGGCAAGACCTACCCGATGCCGAATCCGTTCCTGGTGATGGCGACCCAGAACCCCATCGAGAGCGAAGGCGTGTACCCGCTGCCCGAGGCGCAGCGCGACCGTTTCCTCTTCAAGGTGGTCGTGGACTACCCGTCGGTGGAGGAAGAGCGCGAGATCATCTACCGGATGGGTATCACCCCGCCGGAGGCCAAGGCGATTCTCGACCCCGCCGAGGTGGTGCGGCTGCAGCAGTTGGCGGCCAATACCTTCGTGCACCACGCCCTGGTCGACTATGTGGTCCGCGTGATCGCCGCGACCCGTAAGCCCGCCGAGTTCGGCATGAACGATGTGGCCGGCTGGATCGCCTACGGCGCTTCGCCGCGTGCCAGCCTCGGCATCATCGCCGCCGCCCGCGCGGTGGCCCTCATTCGCGGCCGCGATTACGTGGTGCCGCAGGATGTGGTCGAGGTGATTCCGGATGTGTTGCGCCACCGCCTGGTGCTGTCCTACGACGCGCTCGCCGATGAGATCAGTCCCGACGATGTGATCCGTCGCGTCCTGCAGACCGTGGGTCTGCCGCAGGTGGCCCCGCAGGCCGTCGCACCCGGCAGCCCGCAGACGCCGATGCCCGCGCCCGCCGCGCCGCCCGCCATGGGTCCGCACGGGTCCGCGCCGCAGGGTGTGCCGCAGCAGAGCATTCCGCAGCCTCCCAACGGCCAGTCCGCGGTGCCCGGGCAGTCGCAGCACAAGTGAGGCGAGGCCCGGATTCGGTTGCGCCCGTGACGATGTCAAACCCCAATGGGTCCACCCACGCCCCGCCCTCCTTCCGGTCGGGGGAGCTGTCCGACCCGAAATTGTCGGCGGCGCTGAAAACTCTCGAATTGACCGTGCGACGTCGTCTCGACGGCGTACTGCACGGAGACCACCAGGGCCTGATTCCCGGCCCGGGCTCCGATCCCGGTGATGCGCGGATGTATCAGCCGGGTGACGATGTGCGGCAGATGGATTGGTCGGTGACCGCCCGCACCACCCATCCGCATGTGCGGCAGACGATCGCCGACCGCGAGTTGGAGACCTGGCTCGTGGTCGACCTGTCGGCCAGCCTCGACTTCGGTACCGCCGCCTGCCAGAAACGCGATCTGGTGGTGGCGGCCGCCGCGGCGGTCACCCATCTGACCAGTGGCGGTGGCAATCGGATCGGCGCGGTCGTCGCCAATGGTGAGCAGTTGTTCCGAATCCCGGCGCGCTCCGGGCGAATTCACGCGCAGACCATGCTGCGGCGGATCGCCACCACACCGCACGCTCGTGACGGAGTGCGCGGTGATCTGGCCGGGGCCATCGAGTCGCTGCGCCGACCGCAGCGCAAACGCGGTCTGGCCGTAGTGATTTCGGACTTCCTCGGTGATATCGACTGGGAGCGGTCACTGCGCGCCATCTCCGGCCGCCACGATCTGCTCGGCGTGGAAGTGCTCGATCCCCGGGATCTGGCGCTGCCCGATATGGGTGATGTGGTGTTGCATGATCCGGAGACCGGACGCACCCGCGAATTCAGCGTGACACCCACGCTGCGCGCCGACTACGCGCGTGCCGCGCAACGCCATCGCGAACAGGTCGAGGCCGCGCTGCGCGGGTGCGGCGCGCCGGTGATGGAATTGCGTACCGATCGGGACTGGATCGCTGATGTGGTCCGGTTCGTGTCCACCCGGCGCCATACCTTCGGCGCCCCGAATTCCGGGCGGGTGCCGCGGCAGTGAGCATTTCGAACTTCGAACATATCGGCTGGCTGGGATTCCTGGCCGTGATCATGATGGTGGCGCTGGGCTATCTGCTCGCACAGCAGCGCCGGCAGCGGCATCTGATCAATTTCTCCAATATGGAGCAGCTGGAGAAGGTCGCGCCCAAGCGGCCGGGTCCGGTCCGGCATGTGCCGATCGCACTGATGCTGGTCGGCCTGATCTTCCTGACCATCGCGGCGGCCGGTCCGACCTCGGCCCAGAAGGTGCCGCGCAACCGTGCCACCGTGGTGCTGGTCATGGACGTATCGCTGTCCATGGAGGCCACCGACGTGCCGCCGAGCCGCCTGGAGGTGGCACAGCAGGCGGCCAAGAATTTCGCCGACGGCCTCACGCCCGGAGTCAATCTGGGGCTGGTGACCTTCGCCGGTACCGCATCGGTGCAGATGCAGCCGACCACCAAGCGGGAAGCGGTGAAAGCGGCCATCGACAACATCAAGTTGGCCGAGCGCACCGCCACCGGCGAAGGCATCCTCACCGGCCTGCAATCCATCGAGACACTGGCCGCGGTGCTGGGTGGTGCGGAGACGCCGCCGCCGGCGCGCATCGTGCTCATGACCGACGGCAAGCAGACCGTGCCCGATGACAAGGACGTCGACAATCCCCGCCACGCGTTCACCGCGGCGCGTCTGGCCAAGGAGAAAGACATTCCGGTGTCGACGATTTCGTTCGGCACCACCTGGGGCACGGTCGAGATTCCGGATCAGGACGGTAAGGGCGCGCAGCGCGTGCGGGTACCCGTCGACGACGATTCGCTGCAGGAGATCGCGAAACTGTCGGGTGGCGAGTTCTATTCGGCCTCCAGCCTCGAAGAGCTCTCCGAGGTGTACAACACCCTGGAACAGCAGATCGGTTACGAGATGACCATGGGCGATGCCAGTCGTCCGTGGTTGATCCTCGGCATGCTGGTGACCGCCGCCGGTGTGGTGACAGCGTTGGTCTATCGTCAGCGCCTGCCGTAAATCGCGCCGTAGGGGCGTGTGTCGATCGGTTGATCGGTACCGCGCGCCGAGCCATGACTACGAACAGATAGGTTGAGCCTTATGTCGAACATCACATCCCGGTCGGTACTGGTGACCGGCGGCAACCGCGGCATCGGTCTCGCGGTAGCCCAGCGTCTGCTCGCCGACGGACACAAGGTCGCCGTCACCCATCGCGGGTCGGGGGTGCCGGAGGGTCTCTTCGGTGTGAAATGCGATGTGACGGATAGTGAGTCGGTTGATCAGGCGTTCACCGAGGTCGAGGCCCATCAGGGACCGGTCGAGGTCGTTGTCGCCAATGCGGGCATTGTCGACAACACGCTGCTGATGCGGATGAGCGAGGAAACGTTCACCCGCGTCATCGACGCCAACCTGACCGGCGCGTGGCGCGTCGCTCAGCGTGCCAATCGCGCAATGTTGAAGGGCCGCTTCGGTCGCATCATCTTCCTCGGCTCGGTCGTCGGGCAGATCGGTGCGCCCGGTCAGGTCAACTACGCGGCGGCCAAGGCTGGTCTGGTCGGTATGGCGCGCGCCATCACCCGTGAGGTCGGCAAGCGCAATATCACCGCCAATGTGGTGGCGCCAGGCCTGATCGACACCGATATGACCCGCGAGGACATGACCGAGGAAATGCGCAAGACGGCACTCGAGTTCATCCCCGCCGGGCGGATCGGCGAGGCCGAGGATGTCGCCGCCGCGATCAGCTTCCTGGCCTCCGATGACGCCTCCTACATCTCGGGCGCTGTCATCCCCGTCGACGGCGGCATGGGCATGGGCCACTAAGCACTTTCGCGCGCGGCACAAGTGAACGGCAGCCGTGTCCGCACCGGGCACGACCGAAGACCGACCAGGTCGGCGCGGGCGCTGCATCCCTAGGCACCGTCGAGTTCGGACCCGCTGTTCGGGGGTTCGGGGGCGAAGCCCCTGAGAGCCCCCGAGAGTTGGGTAAACCCAATACTTTCAACGAGGAGAACCAGCCAACCCATGAGTGGATTGCTCGCAGGCAAAACCGTACTCATTACCGGAATCATTACCGATTCCTCCATCGCCTTCCACGCGGCCGCGGTCGCGCAGGAGCAGGGCGCGAAGGTGATCATCACCGGTATTCCCGAGCGACTGCGGCTGATCGACCGGATCGCCAAGCGCCTGCCGCAGGAGGTGCCCCCGGCCATCGGCCTCGACATCACCAATGAGGACAACCTCGGTGAGCTCGCGGACAAGGTGCGCGAGCTCGCGCCCGAGGGCGTCGACGGTGTGCTGCACTCCATCGCGTTCGCGCCGCGCACCCTGATGGGTCCGGATGCCAAGCCGTTCCTCGACGGCCCGGGCCCGGACGCCGCCAAGGCGTTCGAGATCTCCGCGTGGAGCTACGCCTCCCTCGCGCGCGCCGTACTCCCCGTCATGAACGAGGGCGGCTCCCTCGTGGGTATGGATTTCGATCCGCGCACCGCCATGCCGTACTACAACTGGATGGGCGTCGCCAAGGCCGCGCTCGAGTCGGTGAACCGCTACGTCGCGCGAGAGGTGGGCGAGGCCAAGCGGATTCGCTCCAACCTGATCGCCGCCGGTCCGATCAAGACCCTGGCCGCCAAGGCCATCGCGGGATCGGCCACCGATGACGCCAAGCAGCTGAATATGCTCAATACCTATTGGGACGGCGCGTCGCCGATCGGCTGGGATGTCGACGACCCGACCGTGGTCGCCAAGTCCATTGTGACGCTGCTGTCGGATTGGCTGCCCGCCACCACCGGTTCCATCATCTATGTCGACGGCGGAGCCAGCCACAACACCTGGTTGCCCACGGACGGCTTCGGACAGAACTGAGCTGAGGGAGACGCCGTGGCTGCCGACGCACTGCTACTGCTGTCCTTCGGTGGCCCGGAACGCCCCGAGGACGTGATGCCGTTCCTGGAGAACGTCACTCGGGGCCGTGGGGTCCCGCCGGAACGTCTCGCCGAGGTCGCGGAGCACTATCTGCACTTCGGCGGGGTGTCGCCGATCAACGCCCTCAACCGCGACATCATCAAGGCCATCGAGGCCGAATTCGCTGCGCGCGGTATCGATCTACCTGTCTACTTCGGCAATCGGAACTGGTATCCGATGGTCGAGGAGACTGTGGAGCGGATGCGCGCGGACGGAATCCGGTCCGCCCTGGTCTTTCCCACCTCCGCGTGGGGTGGCTACTCCGGCTGCCGCCAGTATCACGAGGATATCGAGCGGGCCCGTGCGACGGTGGGATCGGAAGCGCCGCAATTGGAGAAGCTGCGGCAGTACTTCGACCACCCGCTGCTGATCGAATCGTTCGCCGACGCCATTCATGTTGCGGTGGACGAACTTCCGGCAGATCGACGCGGCGCCGCACGGTTGGTGTTCACCGCGCACTCGATTCCACTGCGCGCCGATGCCACCGACGGCCCACCGGCCGAAGGCGGCGGTCTCTACCGGCGACAGGTTCTCGACGCGGCCCGCTTGTGTGCCGCCGCGACGGGTTTCGATGACTACGACGTAGTCTGGCAGTCCCGGTCCGGACCACCTCGGGTGCCGTGGCTGGAGCCCGATATTGTCGATCACCTGGATGCTCTCGCCGCGGCGGGGGAGCGGGCCGTGGTCGTCTGCCCCATCGGCTTCGTCTCCGACCACCTCGAAGTGATCTGGGACCTCGACAACGAGGCGAAAACCCGTGCGGCCGAACTCGATATGGCCTTCGCGCGGGTGGCCACCCCCGGCACCGATCCGCGCTTCGCCCGTATGGTCGCCGACCTCGTGGACGAACACCGCATAGCCGCCCCGCCCCGGCGCTCGGGCGCGGTGTCCGGATTCGGCTGTACCCGCAACGGCCTACCCTGTGTACCCGGCTGCTGCGGCGCGCCCGTTTCCGATGGGCACTGACGGTACATCTCGAGGGCGGACATCGGTCTGTCCCGTGCTGATCCCCGAACCACGGTCCACTTGTTGGTCTTGATAGGTTCGAAACGTACTGAGTAAGAGGAGTTTTGGACTCCATCCTCATTGGGTAGTCGATGGAAACGACCGGTTGGTCGTTAGCGGTGGTTGGGATCATGACACCAAGCGGCTGAAGGGTTGAACGCGATGGAAAAACGAGCTCTCGGAACGCCGGACCTGTTCGTATGGCTTCCGGTACTGGGATTGTTGGAGGGCGCGTTCGTCTGCACAACCATCCTGCAATCGACACCCGTCGCCCTGGGGCTGATCGGCGTGGCGGTGCTACTGGTGCTCGCCGACTCCTGGCTCAACCGCTGACCGACGGCTAACGGGCCCCTTCTCGCCAACTGGTTGCTCGCTTGCGGCGGCTATGATTTCGCGACGATCAACCAGAGGGGGAGTCCTATGTCAGTGCCCGACAAGGAAACACGGAATCCGCAACCACCGCCGCAGACCTGGCAGCCGGACCCACCGCGGCCAGCGGTGCAGTGGCCGCAGCCCACTCCACCTTCGCAGCCGACGCCGCGCAGGCCCCTCGCGGTCATCGTGACAGCGGTCGTCTGTGCGGTGCTCGCCGCAGCGGGCGCGGCAACGTCGATTACTCTCTTCGTGCAGTACACCAACGAACGCAGCGCCGCGGAAATCCAGCGCGAGACAATCCGCGGTCTGGATCAGAAGCTGTCGGACGTCGGGATGGCCTCCGCCCGCGAGCAGGGCGCTTTGCGAGCCGCATGCGACTTCCTTGTCACTGTCAGCACCTACGACTTCAACGACCTCGACAGCTACTTCGACAAGGTGCTCGCCGCGTCGTCGGGCGAGTGGCATCAGAACTTCTCGAGCAGCGCCGATAGCCTGAAAATGGCGATGCTCAGTGTGCAGAGTCGCAGTCACCCCGAGGAAACTCACTGCGGCCTGTCATCGGTCGATGGCACGACCGCCAAAGCCGTAGGCATCGTCAAGCAGTCGAGGTCGAACAACTCCGCCCCCACGGATTCACTCACCAATTCAATGGTGATGACCCTCGAGGAACAATCCGACGGCCGGTGGTTGATCAGCCAGATGGACTCTCCAGCGCTCTAACCCGCTGGCCATACCCGTACCGGACGATAACGCACCCACAGCAATCCGCCCTCGAGGTCTTCGGCGGCAACGAGGCTCAGAGCGCTGCTGACCGCGATGTCGTCGAACCACGTAGGGGCCGACGAGCCGGCGAGGCACGGGTGGATGAGCAAACTGATCTCGTCGACCAGTTGCGTGCGGAGTAGCAGACCATTGAGCACACTCCCGCTGTCGACCCGTACCGTGCGCGCGCCTTCTGCCGCGAGGGCCGCCAGCGCGGCCGCGAGGTCGACCTGGTCGGTACCGGTGACGATTTCCCTGGGTCCGTCGGACGGCCGCGGTGGCGTGCTGTGGCTATAGAGCGCCAGCACATCCGACCAATGTCCGGCCGCGCGCAACTCCCGCCACCGGCTGATCCGGCGGCCACCGTCGACGACGGCGAGTAGCGGCCCGTCCCGGAGCGGTCCCGGAAGCGACTCAGCGGCAGCCAAGGCTGGTTCCTGCGCGGCGATTGTTCGCGACCCGGCCAGGGTGACATCTTCGTGCCATGTCGCCGCCAGCTCATAGAACCGCGCCACATCGGCGGTGAAGCCGCTCGATTTCCCGTCCGCCGAAACCGCGACATGGATGAGTACATGCGGTTTGTCCATGTAGAGGGCTTACCCCGCGCCATGCGGCGAACTACCGTTGGTGGAATGACCTATTGGAAGGAATTCGATACTGCCGCGCCGCGGATCTCGACCATCTTCCGCCGCCGTCACGCCGCCGCCGGCAATTTGTGCATGCTCGCCACCCTGCGTTCGGACGGGTTTCCACGCATCAGTCCCATGGAGCCGCGGTTCTTCGAGGATCGGCTGTGGCTGGTGGGTATGCCGAACACTACGAAATTCGCCGACCTCGCTCGCGATCCACGGTTGTGTCTGCACACCGCGACCGTGGATACGCAGGTGAGTGATGGTGACGCGAAGTTGTGGGGAACCGTGCACGACGTGCAGGACGAGGGGCTGCAGCAGCGGTTCGCGGAGAATCTGTACGAGGAGACCGGCTTCGACCTGCGTGGTAAGAAATTCGAGCCGTTCTACGCGCTGGAGATCACGGGGGCGTCGGCGGTGGAGGTCGGGGAGGGGGACATGGTGGTGCTGATCTGGAAGCCTGGGCAGCCGGAGCACGAGGTCCACAAGCGGCCCGATTGATGGAAAGGCATGTCCCGCATAAGTGCAGCGAATGCAATCCGGCAGGGCGCGCGGGAATGCGCTGCGCGCCAGAACAACTGGGTCCCGGCGCGCGGGCATCGCCGCGAATATCACTCTGCCGCAGGTCAGATGGCGGGTGCCGGGGCGGGAGGCTGCAGTAGTCCACCGTGCCGCACCCCGGCGAGGGTTCGGGCGGCAACAACCGCCCAGGCGCTCACCAGCAGGATGTAGAGCCCCACGGCGGTCACGGCGAACAGGTCCGCGCCGGTGTGGGTGAACAGCACACTGCTGCCGGTGACGCAGGTGCCGACGGGGAAGGTGAACCCCCACCAGGTCAGGTTGAAGGGCATGGCCTTGCGGTTGCGCACGGTGATGGCCACCGACAGGCCCAGCCACAGCATCATGAATCCCCAAGCGGCTACCCCGAAGACGACCGAGAACACCATCAGCCCCTTGGCGTAGATCTCGGGCAGCGCGCTGGGCGCGGCATTGGCGAGCAGTCCGGCGGCGGTGACCGATTGGCCGAGCGGGCCGAGCACGATCCACACGGTGGCGACGGCTTCCTTGGCGGGCGGGCCGAAATGCAGCAGTCGCGACCAGATGATGGTGATGGTGATGAGTGCGGCGATCAGGCTCAGTCCGAACATGGCCAGGCAGCCGAGCATCATGGTCAGCCGAGCCTGTCCGGCGGGCAGGTGCGGGACGAGCAACGCGCCGGTGGCGGCGGAGACCATGGGGGATACCACGGGCATGACCCAGCCGCCGAAAGCGGCCTCGGGCCTGGCGGATTCCCCGGTCATCATGCGGTAGGGGATGGCCAAGGCGATGAGCAGGCCGAGCGCGGTACCCGCCGACCACAGCACCCAATCGATGGCGAGCGCGGCGCGCAGGCCGATCACATCGGAGCCCAGCAGCAGAGCGCCCGCACCGACGGTCATCAGAGCCATCGGGGGAGCACCGTAGAAATGCGACATGACCGGATGACGGCCGTGCGCCCGCGCGGCGTGGGGATGGCGCAGCCAGTGCGCGGCGAATGCGCCGGTGATCACGACCAATAGCAGTGCGGCCAATGCCCACACGACGGTCGCGGCCGCACGCAGCCCGAGCGGCTGCGCGGGCAGGGTCGCGACGGCGGTGGCGACAATGCCGGTGCCCATGACGACGGCGAACCAATTGGGGCCGATATGCCGGAAGGCGTCGGTGGGCTCCAGTCGCGGCGCGCGCACCGACCGGGTCACGGTTCGGGGCGAGCGCGCTGCGGGGCGATGGAGGATTGCGGTCATGGCTTCAGCCTGCGCCCGCCACACCGCGCCCGGTAGCACCCGCATATCGATGCATCCATAGAATCGTTCTATGTCCCTGTCGCCGCGCGTGCCCGATCTCGCCGCTCTCGATCTGCTGCTGTCGGTAATCGAACTCGGCAGTCTGGGACGCGCGGCGCGGGCGCACGGTATCAGTCAGCCGTCGGCGAGTTCGCGCATGCACTACCTCGAGCAGCTGGTGGGAGTGCCCGTCCTGGAACGCACCTCGCTCGGGTCGAAGCCGACGGCGGCGGGCGCGCTCATCGCCGAATGGGCGCGCGATGTCGTCGATGCCGCCGCGCGCCTGGACGCGGGCATCGACACCCTGCGCACCCAACGTGATTCGCGGCTACAGGTCGCGGCCAGCCAGACTGTCGCGGAGTACCTGTTCCCCAAATGGCTGATGGCCTTGCGCTCGCGTACCCCGGATACCAGCATCGCCCTGGAATCGGGCAATTCCGCCGACGTCACCCGCCTGGTGCTGGAGGGTCGCGCCGATATCGGCTTCGTGGAGAGCCCGTCTGTGCCACCGGACCTGGAAAGCCATGTGGTGGCCCGTGATCGCCTGATCGTGGTGATCCCGCCCGGTCACCGCTGGGCCCGCCGCACCGCGCTCACCGTGGACGATCTGGTCGATACGCCCCTCATCTACCGGGAGTCCGGTTCCGGTACCCGTATCTCCTTCGAGCGCGCCATGCGCCGCGTCATCCCCGACTGGGAGCCGAAGGTCATGCTGGAACTGTCGTCCACCACCGCCATCAAAACCGCGGTCGCCGGGGGGCTCGCCCCCGCGGTACTCAGTTCGCTGGCCGTGGCGAGCGAACTGGCCGACGGAGTCCTGTTGTCGCTCACCGTGACCGGCCTCGACCTGGACCGTCCGCTGCGCGCCATCTGGCCCCGCGGCCAGCGCCCGACCGGTCCGGCTCGTGACCTGTACGCCATCGCGCGCGGCTGATCGGCCTCAGCGGGCGAGATGCTCGTCGAAGAATCCGAAGATCCGCTCCCACGCGTCCTCGCACGCCGCCGGATTGTGCCGCAGCCCTGCCACCCGGAACAACCTGCCGGTCATTCCGCCATTGTCCTGGAAGAACGAGTGCGTGGTCTCGGGATACACCGTGATGTCGTGCGGCACGTCGAGTTCGGTGAGCCGCTTCTCCAGTGCCTGTACCTGGTGCTCGGGAATGGAGAAATCGGCATCCCCGTAGCTGCCCACCAGGGGAGCGCACCCCTGCCGTACGAAATCGTCGACCTCGAGCCACGGCGGGGGCATGCCGTAATTCGGTGCGACGGCATCGAATCCGTATCCCGTCGACACCATGATGGCGAACATGCCGCCCATACAGAATCCGATGACGGCGGTCTTGCCGGTGCAATCCGGCCGGGCGATCAGGTGCTCGCGGGCGGCGGTGATATGGGCGAGCGCGGGCCCCTTCCCGCGCGCCATGGTCCGCACCGTCGCGGCGATACACCCGACCTTGTTGCCGCCCGAGTAGAGATCGGGCGCGAGCACCAGATAGCCCCGTGCGGCCATGTGGTCGGCCTGCCTGCGCAGGTCGGCATTGAGTCCGAGCCCGTCGTGGATCATGACGATCCCGGGCCACGGCCCGTCACCCTCGGGGACCGCGAGGTACGCCGACAGTGCCTGCGTGCCCGAGGGAAAAATGGTGTTGGGCATGGTGACTCCCTCCCATGTCGGGGGCGGCATTGCCCCCGCAGCCATTCTGGGCCAAGCGCGGGCGACAGCGGGAGGACATCAGTCGCCAACCATCGACAAACGTGTAACCCATCGGTTACGGTTCTCGCGTGGACGAGGTGGCAGCAGCGATATCGGACCCGGTACGCCGGGAGATTCTGACGATGCTGCGCACGGACCGACTCACCGCCGGTGATATCGCGGGGCGATTCCCTATCAGTCGCCCCGCGATCAGTCGTCACCTGCGGGTGCTGCGCGAAAGTGGTCTGGTGTGCGACGAACTGGTCGGCCGCCAGCGCTTCTACAGCCTCGATTCCGCGCCGCTGCGCGAGATCGCGGACTGGATCGCGCGCTTGGAGCGGTCCGAGCAGTGGGAAACGCGCCTCGACGCACTGGAAACCGAGGTCTACCGGACCAGGCGCGAACGGCGCGCACGCCCGGCCGACCGCGTCGACACAAGGGAGAACACGGCATGACCCCAACACCCGCCGGACGCCTGCTTCGCACCGAAGCCGGCCGCGATCTGGTCCTGACCCGGCACTTCCGCGCCCCCACCGCCGACGTGTGGGCGAGCGTCACCGAATCCGACCGCACCGCCCGCTGGTTCGGCCCCTGGGAGGGTGAGGCGGGCCCGGGGCGAACCATCAAGGTGCAGATGAGTTTCGAAGAGGAAAAGCCCTGGTTCGAAATGCGCGTCGACGCCTGCGAACCGCCTCGTCGCCTCGCGGTATCGACCATCGATGAGGCGGGAAGTTGGTTCCTGGACGTGGTGCTCACCGAACGGTCCGATGGTACCGAACTCGTCTTCACTCAGCATCTCGACCCCGAAGCCGATGTCAGTGGCGTCGGCCCCGGCTGGGAGTACTACCTCGACAACCTGGTCGCGGCCGAACTCGGCGCGCCACTGCCGAGCTTCGACGACTACTACCCGTCCATGAAGTCCTACTACGAGGAGCTCGCCGAAAACCTCTGACCCGGGTCCGTGGTCACGGTGTGGCGTGCACCGCGGCGAGCCGGGCGGAGCGGATGGCGTTCCACAGCGGACGCAGCAGCGTTTCCTGCGCGGCCGCCGCACTGGCCGAGGTCGGGGCGGCGGCCGGTTCGCGTTCCGCGACCGTGAGTATGGCGGCCACCTGGTCGGCGGTATCGAGAATGCGACGAGCGCGCAGCGGTAGGTAATCCGGGTAGGTGTGCTTGGAATGGCTGGCGAGTTCGGCCTCGATGAGTTCGCGCGGCCCGGCGGGGCCACCCTCCATGCGGGTGGTCTGGAGCAGCTGCAAAGCATCCGCGGCATCTCGAACCGCCTGGCGCATGGTGTATTCGGCCTCGCCGAGCGGCATATCGGGTTCGGCGACCGGTATCGGTGTGGAGAACACTGTCCATTGCAGGGTGTCGTCATCGGGCCACAGCGGCACCAGCCCGGTGCCGATGGTCCCGGGTGTACCCAATAGCAGTCCCTCGCCGGTTTCCATTGCGGCGGCGGCGAATTCGGTGCCGCCGGGCAGACCGCGCACATCGCCCGGCACCGGCAGTACCAGTCGCAACCGAGCGCCCGGCGCACTGACCGACTCGCGAATCAGTTTGAGCAGCGCCATGATTCCGGCGCCCCGTGCGGCGTCGACACCATCGTCGGCGGCCCACGGCAGCCCCGTGTGACCGCCGGTGACGGGATCCCCGGCGGCCACGGTCTGCCGGGGTGCCCAGGCGCGCAGCGCGTCCAGTACATCGTCGGGGGCGCTGCCACCGGCCAGCCAGGAGCCGGCCCACACGGTCAGCGTGGCGCTCGGGGTACTCATGTCTACGAGGATAACTGCAGGGCTACTGCGGTTCGGTCACGAAGTCGATCAATCGTTCGACGGCCCCGATCAGCGGACTTTCCAAATCCCGGAAACTGGACACCGAGTTGTAGACCCGCCGCCAGCCGTCTTGCGGTGTGCCCCAACCGAGTCGGTCGCAGATGCCGGTTTTCCAGTCCTCGCCGCGCGGAACCTTCGGCCATTCTCGAATGCCGACGGCGGCGGGCCGCACCGCCTCCCACACGTCGATATACGGATGCCCGGTGACGAGCACGTGCGGACCCAGTCCGGTGGTGAGGCCGGTCTCCTTGGATCCGGTCACCAGATGGTCCACCAGCACCCCGACGCGCTGTCCGGGGCCGGGCCCGAATTCGGTGAGCCGCTGCGCCAGATTGTCGAGCCCCTCGAGGTGTTCGACCACCACGCCCTCGACCCGCAGATCGTGCCCCCACACCCGTTCCACGAGCGCGGCATCGTGCACGCCCTCCACCCAGATCCGACTGGCCTGCGCCACCCGGGCTCGCAATCCCGCCACCCGCGTCGAACCCGAGGCCGACCTCGTCGGCTGCTTCGGCGCGGTCGCGGTGGGCCGCACCAGCGTCACCGGATGTCCATCGATGAGGAACGCGGCCTCACGCATGGCGAACAACCGCACCCGGCCCTTGCCATCCTCGAGTTTCACGAACTCGCCGTCATAGCTGCGGTCGAAACCGACTACGGCACCGCAGAATCCGGTGGCGGCGTCCTCGGCCACCAGATCGCGTTCGGCGACCACCCTCGGTATCTCGCGCTTCCGTGTCCTGGAATGTCCGGAATAGATGTCACCGCCATAGATGTCACGCCCGCTCACCCGAACGACCGTACCGGGACCGTCCGCGATCGCGGGTGCGCGGCGCGGCGGGTCACCGAAATCGCGGCTGCGCGCCGCCGTGCCCGAATACGGGTGACGGCAGTGACGGTTACCCGGCCCCGACGCACCGAAACGACTACTGTGGAGTTCGTGGCCGCAATCATTTGGCTGATCGCGGGGATTGTGCTCGCGGCGGCAGAGATGCTCATTGGTGATTTCACGCTGCTCATGTTGGGCAGCGCGGCGCTCGCCACCGCGGGCGTGAGCGCGTTCACCGGCTCCTCGCTCATTATCGATGCGGTGGTTTTCGCGATCAGCTCCATCGCGCTCATGTTGGTGGTCCGGCCTATTCTGTTGCGGCGCTACGCGATTGTGCCCCACACCCCGATGGGTATGGAGGCGCTCCAGGGTAAGTCGGCCACGGTATTGCGGGCGGTCGACGAGAACGGCGGGCTGGTGAAATTGGACGGGCAGGAGTGGACCGCGCGTCCGCTGGACGCCACCGAGAGCTATCCGGCGGGCGCGACCGTCTATGTCATGGAGATCGACGGCGCGACCGCCGTCGTATGGAAGGGGCCGTAGTCATGCTGTTGGGCATTGTCGCGGGGGTTTTGATCCTGCTGGCCGTGGTCGCCGTCTTCAAGTCGGTGGCATTGGTGCCACAGGCGGAGGCGGCGGTTATCGAACGGCTGGGCCGCTATTCGCGCACGGTTTCCGGGCAGTTGACCTTCCTGGTGCCGTTCGCCGACCGCATTCGCGCCAAGGTGGATCTGCGCGAGCGGGTGGTGTCGTTCCCACCTCAGCCGGTGATCACGCAGGACAACCTGACCGTGCAGATCGACTCGGTGGTCTACTTCCAGGTCACCACGCCGCAGGCCGCGGTGTACGAGATCTCGAACTACATTGCCGCGGTCGAGCAGTTGACCGTCACCACCCTGCGCAATGTGGTGGGCGGTATGACATTGGAGGAGACGCTCACCTCCCGCGACTTCATCAATAGCCAATTGCGTGGGGTGCTCGACGAGGCCACCGGCCGCTGGGGTCTGCGGGTCTCGCGCGTGGAGCTCAAGGCCATCGATCCGCCGCCGTCGATTCAGGAATCGATGGAGAAGCAGATGAAGGCCGACCGGGAGAAGCGCGCCATCATCCTCACCGCCGAAGGTCAGCGTGAGGCGGCCATCAAAACCGCCGAGGGGCAGAAGCAGGCGCAGATCCTCTCCGCCGAGGGCGCGAAGCAGTCCACGATCCTCTCCGCCGAGGGTGAGCGCCAGGGCCGCATCCTGCGTGCCCAGGGTGAGCGCGCTGCCGCCTATCTGCAGGCCCAAGGCGAGGCGAAGGCTATCGAGAAGGTGTTCGCCGCCATCAAATCCGGCAAACCGACTCCCGAACTGCTGGCCTACCAGTACATGCAAACCCTGCCCCAGGTGGCGAAGGGTGACGCCAACAAGGTGTGGCTGGTGCCCAGCGATTTCGGCAAGGCCCTGGAGGGTTTCGCGCGCAACTTCGCCGAGAAGGGCGAAGACGGCACCTTCCGCTACGAGCCCGCGCCGGACGGAGATTCCGCCGAACGTCCCCAGGACGATTCCGACGAGGTCGCCGACTGGTTCGATACCGCGACCGACCCGGCCACCGAACGCGCCGTCCGCGCCGCCGAAGCCGACGCCCGCACCCCGGTCGACACCCCACTCGATATGGGCAACCGACTGCCGGAACCGCCCCGTCAGCTGTCGGTGGACCAAAGCAGGCAGACCCACCGGCTCCGCGACCCGCAGGCGGGCGGGCACCGACCGGACCAACCGGGCGGCCAGTACTGACACGCCGTTCGACCACCCGGATCGTCCGCGCCCAGCGGCTCGGCCGGGTGGTGGCGCGGGCTCGATGACGCGGGCAACCGACCCGGTACCGGCGGTATCGCATATTATGACGATATGTCGGCTGCCGATAAGAAGGTCTCCCGCGCCGCGAAGCGGAACTCGGGAGCCGGATCTCGGCCCGATGCCCGCACCGAACGGTGGCGTGCGCATCGCGAGCAGGTTCGGGCGGATTTCGTCGATGCCGCTCTCCGCGCGCTGGCCGAGCACGGTCCCGATGTGAGCATGGACGATATCGCCCGCGCCGCCGGCTGTGCGAAACCCAAGCTGTACCGGCACTTCGACGATAAGACGGACCTGTACCTCGCCATCCTCGAACGCGTACAGACCAGGCTGTTCGATCGCGTGCTGGATCGGGTGAATCTCCTGGATGACTCGGTCGCCGACCTGCTGTGCGTGGGTATTGCCGAATACGTGGCCGAGGTCGAGGAGCGCCCCGAGGTCTTCCGTTTCCTGGTGCACGGTCGCATGGCGCAGCAGACCGACCAACCCGAACGCGCCCTCGAGGTGTCACAGCGATCCGCGCTGCTGGTGGCGCGCATTGTCGAGGAGCAGCTCGAGGGGCAACTGGTCGACACCGGCAGCCTGGAGTTGACGACGTATGCGATCTTCGGCGCGGTCGGATCCGCCACCGAGTGGTACCTGGGCGCGAACCGCTCCCGCGACGAGCACATGACCGCCGAACGCTTCGCCGAACATGTCACGACCATCGCGACCGCGGTGCTGGATTCCGTCGCCCAGCTCAACAAGGTGGCCGTGGATGTGCGCAAGCCCGCACACCTGGCTTTTGCCATGGTGTGAGAGCTCCACCACCGCACCGCTATTGTTCGAAGGTGATCCGCACGTCGTCGGACTCCGGCAGAGTCTGGCAGGCAAGTGTCAGCCCTTGCTCGAGTTCGGCATCGATGAGCGCCTCATTGCGAACCATTCGGGTGCGCCCGCGCTTCACCGCACAGACGCAGGTACCGCACGCCGATTCCCGGCATACGTACGGTGCGTTGATCCCGTTGTTCAGCAGGACATCCAGCAGCCGTTCGGTGCGCGGCCACCGGAAGTGATGTGTCCGCCCGTCGATGTCGACTTCGAGGGCCGCGCTGCGGCCGGGAGCGGCGGTGGTCAGCGGTGCGCGCGTGGCGGATTCCCGTGGGGGAGTGGGTTCTTCGAAGGGATTACTCGCCAGCGAGCGAAACTCCTCCAGGTGGATCTGATGGGTGGGCACTCGCAGCGACGCGGCCGCCGAGCGCAGCACCGTCGTGAATCCCAGTGGCCCACAGATATACCACTCGCGTTTGCGGTGCCGTCGCAGCGCTTCGGCGACCCGGCGCGACGTGGGCAGACCCCGGTCGGATTCCCACCAGTGCAGTACACGTAGACGTTTCGGGTGGCGACGCTCCAGCTCCGCCAGCTCCCGCCCGAAGATCACCGACCGCCGATCGCGGTTCGCGTACAGCAGCACCACGCTCCCGCGCCCCACGACCAAGACCGATTTGATAATCGACATGATCGGCGTGATCCCGCTACCGCCCGCCGCCAGCAGCAGATCACCGTCGAGACCGCGTGGACCGAAGGTCCCCAGCGGCTCCAATACCGTCACCGGATCACCGGCAATGGTGATATCGCACAGCAGATTCGACGCGTACCCGCCCGCGGTGCGCTTCACCGTCACCGCCAGCCGGTCATCACAGTGCGGACTGCTGCACAGCGAATAGCACCGCGCCACCGACCCGGTGCGCTCACTGGGCACCCGCAGCGTCAGGAACTGTCCGGGCCGATACGAGAACCGCGCGGTCAGGTCGTCCGGTATATCGAAGACGAGGGTGCGCGCGTCGGCGGTCTCACGCACCACCTCCGCGATTTTGATGGTATGGGCGCGTGCGGTCATCGCCGCACCGCCGCGGGTGTCGGTGCTCTGTCGGCCGGAGCCGCCTGCCCCTCGAGCTGCTGTAGTGCCCACCCGGCCAGCTGCGTCAGCCGTTCGGTCGAGAACGGTTGGGTAAGACGGCGATTGAGGCCCGGCGCGATCCGCATCAGGGCATACCCCAACCAGGCTTCGGGCCGCACCGGCACAACGGCCAGGTCGTAGCGCACCGCGCGGACGACGGCGCGCGCCACCAGATCCGGGCTCATCGGTGCGAACGGCAGCCGCTCCGCCACCTCCTGGAGCTTGTGCGCGAACTCCTTACCCCGCAAGATCATGGCCTCGTCGACACCGACCGTGACGGCGTGCTCACCGATACCGGTATTGATGAAGCCGGGGCAGATCGCGCTCACCCCGATCCCCTTGGGCCCCAGCTCGAGCCGCAGGCATTCGGTGAGCATCTTCACCCCGGCCTTGGATACCGAGTACGCCGACATGACCGGCGTCGGTGTGAAGGCCGCAGCCGACGCGATATTCACGATATGCCCGCGCTGCCCGTTGTCGACCATCTGCCGCCCGAATGCGCGGCAGCCGTGCACCACCCCGAGCAGGTTCACCCCGAGTTGGCGATCCCAGTCGGCGGGCCGCATATCCAAAAACGACCCGCCGACCACGATTCCGGCATTGTTGACGAGCACATCCGCGACGCCGTGGTCGGCGAGGACACTGCGGGCGAACAGTTCCCACGCCTGCGGATCGGTGACGTCCAGACGTGCCGCCGAAGCCCGACCACCCCGTGCGTGGATCATCGCCTCGGTAGCGAGTGCGGCATCGAGATCGATATCGGAGACCACCACATGCGTTTCGCCGCGCGCGAACCGGAGCGCGACCGAACGTCCGATTCCGCTGCCCGCTCCGGTCACCACTACCAGCCGGGGCCGAATGTCATTGAGTTTCATATCGACTCCTCGAGAACGGTGGTGGTGTGCGGCGCGCGCGCCGGCGTGCCGTACCGGTAGTCGTCGAGGTTGTAGTGACGGTTCTGCCAATACATCTCACCGTGTGTCGACGGCCGGAACGGTGAATCACCGTGACTATTGATGTAGTACGTATTCGATCCATCGCAGGCGGAGGTGAAGAGGAAATTCTTCTCCTGCCGTCGCAGGCATTTCGCGAAATACTCGTCATGTGCGGATCGACTGATCTCGCAGACGGTTTCACCGCGCCGCTTGGTTTCGGCAATAGCGCGACTCAGATGTGCGGCGGTCGCCTCGATCATCCAAATATAGGAGCCGAGTACGAACCCGTAGGGCCCGGTAATGGTGAACATATTCGGGAACCCCGGGACCGACACCCCGTGGTAGGCCTGGAACCGTTGCGTATCCCAGAAATCGGCGAGGCTGGTCCGCTCACGTCCGATCACCGGGAAAGGCGGAATCGAGTCCTTTTCCCACAGTTTGAATCCCGTCGCGCAGATGAGGACATCGACATCGTGCCGCACCCCGTCGACCGTGATCACCCCGCGCTGATCCACCCGCACGATCGAGTCGGTGACGAGATCGACGTCGTCGCGATTGAAGGTGGACAGGTACTCGTTCGACATGGACGGCCGCTTACAGCCGAGGCCGTAGCGGGGAATCAGCTTCTCGCGCAGCACCGGATCGTGCACCTGCGACCGCATCCACCGCCGCGCCGGAATCTCCGCCAGTCGTCGTCCGGTATCGGTGAGCCAGCCCGGCCCCACCACCATCCCGCCCATACCGATCTCGGTCGCGACCGTGCCGACCAGGCGGATACCGGATCGCAGCCACGGCGTTTCGAGTACCGTCCGGCCCCAACCTCGCACCGCCGCATCGCGTTTCGGGAAGACCCAGATCGGTGTGCGTTGGAAGACGGTCAAATGCTCGACCTCGTCGACAATGGCGGGCACCAATTGCAGCGCGGTCGCACCGGTCCCGATCACCGCCACCCGCTTACCCGTCAGCGCCACGTCGTGATTCCACAGCGCGGTATGGATCAGCGACCCACCGAAGTCCTGCAATCCGGGAATCTCAGGCATTTTCGGCCGTTCCAGCCCGCCGATCGCCATCACCACGAACCGGGCGGTCAGCGTTCGTCCGCTATCGGTACGCAGCCGCCACAGCCCGCCGTCCTCGTCGTACTCGGCTCCGGTAATCGTGGTGTTGAGCACCAACTTCCGCCGCAACCCGTACTTGTCGACCATGCTGTCGGCGTAGTCGCGCAATTCGTCGCCGGGCGCGAAGACCCGCGACCAGTCGCCGCGCTGTTCATAGGAGAAGCTGTAGATGAACGACGGAATATCCACGGCCACACCGGGATAGGTGTTGGCATGCCAGGTGCCGCCGACCCGGTCCCATTTGTCCACGATCACGAAGTCGTGGATGCCCTTGCGCTGTAGGGCGATACCGGCGCCGATACCGCCGAATCCGGCGCCGACCACCACGACCTCGTGATCGGCGCGCTGCTGCTGGGTAGTCATGGTGGCTCCAGTCAGCGGACGCGGTCGAGGAGTTCGCCGTCGGACCCGAACAGCTCGCGCTGCCAGTGCCGAACCAGCGCTTCGGTGTCGAGATCGTCGGGATGGAAGCCCGGCCGCAGGTACTCGCGCACCTCGGCCTGCAAGCCTTTGACGAGCGGTCCCCGCAGGACATCGATGGCCTGCCTGGCCACTGTGATCGGCCGCCAGGCGCGGGGATCGGTGAGAATCGACAGCGCGACCGCGCCCGCGACGAACGGGATGACCCCGACGTACGGGATGGTCATGACGCCGATGCGCACGGCCTCCCCACCGCCGCTGGCACGGTAGACATCGAAGGCCACCGACTTGTGCTCGAGCTCTTCGAGAGCGTGCCAGTTCAGCAGATTGCGTACCTCGGGATTGGCGGAGGCGATCTGCTGTAGTTCGGGGCTGGTCAGCACGCGTCGTGCCAGGACGCTCGTGAAGTGCTCCGCCGCCGCGGTCGCCGCCAGATGTACCCGCGCCGGAATCAGATTCTCCGCGCGAATGAACGCCTTCTCACGCCGACTGCCCGGTGCGAAGTGCGGCACCCGCACCAGCAGATAACCCATCTTGACCAGCTCATCGTTGAGCACCCGGTGCTGCTGCCCGTGCATGGCCTCCTGGCCGATGAATCCGGCCGCGCGCTTCTTCAGGACCGGATCGTCGATCTGCCCCGATACCCGGCGGACCGAGCGGACGAACGAGTCCTCACCGGGCGGGAACGCCGCCGACAGTAAGGCGGAGAGATGGCTCAGGACAATGTCGCCGTCGGCGAAGTGGCGTGTCATCGGTTCGGGTTCGCCGAACCGGAAGCGCATGCGCCGCACCTGCGGATAGCCATTGGTCCGATTGATGGTCGCGTTCTTGCTCATGCTGAATCTCCATTGATTCGTGGCGGCTGTGCCGTCCGCCGCGGCTTACTGCAGGTGGTCGGTGAGAACGCCGTCCTCGCCGAAAAGCTCGACGCGCCATTGGTCCAGCAGCGCGGCGGTGTCGATATCGTCGGGGTGGAATCCGGGACGCAGATACTGCGCCAGCTCCCTGCCCAGGCCCTTGAACAGCGGACCGCGGAACAGCGTGTACGCCTCGCGCGCCAATCGCAGCGGATGCCGGCGGGCGTAGGGATCGCGGCGCAGCGACAGCGTCAAGACCCACCATGGTGAGCGGGAGCGTGAGGCCGAGCAGCACCGCCATGATGGCGATGCGCACCTCCTCGCTGCCGCCGGCGGTGCGGTAGACGTCGAAGGCGACCGACTTGTGCTCGATCTCCTCGAAGGCGTGCCAGTTCAACAGGTTTCGCACTTCGGGATCGCCCGCGAGGGCCTGTACCTCCGGCCGGGTGAGCACCCGGGTGGCCAGGACGGTCGTATAGTGCTCGGCCGCGGCGGTACCGGCCAGATGCACCAGGGAGGGTAGGCGCTCCTCGAGTCCGCGCATCCGTTCGACCGCGGCGGGGGAGTCGTACCACTCGACGGGATAACCCATCTCGGCCAGTTGGTCGTTGAGTCGCCGGTGTTCCTGGCCGTGCATCGCCTCCTGACCGATGAAGCCGGCGACCCGCTTCTTCAGCTGCGGATCGGTGATGTGGTCGGCGAACTTGCGGACCGACCGGATGAAGGACTCCTCACCGGGCGGGAACCCGGCGGACAGTCCCGCGATGAAGTGACTGAAGACGATGTCGCCGCCCGCGTAGTACTTCGACATCGGTTCGGGATCGCCGAAGCGGAACCTGATCCGCCTGGCCTTGGGATATGTGGTGGTCATAGCGCACCTCGTTGAGCTGGTACCAGCAGTATGCGGTACTGCAAGTACGATACCGTCTCAGACGGCTAGAGGGAAGGTGTCGTAGGTGAATCGAGACGGTCTCTTCGTTGGTTCGCCGCTCCCGTGGGCATGAACGCGAGTGGCCCGTGTGGTTTATGTGGCGACTCGAATCACCCCATTACAGTGACCTCGCGCACATTTCCGTTTAATAACAACGCGAATGTCATTCACGGCGACTCGCCTAATGGTCAGCGAAAACGGCGACCCGATTACTATTCAATGCTCGTCAAATCGGACGTTACCCGTCCGTGATTCGACGTGATTGTTCCGTTATGGTCGTTCACGGCTCGGAGACATCCGATCTCGCCTCGAACCGCCGAACACCGGTAAACCCCGTCCCACGGTTCGAGGACTACCCGACACACCTGGGGACGGGAACCCGGCTCGAGTAATCGCCGGGTGGGCTGGGCGCAGGCAGGGAATTCATATGCACTTCAACCGTAAGTTCAGCACCCGTACCCTCGCGACCTTCGCCGCTGTCGGCGCGCTGGCCGCCGTTCCGTTCGTGGCCTCCACCGCGACCGCCTCGGCCGCCGGTAACTGGGACGCAGTCGCACAGTGCGAGAGCGGCGGTGACTGGTCCATCAATACCGGTAACGGCTACTACGGCGGCCTGCAGTTCTCGCCGAGCACCTGGGCGGCCAATGGCGGTACCGGTATGGCCCACAACGCCAGCCGCGAGGAGCAGATCCGCGTGGCCGAGAACGTGCTCGCCACCCAGGGCCCCGGCGCGTGGCCGACCTGCGGCGCCTACCTCTGACGATCGCCGCTGCGAGGTAGTACACGCTCTGCCGTAAGACTGGAAGGCCCCGTCGCCCAATGGTGCGCGACGGGGCCTTCGTCGTTGCCTGACGTCGCGGCTGGATCGGCGCCGCGGCAGGCGCCGCGATCAGGCCGCCATCGGCGAACACATCGTGCTCATCGCGGTGGGTGCCGCCTGGGCGCAACAGCGCCGAGCGTGCTCATCCGAGCAGTACGTGCCGTCGTATCGCGATGGGATACGCGGCTCCCGCGAGCAGCGGTAGTGGGTCGAGACGGCCGGGACCGGGTGGGACCCACACCGAGCGATGCCATTCCAGATGCAGATGTGGATCGACATTGCCATTGGTGGCGCGGTTCGGGTTGACGGTGGCGATGCGCTCACCCGCCTCGACGCGGCGGCCGACCGGAACTTCCGGGCTGACGTGTCCGTAGACCGTGGTGCCCGCACCGTCGGCGGCGGGGTGGTCGACCACAACCCAGAGGCCGAATCCCGTTGCGGGGCCGGAGTGTGTGACGTAACCGCCCTGGGTGGCGAAGACAGGTCGGTTTGCCGAGCCACCCGGCCAGCCGAAGTCCGTACCCCAGTGGAAGCCTCCGGAGCGGGGACCGAAGGGAGAGGTGACGACATGGCCCCGTTCGAGCGGCCAGACCCTGGGTGGCATAGGGGTGTCCTCCTCGCTGTAGTTCCATTCTGTCCGGAATATGCTGTCGGGCAAGCGGAATAGCCCAAGGCGGTGATGATCGGCGACCTAAGATCGGGTGTTATGCGCCGATACGCCTTCTTCATCGACTGCTCAGCCGACGGTGACTTCGACGAGGGCGTCCGATTCTGGTCGGCCGCACTGGAATCGGATACCGAAGCACCCGACGATCCCACCGACCCATACGTCAGCCTGCCCGCCGCCCGCGGCACCGCGCAGCTGGAAATGCAACGCATCGGCGGCCCCAGCCGCTACCACCTGGATCTCTATGCCGCCGACGTGAATGCCGAGGCCGACCGCCTCGAAGCTCTCGGAGCCGAGCGAATCGAGTTCGTCGACCGCTGGTGGGTGATGCGCGCACCCACCGGCCATATCTTCTGCGTGGTTCCGGACTGAGCAGCCAGCCGGTGATCACACGCAGAGCGGTACTACGGGTGGGGCTGACCGTGCCGCTGCTGGGTGCCTGTGCGCCGGATGCGCTGCTGGGAGATCGGGACAAGGTTCGGATCGCGGTGCCGTGGAGTGGATTCGAGCGGCAGGCCTTCGACACGGTCGTGGCGGGGGTCCGGTCCGGCCGCCCGGAACTGCGGGCCGTCGAGGTGATCCCGCTCGGCGACGATATCGATACGGCGTTCGCGGCGCGGGGGCCGTCGGCTCCGGAGATCGTGATGCTCCCGCAGGTCGGGCGGATTCGCGAACTACTCGACGACGGGTACCGGCTGCAACAGATCGACGCGACGCTCTGGACGGACCACGACGGACCGCGCTATTCGCCGCAGTGGCAGGACCTGCTGGTGCGGGGGAACGCCGTCTACGGGCTGCCGTTCAAGTACAGCTTGAAATCGCTGGTCTGGTATGACCGGAATACTTTCGCCGAGCGGGGACTCGGTGATCCACACTCGTGGACGGTGTCGGCGTGGATCGGTCAGATGGAAACCCTGGCCGCCACTCCGGTGCGACTACTGGCGCTCGGGGCCGCGGACGGTTGGGTGGTCACCGACTTCTTCGAGAATCTATTGGCCGCGCAATCCGCTCGCGCCTACGCGGATCTGGAAAGTGCGACCGGCGTTCGGCGATGGGACCGCCCGGAAACACAGGCGGCACTGTTCCGGCTCGGTGAGTTGTGGGGACATCCCACAGCTTTCTCAGGAGGCGCGCCGGTAGCACTGACACGACAGTTCACGGATGCGATCCGCGAGGTATTCGAACATCGGCGCGCGGCCATGGTGGTGGCACCGGATTTCGCGGAACCGATTGTGCGCCGGAGCCTGTCGAGCGCCCGGCGCAGCACGGACGTGGTCGGTATCGCCCCGTTCCCCGCGGCCACGACGGGCGGTCTACGCCCGAAGATCGGTGCCGGTGATGTCATGGTGCTGACCGAGCGGGCCGGGGACGCGGCCCGCGACTGGCTCGCCGCGCTGGCCGCCCCGGATGTTTCCCAGCCGTGGATCACCCGATACGGGGGTTTCCTCTCGCCGAACCTGCGTACCGCGAACCGATATCCGCCGCTGCTGGCATCGATTGCCCCGGAATTGGATTCGTGGTCGCGCTTCGATCTGTCCGATCGCATCAGCTGGGGCATCGGCCGCCTGGGACTGCAGCGCACCCTCACCGACTTCCTGGTCGATGTGGCCGAAGGCGCCGACCGGGTCGGCGCCGCGGTGGGCCGAGCACTCGACCGGCTCACCACGCTCGAGGAAAGGCGGCCCGGGTGACCGGATTCGAACCGCACACCCTCGAAACCAATGGTCTGCGAATCCAATTGACCACGCGCCGTCTGGCCGGACCGCTGGTGCCCGGCCGTCCGCCACAGCGCTGGTTCTGGTTCGCCATGCGAATTCCCGCCCTGGTGCTCATCGGCGTCGTATTGATCGCGCCCACCGCATGGACGCTCGGTCGAGCCGCTGCGGCGCAACCGCGGATGGTGGTCGGCTGTACCCTCGCCGCCGTTTCGGTGGTTGTCGGCACACTGCTCGTGCGCCATCGCGCATCCACGACCGGACCATGGGGGACCCGGTACCGCCGATGGACGCCGGTGTCGACTACGGCGGCATTGCTGATCGCCCTGTCTCTGATCGGCGTGGAACTCGGCTGGGACGGTGCGTGGGCATACCTGCGCACGGTGGGCTGGATAGCGTTCGGTGAGGCGCTGGTCGGTGTCGCCCTGGGAATCGCGTGGTGGGGCAAGAACTCTCGATGGCTGTGGGGGCCGCTCATCATCCCGTTCGGTATCTCGGCATTCGTCTCCGGTATCGCCTTCCGTCTGATTTTCGAATGGCTCGCGGACCGTTTCGCGCTGGACAGCGTTCTCCAGTACCGGATCTGGTTCGGGGTCATGCTGCTGTCGGCGTTCCTGTGGACCTGGCTGGGCGTTCTGATCTGTCTGTGTCGTGCCGCCATTCTCGGCCTCGATGCTGATCCGGTCCGTAGCGCCGGGCTGTACAGCGGCGAGGACCGGGAACCGAACTTCTCGTTCGCGACACTGAGGACACTGGTCCGCCTGCTGCGCCCGCCGCTGTTGTTGTTCGGGCTCGTGGTGGGTATCGCGGCCGCTCGTGTCTTCGATGTGGTCCTCATCGCGGTACCCGGCACCATGCAGGTCGCGGTGGACAGTGCCACCGTGCACTGGTGGAATCTCGCTGCCACCAGCGGGTTCGACAGTGGTGAGGCATCGGCGTACGCCCTCCCGCTGGCCGTGCTCATCGGTCTGGTGGCGTGGGCGCTGCAACCGGATATGCGCCGCTACCGCCGCCATTGGGTGGAAGAACGACCATCGCGAATGGCATCGGGGCGCAATCGAATCGGACCGCGGATGTTGCTCGCGATGGTCACGCTGCTCACTGTCGTTCCCATAGCCGTGCTGGCGTTCGGGGCGGTCCGGCAGGGCAGCGGCTTCGGCTGGGACGCCTGGCGATGGGCGAGCGGTGACGACGCGCTCTGGCGCTCGCTGGAGACGACGGCGTGGGTGGCGGTCCTGGCCACCGTCGTGGTCGCGGGTGCGGCGGTGCCGATCGCTTACCGGCTGGCCGCCTTGGCCACCGACGGCCTGAAAACCGGTGTCGTGGTTCCAATTCTGGTGGTGCTGACGGTCATGCCCGCACAGCTCTACGCCGGTCCGATCCGCACCCTGATGGATAGCGCCGGACTCTCCGGAACCCGCATTCCGCTGATCCTCGTCCATGCGTCGGCGGGTTTGCCGATGGCGATCCTGATCCTGCGTGGGGCACTGCTCGCCCCGCCCGACAGTCCCGCCGCCGACGCCCTGCACGGATTGACCAGTCCCGAAACGGCATTGCGCCGATTCGGGACTGTCGCGGGTCCGGCCTTGGGTGCGGTGGTGGTGCTCGAGTTCATCCAGGTGTGGAACGATTTCTTCATCGGGCTACTGGTCAGCGGTGCGGGCGGTAGCCCGTGGTCGTTGCTGCTCTGGGGTGAGGCGCGGCAATTCCATGAGAACGCCGCCCATCTCGCCGTGGGCGCGCTGATATCGGCCGTCGTGCCGGTGCTGCTGTTGCTGGCGACCTGGCGGCGGTGGCTGGTGCCCGGCCTCACCGGCGGGTTCCCGCGATGACCGAACCTCGACACGAGGACACCTCGCTCATCTCCACCCCCAAATCGTCGTCGTGGCGTGCGTTCCTGGTGGGCATGTCGGCGGTGGCCACCGCGCTGATCTACGAGCTGGCCAGGAATCTGGTGGTGGATTCAGTCGGGGACAACCCCGGGGTGAAAGCGATTGTCGAAACGGTGCTGTGGTTGCCGGTGATTATCGCGGTGTCCGCCGGAGCCGTGTATGTGCTGTACCGGCTCAGACGTGAATTTCGGGAACGGCATGCCGCGGCAAGGGAATCCGACCTCATCGCGGATCTGGTGGTGCCGGGGCGCGTGGTAGGCACCGGGTTACGCCTCGATATGGAGCACCCGACGGGGCAGCACGGTGCCGCCGAGACGACCGTGGTCCAGGCGTCCATCGTGATCGACGCTCTCCCGATCGACAAGTACCGCACCGCCGCGCTGCTGTCCATGTTGGCTGCCATGCTCGACGCCCCGGCCCGGCGGCCGGATGTCCTGGAACTCCCGGGGGACAAGGCCATTCAGCTGCTGAATGCGCTGTTGCAGACTCGGCTGGAGCTGACCGACGCACAGCACTGCCGCCGCCGACCGCGGTCGCCGCAGGATCCGGCACCGAGACTCGTTCCCACCGACCCGATGTGGCGGGCGGCGCTGCCCACGCTACTGCGCTACCACGCCGACCTGGCCCATCGGTGGTCCATAGCGCTAGACCGCACTGCGACGGCCGCCGGTGCCCGCCGCTGGTTCGTCGCCGAGGCTCCGTATCTGCACGAACTCGTGATCGTTTGTGCGACCAGTCGTCTCACACCGGGGGTGCGGGAGCTGCGACTTGCCATCATGGCGGATTTGATTCGTATTGCCGACGCGCTCGACAGCTGGTACGCCGTGTGTGGGTACGGCGAAAACGTGCGGATGGCCGGTGAGAGGATCGGTATCGCCACAGCGATGCGCATGGTGACCCAGGACGATATGAATCGGACCGATCCGCTGGATCCCACACCCGCACCGAACGCTCGATCGGGATTTCGCCTGTTTTGGGAACTCGCCCGTATCCGCGCCGGCGAAGTCGATGAACCCGATGACCCGGGCGACAATTCGGGTCGCTGGCGATGGTTCCGGATTCGTGGGCTGCGCGATCGATATCACCGGCTGCGTGACTGGTGTCGCCTGCACGGCACCGGCTATCGGCCACGGCAGACCGTCACCAGCCTGGGCGCTCGCGCCAAGCACGCCGCGGCACTGCGACGATTGGCCCAACTGTCGGCGCACCCCGAATCCGCCACGTCCGATCGGTATCCCGCGGTCGAATTGCTGAAGATCGAACGGGATCTGGAGCGGGCCTGGCGGCGGCTACCGCGCGCCGATATCGCGGGCGAGGTGGCTGCCCTGGTGAATCTCGCGGTGGTGCACCAGCATCAGGGGCGGCTCGAAGCCGCCACGGACCGGCTGGAATTGGCCGAATCGCTGACCCGGGACGGACGTAACCCGCACGGCAGCGCGCATATCCGCGAAACCATGGGCGGGGTCTGGTGGGCGCGCGGCGAACCGGACCGCGCCCTTCGGTGCTGGCAGTCGGCGCTGCGCGACTACCTGACTCTCGCCGACGAACTCGGCATCGCCCGCAACCTCCAGCATCTGGGCTCGGCCGCGATCGTGGCCCCCGAACACGGCGGCCTACTCCTCGGTGACGACGGGGAGCTGACCACCACCGAGGTGCTTCGTCAGGCGACGCTCTGGCTCAACGAGGCCATTCGCCGCGGTGGCGACATCACCGCGCGCAATCACGGCGGCGAACTCGCGCCTGTCGTCCGCCACGCCGAGTATTACCGGGGGCGGGCCGTAACCGCGTTGAACGGCGCGGGGATTCGCGTCGATCCCTCGGCGGAGATCGACCGCTGGCCGCTCGCGGTGAATGGGGGCTGAGCGGGTGCGCGTGGTCAGGGCGCGACCGGCTCCGGCTCCGGTGCGGGCGCTGCCGCACGGGCTCCACCGGGCGTGGCGAGCCGGGTATCGATGACCAGGCCGAGGATGCCGACCGCGATACACGCGCCCGAGACCAGAATCTGAGTGGGGGAGGCACTGGTGGTGAGGGCGTCGGCGAGCAGGACGGTGCCGATTGTTCCGGGGAGGATGCCCAGCACGGTGGCCACGACGTACGGGGTTGTGCGGACCGATGACAGCCCGGCGCAGTAGTTCACCACCGCGAAGGGTGCGAAGGCGATCAGGCGCAGTGAGCCGACCGCGAGCCAGCCGCGGCGGGCGAGGCGCTCATCGATCGACCGGACGGTCGGATGGGTCAGGCGGGCGCGCATTCGGTCCTTGTCGAGAGCACGGACGAGCAGCAGAGCCAATACCGCGCTAACCGTGCTCGCGGAGATCGTGAGGCTCAGGCCGAGGACGGGTCCGAAGAGCATTCCGGCGCTGAGGGTGAATACGGTGCGTGGAAAAGGCGTGACACAGACCAGCGCGTGCAGGGTGAAGAACACCAGCGGCAGGAGCGGCCCGCAGGAGTCGGCCCAGGTCCGGACCTGCGTGGCGGTCGGTAGCGGTACGAGTGCGGCAATGCCGAAGAGTGCGGCGACAGCGAAGATCAGCGCGAGGGTGCGGTATCCGCCGAGTCGGCTGAATCGGCTGCGCGGCGTTGTTGGCACCGCGCCAGGTTACCGGCTGGTAGTGAACACCCGGCGACGGGAATCACAACCCTGCCACTAGCATCAGAGTAAAGACGAGGAATGCTCGTTAACCGAAGTGCCGTCTGAGCAGGGCGAACAAGACGTTCGGCGCTACAGGGGCGGTCTCCTTCGGGGGTTCGAGTGGGAGAAGGAAACAGCAGCTATGCCGATTGCTTCAGACTCGAGCACCGAGCCGGTGCCCGAGTATGCCGCCTGGCGCAAGGGTGTCGCCGGGGTGCTGGCCAAGGCCCGCAGGGTGGACATCGCGGAATTGCCGGATGAGCCGGAAAAGCTGCTCGCGGTCTCGACGTACGACGGTCTGACCGTCAATCCGCTCTACACACGCCGCGATGAGCTGCCCGAGCAGCCACTGCCGGGTGCCTTCCCGTTCGTGCGCGGCAGCGATGCCACCCGCGATGTGCACCGCGGCTGGTTCGTCAGCGTGCGTTTCGAGGGCTCGGACGCCGAGAAGGTGAATCAGGACATTCTGTTCGCGCTGGAGAACGGCGTCAGCTCGGTATGGCTGGGTGTCGGCGACCGCGGCGTCCCGGTGACCGAGATTCCGGCCGCGCTCAATGGTCTGCTGTTCGAGCTCGCCCCGCTGACCATCGACGCGGGCAGTGCATCCGCCGAAGCCGCCGCCGAGGTCTTCCGGGTGCTCGACGGCTACACCGTGGACAATCGTGCAGAGGTACTGGTGCAGCTTGGTGCGACGCCGCTCACCAGCCTGTTCTCCGGTACCTCCGCAATCGACATGGACGGCGCCGTCGAGCTGGCCCAGCGGGCCATTGCCCGCCCGGAGACCGTTCGCGCGATCACCGTGTGCGGCAACGCGTTCCATAACGCCGGTGCCTCCGACGCCCAGGAGCTCGGCGCGGCCGTGGCCGCGGGCCTGGAGTACCTGCGGGCCCTCACCGCGGCCGGTATCGATATCGCCGAGGCGCTGGGCCAGCTGGAATTCCGCTTCGCGGCCACCGACGACCAGTTCGAGGCCATTGCCAAATTCCGTGCCGCCCGCCGCCTGTGGGCTCGCGTGGCGCAGGTCTGCGGCGCACCGGACCACGGCAATGCGCCACAGCACGCTGTCACCTCGGCCGCCATGATGGCCCAGCGTGATCCGTGGGTGAATATGCTGCGCACCACCCTCGCCGCCTTCGGTGCGGGTGTCGGCGGCGCCGATACCGTCACGGTGCTGCCGTTCGACTCGGCGCTGCCCGCCGGGGAACTCGAGGTGTCCCAGGCGTTCTCGGAGCGGATGGCCCGCAATACCCAGCTGCTGCTCCTCGAGGAGTCGCACCTGGGCTTCGTGCGGGATCCGGGTGCGGGCTCCTGGTTCGTCGAATCGCTGACCGACGAACTCGCCGCCAAGGCATGGGAATTCATGCAGCAGCTGGAGGCGGCGGGCGGCTACCTGGCCGCGTTGCAATCCGGACTGCTCGCCGAATCCATAGCCGCCACCAAGGTGAAGCGCGATTCCGATGTGGCGCACCGCAAGACCGCGGTCACCGGCGTCAACGAATTCCCGAACCTGAGCGAGCCGCCGCTGTCGGAGGCGGCGCGTGCGGAGAGCCCGATCGCCCGCTACGGCGCGGCCTTCGAGACCCTGCGTAACCGCTCCGACGCCTACCTGGTCGCCAACGGTGTCCGCCCCAAGGCGCTGCTGGTACCGCTCGGCCCGGTGGCGGAGCACAATGTACGTGTCACCTTCGCCGCCAACCTGCTGGCCTCCGGCGGTATCGAGACGGTCAACCCCGGCGCCCTCGACCTCGCCGGAATCGGTAGGGCGGTCGAGGAGTCCGGAGCCGGCGTCGCGGTGCTCTGTGGTTCCGACAACCGCTACGGCGCGGAAGCCGGAGCCACCGTCGAGGCATTGCGCGCGGCCGGTATTACCACCGTGCTGCTCGCCGGATCGGAGAAGGCGGTCGCCGACACCACCGGCGTACAGCGTCCGGACGGATTCGTCGCGGCACGGATCGACGCGGTTGCCGCACTGTCCGGCCTGCTCGACAAGCTGGGAGCGCCGGCATGAGCGGATCAGGCCCGGAGGCGGCAGCTTGCGTAACCACGCAGGGCCTCCGCACATGCCGAAAGGACGCAGTATGAGTGAGATCAAGCATCTGATCGGCAATTTCGCCGAGGTCCCCCTCGAGGGCACCGCCGACGCCGCCGTCACCGGCGAGCAGGTCGCGGAGTTCGTGAAGGAGGCTGCCACCGCCAATCACTATGTCCCCGAACAGCTGAACTGGGCGACACCCGAAGGTATCGACGTAGGCCCGGTTTTCACCAAGGAACACCGCGACGCCATTGTCGCCGAGGGCTATCCGCTCGACAGCGTGCCCGGTGTGGCCCCGTTCGTGCGCGGCCCGTACCCGACCATGTACGTCAACCAGCCGTGGACCATCCGCCAGTACGCGGGCTTCTCGACCGCCGCGGACTCCAATGCCTTCTACCGCCGCAATCTGCAGGCGGGTCAAAAGGGCTTGTCGGTCGCCTTCGACCTCGCCACGCACCGTGGCTACGACTCCGATCACCCGCGCGTCTCCGGCGACGTCGGCATGGCCGGGGTCGCCATCGACTCCATCCTGGATATGCGGGAACTGTTCGATCAGATTCCCCTCGACCAGGTTTCGGTCTCGATGACCATGAACGGCGCGGTGCTGCCCATTCTCGCACTGTACGTCGTCGCCGCGGAGGAGCAGGGCGTCAAGCCCGAACAGCTGGCCGGAACCATTCAGAACGACATTCTGAAAGAGTTCATGGTCCGCAATACCTACATCTATCCGCCCAAGCCCTCCATGCGGATCATCTCCGATATCTTCGCCTACACCTCCGCGAAGATGCCGAAGTTCAACTCCATCTCCATCTCCGGCTACCACATCCAAGAGGCCGGGGCCACCGCCGATCTGGAATTGGCGTACACCCTCGCCGACGGTGTCGAGTATCTGCGCGCCGGGCTGGACGCCGGTATGGAGATCGACCAGTTCGCGCCGCGGCTGTCGTTCTTCTGGGCCATCGGCATGAACTTCTTCATGGAGGTCGCCAAGCTGCGCGCGGGCCGACTGCTGTGGAGTGAGCTCGTCGCGAAATTCGAGCCCAAGAGCGCGAAATCCCTCGCCCTGCGCACACATTCGCAAACCTCCGGATGGTCGCTCACCGCGCAGGACGTGTTCAACAATGTCCCGCGCACCTGTGTGGAGGCCATGGCCGCCACCCAGGGCCACACCCAGTCGCTGCACACCAACGCCCTCGACGAGGCCCTCGCCCTGCCGACGGACTTCTCCGCCCGCATTGCCCGCAATACCCAGCTGCTGATTCAGCAGGAGTCCAATACGACGCGGCCCGCCGACCCGTGGGGCGGCTCCTACTACGTCGAATGGCTCACCCACCAGCTCGCCGAGCGGGCCCGCGCCCATATCGCCGAGGTGGAGGCGCACGGCGGTATGGCGCAGGCGATTTCGGAGGGTATTCCGAAGCTGCGGATCGAAGAGGCCGCCGCCCGCACCCAGGCGCGCATCGACACCGGCCAGCAGGCGGTGATCGGCGTCAATAAGTATGTGGTCGAGCAGGATCAGGAGATCGAGGTCCTCAAGGTCGAGAACTCCCGGGTGCGCGCCGAGCAGAACGAGAAACTCGTTCGCCTGCGCGCCGAACGCGATTCGACCGAGGTGGAGCGCGCGCTCGCCGAATTGACCCGTGCCGCGGCCTCTTCGGAGGGCGGGATGGCCAACAACCTGTTCGCGCTGGCCATCAATGCCGCCCGCGCCAAGGCCACCGTCGGTGAGATCTCCGACGCCCTGGAGAAGGTCTACGGCCGCCATCAGGCCGAAATCCGCACCCTGTCGGGCGTCTACCGGGAAGAGGCGGGCAAGGTGACCAATATCAGTCAGGCCATCGAACTGGTCGAGGAATTCGCCGAGCACGAGGGCCGTCGCCCCCGCATCCTGGTCTGCAAGATGGGCCAGGACGGCCACGACCGCGGCCAGAAGGTGATTGCCACCGCCTTCGCCGACCTCGGTATGGATGTCGATGTGGGCCCGCTGTTCCAGACCCCCGAAGAGGTGGCGCAGCAGGCGGCCGATAACGACGTGCACGTCGTCGGCGTCTCCTCCCTCGCCGCGGGCCACCTCACGCTGGTGCCCGCCCTGCGGCAGGCCCTCGCGGATGTCGGTCGTCCCGACATCATGGTCGTCGTCGGCGGTGTGATCCCGCCCGGCGACTTCGACGAGCTGTACCAGGCTGGTGCCGCGGCGATCTTCGCGCCCGGCACCGTCATCGCCGATGCCGCCATCGACCTGATCAAGAAGCTGGGGTCCGAACTCGGACACGAGATCGGCACCGGCGCGAGCGAGGCCGAAAGCACCGAATGACCAAGCGCGTCATCGATGTCGACGCTCTCGCGACGGCGGTCCGGGGTGGTGAGCGGGCCGCCCTCGCGCGTGCGATCACCCTCGTCGAATCCACCCGCGCCGACCATCGGGAACTGGCACAGCAACTGCTGCTGCGGGTTACCCCCGGCGCGGATGCGGTGGTGTCCAATCGCGTAGGTATCACCGGTGTTCCGGGCGTCGGCAAGTCGACCTTCATCGACTCGCTCGGTATGCGGCTCATCGCGGACGGCCACAAGGTCGCGGTGCTGGCGGTCGACCCGTCCTCGACGCGCACCGGCGGCTCCATCCTCGGCGATAAGACCCGGATGGCACGACTGTCGGTGGAACGCGACGCCTTCATTCGCCCATCGCCCACCGCGGGCACCCTCGGCGGCGTCGCCAAGGCGACCCGCGAAACCATTGTCCTGCTGGAAGCGGCGGGCTACGACGTCATCCTGGTGGAGACGGTCGGCGTCGGCCAATCCGAGGTCACCGTCGCCAATATGGTCGACGTGTTCACCTTCCTGACGCTGGCTCGCACCGGCGACCAATTGCAGGGCATCAAGAAGGGCGTTCTCGAACTCGCCGACCTGGTGGCGGTCAATAAGGCCGACGGCAAACACGAGATGGAGGCCACGGCGGCGGCGCGCGAGCTGAGCGGGGCCATGCGACTGATCCATCCGCGCGAATCGCTGTGGCACCCACCGGTAATCACCATGAGCGGCCTCGAGGGCGTCGGTCTGGACAAGTTCTGGGATACCGTCCTCGAACACCGCCGCGTACTCACCGAAGCGGGGGAGTTCGCCGAGAAGCGCCGCCGTCAGCAGGTCGACTGGACCTGGAATATGGTGCACGACCAGCTTTTACGCCGCCTCACCGACAATCCGAATGTGAAATCCCTGCGCACACAGGTGGAGAAGCAGGTGCGCGACGGCTCGCTCACCCCGGCGCTGGCGGCCGAGGAAATCCTGAACGCGTTCGACGGGAACCCGAGCTGACCGCCGGATCGCAATGTAGTGCGAATTCGGTGCGCCCGAAATCAATTGTCGTCGGCGGGAACATATTCCACGCCGGTAATGAAATCGGGGCGGATCCGCACTATTCGGTGCCGGGGTCCGGGCAGGGTGGTGGGGAGCAGTCGGCGATAGTGCGCGAGTTCGCTCGGGTCGGTCACCTCCTCCGCGGTTCCGGTGACGATAACGCACCATCCATGCTGCGTATCGTGGTCGATGGTGTCGGCCTCGTAGGCCACCACCTGCCGGTCCGACGACAGGGTGATGCCCGGATTGGCGTGGATGACGATCAGCCCGCCCTCCACCAGATGGTTCACCGGCCGGATGGTGGGTAGGGCGTACCGCGAGAATGCCACTCGCCCGAACCGCACACTGCCCAGCAGTCGCAGCGAATCCGATGTCGACAGTTCCCGCGGCTGAAGTTCCTCATGCACGGCAACACCCCACAAACTCTCTCCACCATCGGTATGCGACCGCATTCCCGCTGGGACACGAAGTATTCCATGTTTTCCGGACTCGTGACGGACCCGTTCTCGAAAAAGTGCGGACGCATGATTTGTGGTGCGGGGGAGCGAAATTGCGCCCGGCGGAGTCCATCTGTCCCGGACGGTTGGAGCGTACGATATGCGTGACACATTCCCGGGTCCCGACGTGCGGCTCAGGAGCGCAGCGTGCCTGGAGGAGGCGAGCTTGACCGATGCCTCGCCGCCGATCCCGCCACCCCGGTCCGGAGACTTCGACCCGACGCGACTGGCGGACAGCCAGGCGGCCTATATGGATTCGAACGACCGTCTCATCCGGCGACTGTTCGACATCGGCCTCCGGTTGCATACCCTGCGGGCCGAGATCGACCATCCCGATCCCGCGCCGGAGCGGATGCGAGCGGCCGGTACCGCGGTCGGCGAAATCCTGGACGGGCTCGATATCGTGATCAGGGATGCCGGGTTGGCCATGCTCTCGCTGGCCCGCGAGCACACCGCGCCCGGCAACGGGGACGGCGGCACAGTCCGGTAGGTGTGCGGTGCTCCCGGGCGGCGGGCGCGTCGCGCGGTACTGTCTGGATCTGATGATCACTGGTCCGGCGCGTTTTCTTCCGGGACTCGAACAGTTCCGGGGCTATCAGCGGGCGTGGCTGCGGCCCGATGTGCTGGCCGGGGTCACAGTCGCCGCGTATTTGGTCCCACAGGTCATGGCGTATGCGGCCGTGGCGGGACTCCCGCCGGTGACGGGACTGTGGGCCGCACTGGGCCCGCTGGCCGTGTACGTATTCCTCGGGTCGTCGCGGCGGCTGTCCGTCGGCCCGGAGTCGACGACGGCGCTGCTCACCGCGGTCACCCTGGCCCCGCTCGCGGCGGGCGATCCGAGCCGATACGCCGCACTGGCGGCAATGCTCGCGCTGCTGGTGGGAGCGATCTGTGTCGTCGGATCCATCGCGCGCCTCGGTGTCCTCGCCGAACTCCTCTCCAAACCGGTGCTGGTGGGGTACTTGGCGGGGACCGCGGGTGTCATGATCGCCAGTCAGTTGGGCACGGTGACCGGGGTGCGCGTGGACGGTGGCACGATTCCGCGTCAGGTGCGCTCATTCCTGTCGAATATCAACCAAGTGCACTGGCCCACAACGATACTGGCTCTTGTTGTGCTGGCCGGACTGCTGGCGCTGAGGCGGTGGGTGCCGCGTGCGCCCGGGCCATTGCTCTCGGTGCTGGGTGCTTCGCTGGTGGTCGGGGTCTTCTCGCTGAGCGAGCGCGGTATTCGCGTGGTGGGGGCGGTCCCGGCCGGTATACCGGTGCCGGGAGTCGCGGGAGTCGCCGTCTCCGATCTCTCCCTGTTGTTCTTGCCCGCCATCGGGATTGCGCTGGTCGGGTTCTCCGATAACGCACTCACCGCCCGCGCTTTCGCGGCTCGTCACGGTGAACGCACCAATGCCAACGTGGAACTCGGCGCACTCGGCGCGACCAACCTGGCATCCGGTGTGCTGCACGGCTTTCCGGTCAGTTGCAGCGCCAGCCGCACCACCATCGCCGATGCCGCCGGTGCTCGCACACAAGCCTATTCGGTGGTGGCGCTCGGCACGGTCCTCATCGTTCTGTTCGGCGCGCGCGGTATTCTCGCCGAATTCCCGACGGCGGCGCTGGGTGCGCTGGTGGTGTACGCGGCCCTGCGCCTGATCGACCTTCCCGAGTTCCGCCGCATCGCGCACTTCCGCCGCAGTGAACTCGTGCTCGCCCTGAGCACCACCCTGGCCGTGCTGGTGTTCGGCGTCCTCTACGGGGTGGGCATCGCCGTCGCCCTGTCCATCCTGGATCTGCTCCGCCGGGTGGCCCGCGGTCATGACGCTATCCAGGCGTTCGTTCCGGGGATGGCGGGTATGCACGATATCGACGACTACCCGGAGGCGAAACCCGTTCCCGGCCTGGTGGTCTACCGCTATGACACGCCGCTGTGCTTCGCCAATGCCGAGGACTTCCGGCACCGTGCGTTGGCGGCGGTGACCCTGTCCGAACAGTTGCTACCGCGCGACCTCCGGGTTCCGGTCCGCTGGTTCGTGCTCAATGCCGAGGCCAATGTGGAAGTAGACCTCACCGCACTCGACGCACTCGAACAACTACGGGCCGAATTGGCGTCCCGGGACATCGTTTTCGCGATGGCCCGGGTCAAACAGGACCTGCGTGTCGCTCTCGAGGCGGCGGGCCTGGTGGACCGTATCGGGGCGGAGCATCTCTATCCGACCCTGCCGACGGCCGTCGCGGCTTTCCGGCGCGCGACCGGGGCATAGCGTCACCGCGATCTGGACCGTAATCTCGAAGCCAGTACCGCCGCCTGCGTCCGCCGCTCCATCCCGAGCTTGTTCAACAATCGCGACACATAGTTCTTGACGGTCTTCTCCGCCAGGAACATTCGCTCGGCGATCTGTCGATTGGTCAGCCCGTCCCCGAGCAGATCCAGCAGCTTGCGCTCCTGCTCGGTGAGTCCCATCCACGGCCCGTCCGGCGGATGTGTACTGCGACGCATTCGCTCCATCAATGCCGCCGCCGCCCGGTTGTCGAGCAGGGACCGCCCGGCACCGACCTCCTTGATGGCCTTGGCCAATTCCATCCCCTTGATGTCCTTGACCACATATCCACTGGCCCCGGCCAGAATGGCATCCATCATGGCCTGCTCATCGGTGTATGAGGTGAGGATCAGACAGCGCAGGTCATCCAGCCGGGACAATAACTCTCGGCAGAGCTCGATTCCGTTCCCATCGGGCAGGCGTACATCCAATACCGCCACATCGGGCCGCAGTGCCGGGATTCGAGCCAATGCCTGCGCCACATCCCCGGCCTCCCCGACGACCGTGAGATCGGGGTCCTCCTCGAGCAGGTCGATCAACCCGCGCCGAACGATCTCGTGATCGTCGACTAGAAACACCCTGATCATGACCGCGTCCGATCTGTCGGTAGCGAGACGACCAACCTATCCTGACCGCGTGGTCCAGCGGCATGGTCCAAAGACTCTATTTCCCCGCGGAATCAGCGTGGAGAATTGCTGTTCGCCCCTTCCGCTGAGATCGGGCCCAATCATGAAGAATGGCTTCCCATGGCACTGAGTTGGAAGCTGATCATCGACAGCGGAAACGCCCCCACCCTCGCCGATTTCTGGGCCGCCGCCCTCGAATACGAGGTCGAGGACCCCACGGCGCTGATCGAACAGCTACTCGCCGCCGGGCATCTGCCCGAGCGGGCGGTAGCCGAGCACAACGGCCGCAAGATCTTCCGCGGCTACGCCGGAATCCGCCACCCCGACGACCCGTTCGACCAGACCAGTGGCGTCGGCCAGGGCCGTCGCCTGCTCTTCCAGGATGTCCCCGAGAAGAAGACCGTCAAGAACCGCCTGCATATCGATATCCACAGCGGGCCCGTCGATCTCGCCACCCTGGTAGACCGATTGGAGGCCCTGGGAGCGACCCGTGTCCGCGAGGTCGACCAGGGCCCCGCCGGTCACTGGTGGGTTATGCGAGACCCGGAGGGCAATGAATTCTGCGCCGCATAGCCGCCGTCCATGCCATTCGGGAGGCTCTGTCCGGCGAATAGCTGTCGCGCGCGTCCAGCACCCACTTCAGTTGTTCTAGTGGGGGATTGATGGGAGGGCTTCGGACACCGGCGGGCCGCGCTGTCGGGATCAGTGAATGGGGGAGTGCTGCTGATCAACGTGGCTACTGCGGTGAGTGCCGGATCCGTTCTCCTGCCCCTTCCAACATATAGCGCACCAGGGGGATTGCGGCAAGGCCCGGGGGATGCCGCAGAATCGCTGGGCTGGATCAGAACCTGCGGAAATGGGAGTACCTGAATGCGTGTTGGTGTCGACGACCGGAACGAGCGGGGACGCGTCGAGGGACTCGGAGGGGAGCAGGATGTGCTGGATACCGATGTGATCATTGTGGGGGCGGGCCCGGCGGGCCTGATGCTGGCTGGTGAGTTGAGTCTGGCGGGTGTGCGGTCGCTGGTATTGGAGCGGCATGCGCAGCCGCCTACCGGTACCGCGCTCAATGTCGGCATGCTCGATTCGGTCAATCTCGCGTGGAAGTTGGGTGCGGATATCCACGGTTGGGCGCCGACCGGGCTGGTGGAGACCTACCACGACGAACGCCACTACGCGGGCACCCGCGCACAGCTGCAGTCCCGTGCCCAGGCGGCCCTGCGGCGTGGACACGACGCGGCCGACGACGCGTTGCGGCAGGTCTTCCAGGAACTGTTGGCCGATGAGCCCGCACTGCGACGGATGGGAGACCTGGTCGGCCACAACGATATCCGCTATCCGATGCCGGGCTCCGACCACGTCTTGGTGGGCACCTTCGCACCCGACCTCACGCTGCACACCGATCAGGGCGTCATCAGTGTCGCCGAACTCATGCACTCCGCACGGCCGGTCCTGCTAGTCCTCGCCGACCGTCCGGACCTGCGGGAGGTCGCGGCAGGCTGGCAGGATCGCGTCGATATCCGGACGGCCAAGACCGATGACCGGCCGGCCGACGCCCTACTGATCCGCCCGGACGCCCACATCGCCTGGGCCGCAACCATCGACGAAGCGGTCGATACCGCCGAGCCCGCGCTGCGCGAAGCCCTCACCAGCTGGTTCGGCACGCCGTCGGACCAGGCGGAGCCGGACGGTGATCAGCCCGCCTGATCTCCCCGAACGTCGGATGACGCGGGCACCGAGCTGTTCCGGTGGGATACGTCCTGCGGCACTGCCGGCCAGGACGGCTACCAGGGAAATGGCGGCGAGGACCAGATACGCGCGAGCGTAACTGCCGGTCGCCGCCGACAGCGCGGTGCCCGCCCAGGGGCCGAGCGCCATCACGACCACCACGGGCGCCCACAGCAGACCGTTGAGCCGCCCGTAATGCGTCGCGCCCCAGCGATCGGTGACCGCGGTGGCCTTGACCAGGGTGAAAATTCCGCGGACCAGTCCCGCGCCGACCGATACCGCGATCAATGCCAGCACGCCGGTGGCGAGGCCGAGCAGCGCGGTGGCCGCCACGGTCGCGACGAGGACGGCGACCGTGCGGAAGGTGACGGTGCTGCGCGCGGAGAGCGGGAGGTAGCCGATGCGGCCCAGTACCTGTCCGGTACCGCCCAGTCCGAGCGCGACCGCCGCCAGGGTGGGGGAGAAGCCCCGTTCCTGCAACAGCGGAACGAGATTGAACACTCCGGCCGCCGTGGTGAACGCGCCCAGGCACAGCGCGATAGCCAGCACGATGAAGGCGGGGCTGCGCGCGATGGCGGCGTGGTCGTCGAAGCCGTCATGGAGCGGGGCCGGCGGGTGCGGCCACGGGCCACCCAAACCGAACCAGTGCCCGGGGATCGTCACGATCGCGAGAACCGCGGCGAGTACCAAATAGACGGTGCGCCAATCGGTGCGCTCGTCGAGCACAGCGGTCAGCGGCGCGAACACCGTACTGGCCAACCCACCGGCGAGGGTGAGGACCATCAGGGCTTTCACCCGATCCTCACCCCACCAGCGCGTCAGCGCCGCGAACGCGGGCGGATACAGCACCGCGCCCATGGACACCCCCGCGGCGAACCAACCCGCGTAGAACACACCGAGATTCGGTGCCAGCGCTATCACCAGCAGTGCGGCGACGGCGAGCACCGAACCGGAGGTCATCACGGCACGAGGTCCGATGCGGTCCAGCGTGCGGCCGACCGGTATCCCCGTGAACGCGGCGGCGAGCTGGCCGAGCGAGAACGCCGCAGTGATCATCGGCATGGACCAGCCGGTATCGCGGGTGATCGACACCGCCAGCACGGGGAACGCGTAGAAGAGAATGCCCCAGCTGGTGATCTCGGTCAGGCACAGCACCGCCAATACCCGCCGCAGACCGGCACGGGGGAGAGTGCCGGTCCGCGAATCGATGTCGAGGTCGGACATCGAAGGATCAGTTGTCCCGCGCCGCACCGACCGTGATCAGTGCCGGGGCGGCGCAACACCCGCCATCGCCCGCCGCGGCCTCGGGATCATCGAAGTTCCCGGCACCACCGCACACCCCGGTCTCGGGCAAGGTCAGCTCGACCCGGGCCGCGGACTCATGATCACCGGCCAATTCGGCCGCGATACTGCGCACCTGCTCATACCCGGTCAGCGCCAGAAATGTCGGCGCGCGGCCGTAACTCTTCATTCCGGCGAGATAGAACCCCGGCTCCGGATGCGTAAGCTCTTTCACCCCATGCGGATACACCGTCCCACAGGAGTGCACATTCGGATCGATCAAAGGTGCCAACCCGATCGGGGCCTGCAGGACCGGATCGAGGCCGAGCCGGATCTCCGACAGCCACGCCAATTCCGGACGGAATCCGGTCAGCGCCACCACGTGATCGACTCCCGCCAGCCGCTCACCTGCCTCGGAAACCAGCACCACCTGTCCATTGTCGCCGGGTTCGACCGCGGCGGTGCGGAATCCGGTGACCACCGTGAGCAATCCGGCATCGACGGCCTGCTTGGCGCGCAGCCCCAGGGCGCCACGTGCGGGCAGTTCGTCGGAGGCGCCGCCACCGAAGGTATTACCGACCTCGCCGCGGCGCAGTACCCAGGAAATGCGGGTGCCGGGGGCCTGCTCGGCCAGCTCGGCCAGCACGATGAGCGCGGTCAACGCCGAGTGCCCGCTGCCCGCGATGACCGTGTGCGCACCGGCATAGCGGGCCCGCACCCGCTCGTCCTCGAGATCCGGCACGCGGTATGAGATCACCTGGGCCGCGGGAATTTCCCCGAGTGCGGGCAGCCCTTCGCCGCCGAGCGGGTTCGGGCCGCCCCAGGTCCCGGAAGCATCGACCACGGCGCGCGCCAGGACGCGTTCCTCGCGACCGTCGGTGTGCCGCAGGTGGACCGACAGCGGCTCGCTGTCGCGTCCGGCGTCGACGACTCGATCGCGGCCCCGTCGCGCTATCCCGACGACCTCGACACCGACGCGAACGACGTCCTCGCCGAGGGACTTCGCCAGCGGTACCAGATACTCGTCGGCCCACTCGCGTCCGGTCGGATACGAATCCGCGGGCGGCGCGGACCATCCGGTGCCGTCCAGCAGGCGACGGGCGGCCGGTGCGACCAGCTCACCCCATCGGGAGAACAACCGCACATGATTCCATTCGGCCACCGCCGCACCGGCGGTCTGGCCGCGTTCGAATACCAACGGTGCCAACCCGCGCTCACGCAGTTCGGCTGCCGCCGCCAGTCCGATCGGCCCGGCACCCACCACGACCACAGGCAGTTCGTTCATCAGAGAATCCTTTCATCGATGCTCATCGATTAATTGCCATGAACTGTATCGACGAGCGTCGATGAACGCAACCATCGATGTGAATCGATATAGTGGGGTCATGACATCGCTGGACATGCCGGTCGTACGCACCGACCCCCGCGTCGACGCGCTGCCCGTCGCCGATGCCACCACCTACGCGGGCTGGTTCGCCTGCCTGGCCGACCCGACCCGGGTCCGCCTGCTGCACCACGTCGCCACCCGCCCCACCGGTATCACCGTCGGCGAACTCGCCGAAGCACTCGGTATCGGACAGCCCACGGTCTCCCATCACGTTCGTAAACTGGCCGAGGTCGGTTTCGTCAATGTCCACAAGGACCGCACCAGCACCGTTGTCGCGGTCAATCCCGCCTGTTGCACCGGCCTGCCGCATGCCGCGGACGCGGTGATGGGTGTGCTGCCGCCACAGCCGTGCTGCCCCGACGACGTTCCGGCCGACGTATCCGTCCGCGCTCCGACCGCTGCGGACTGGGAGGCGGTCCGCCGCATCTACGGCGAGGGAATCGCCACGCGCAACGCCACTTTCGCCACCGAGGTCCCCACCCGCGAGGAACTCGATGCCCAGTGGCTACCCGACCATCGGTGGGTCGCCGAAATCGATGGCGAAGTCGTCGGTTGGGCAGCCCTCTCCGCGGCCTCGACCCGTGACTGCTATCGCGGTGTCGCCGAAACCTCGGTCTATGTCGCCGACGGGATGCGCGGCCGCGGCGTCGGCAAAGCCCTGCTCCGCACCACGGTCATCGCGGCCGATCAGGCCGGGCTGTGGACCCTGCAAACCTCGATCTTCCCGGAGAACCGCGTCAGTATCGCCCTGCACCACCAGGCCGGATTCCGCACCCTGGGGGTCCGCGAACGCATCGCCCAGCTCGACGGCGTCTGGCGTGACACGGTCATCCTCGAACGCCGCAGCGCGGTCGCCGACTAGCTCAGATCGAACAATCGGGCCGCGTTGTCGTGGCACACCTTGCGCAGCCAATCGTCACCGAGTTCGAGACGCTCCAGCGCGGACAGCGCGTGACTGTAGGTGTACGGGATATTCGGGAAGTCGCTGCCGAACATGATCCGGTCGGAGAAGTCCCGCAACCGCGCGCGTTCACCGGGTGGGAAGGGGTCCGCGGCTTCGAAGAAGTCGGTGAAGTTCATGGTGGTGTCGAAGTGGACACTCTCGAATCGCTGGGCGATATCGAGGAATTCGGTGTATTCCGGAGCGCCCATGTGGGCGATGATCAGCCGCAGGCGTGGAAACCGGCGCAGCAGATCGACAATCGGCTCGGGACCGGTGTACTCACCGGCGGCGGGACCGGATCCGCAGTGGATGAGGATCGGAATCCCGGTTTCCTGCAACAGATCCCAGACGCCGTTCAGCAGGGGATCGCCGGGATCGAAATGGCCGACCTGCACGTGCACCTTGAAGATGCGCGCCCCGGCCTCGATGGCCGCCTCGACGTAACCGGCGGCATGGCGCTCGGGGTAGAAGGTCGCCGTGTGCAGGCAGTCGGGCGTGCGGGAGGCGAAGTCCGCGGTCCACTCGTTGAGCCAGGCCGCCATCTCCGGCTTGTGCGGATAGACGAGCGAGGTGAAGGCACGAACGCCGAACCCGCGCAATGTCTTCAGGCGCACCTGTTCCTCGTCGCGGTAGGTGATGGGCCAGGTGCGGCCCGCGGTGAGCGGCCCGGCCGAGTCGAAGTACGCCCACACCTTGCGCATGACCTGCTCGGGCATGAAATGAGTATGGATATCGATAATGGCGGGCAGCCCGAGCCGAGCCCGGAACTCGGCGATGTAGTCGTTCTCGGTTCCGCCGGTCACCGGGGCTCCTTATTCGTGCTGAGGCGGGTAGACCGCGCGGGCATAGTCGCCGACTCGCGTAATGAGGCGATCGAAGAACTGGTCCGGATCCGTGCCGATCACAATGTCGGCGTTGGGATCGCGGCCCCACATTCCGGTCCAGTCGGCGACGGTGGTTGCCCGAGTGATGCTACCGACCAGTTCAACATCGACTGTGGCGGGTCGGGTGACGGCCAGTCGCGGATCCAGAGCGACCGCCGCGGCGAACGGATCGTGCATATGCGCCAGATACCCCTGGTCGTACAGGCGGTGGAAGTCGAAGTAGAACCGCACCGCATCGGTGAAGTAGCGAATGATCGGATTGCTCGCCGCCGATCGCGCCTGCGGCGGATCGCTCTCGGTCACGGTCTCCACCGGCGTACTGCCTGCCCGCTCGCCCAGCAGTACCAGGTGTTTCGGCCGCATCTCGATCGTCTCGGTAATGTCCAACGCGCAGACGATGGGCCGCCGCCGCGGGGGTGCGGCGGAAAAGGCGTCGAACACCTCCTTGGCGGCCTCCGGATCGACGTGCACGTTCCACTCATTGGTGGGTGTCGTATTCCCCGGGTGATTGAACGCCCCGCCCATGATCACCAGCCGCTGGAGCAGTTGTGGCAGCGCGGGTTCCAGTCGCAGCGCCAGCGCCAGATTGGTGAGCGGCCCGGTGCACAGACCGATTATCTCGCCGGGATGGGCCCGTGCCAGATCAACCCACAGCTGTGCTGCTGACCGCGAGGAAACGGATCGCTCCGACAAGGGCAGTTCCGCGTACCCCACACCCTGCGGCCCATGGGTGTCCTCGGTGGTGCGCAGCGGAATCGCCAAGGGTTCCGCCGCACCCAGTGCCACTTCGATATCCCCGACCCGGCACACATCCAGCCAGGCCAGGGTGTTGGCCGCCACCTGTGCCGCGGGCACATTGCCCGCGGTGGCGGCGATGCCGATGATCTCGGCCTCGGGGGAGGCGAGGAGATAGAGCAGGGCCAGCGAGTCATCGATACCGGTATCGACGTCCATGATGATCTTCTGCCGCACGGTCCGAGCCTAGTCCGGCTCAGTAGGACGGCACCTCGTAGTCATCGGTCTTACTCACCATCTTCATCACGACCGGGCGGAAGAGCCGCGTTGTCATGAGCTTGCCCACGGTCTGGGCCGCCCGCAGGCCGAACTCGCTCTTCGGCAGCATCATCGAGAGTCCGCCGCCCGGCAGCTCCTTGGCCGAATCGAGGAACGGCGTCACCGCCGCCTCGTATCGCGCCAGCGCTCCGGCGAGATCGCCGGGGGTGGCGGCGATTTCACCGGCGAGGATATACGCGCCGACAATCGCCATGGCGGTACCCATACCGGTCATCGGCGATCCGCAGAAACCGGCGTCGCCCAGCAGCGTGACCCGACCGGCCGACAGGCTCGGCATATCCACGCGATCGAGCTCGTCGAAGTAGAAGTCGGTCGAATCGGGCATGGCCGCCAGCACGGTCGGAGCCAGCCAGCCCGCATCGGCCAGCATGGCGCGAATGAGCCGCTGCTGCGCCGCCACATCGCGACGCAGTGCCGGGTTCACCTCGGTCCGCAGCGTAATGATGGCCTTGCAGGTGGACGGGTCGGCGTCCGGACGAATGCCGACCGAGGCATTCGGGATGGCATGCGTGGTCATCCAGTTCGGTTCCACTCCCGCCGGTGTCGGCAGGGTGAAGAAGGACATGTACCCGCCCAGATAGGTGGTGAATTCCTCCTCCGGGCCGAAGGCGAGCCTGCGGGTGGCCGAGTGCACGCCGTCCGCACCGACCACCAGGTCGAAACGTTCGGTCACACCGGAGGCGAAGGTGACCTCGACCCCGCTGTCGTCCTGCGTGAGCGCCGATACCCACTCGCCGTAGCGGTAGTCGAGTTCGCCTCCGACATTGGCGATCTCGGTCAGCAGCACCTGGTTCAGATCACCGCGCGATATCTCGATCTCGGCCACGGGGCCCTTACCGTCGAACATATCGGCGGGCATCCGGTAGAGGGTGTCACCCTTGCGGTTGACGAGAGCCATACCTTCCTCATGCAGCTGGTATTTGCGGATGCCGGCCATCAGTCCCATGCGCTCGGCGATTTCGCGGCTGGGTCCGCGCAGGTCCACCGCCTGTCCGCCGGGGCGCGGTGCGGGGGAGCGCTCCACCACGGTGGTGCTGACTCCGGCGCGAAGCAGTTGCAGGGCAACGGCATTACCGGCGATGCCGCCGCCGCTGATCAGGATCCGGAGATTCGGCGTCGTGGTGCTCATCAGGTGACTCCCTCGGTGAAGAACGTTTGTCTAAGACATATGTCTAACAGACTTTGATACGTATGTCTAGAACAAATGTCTAAGACGCTGGTAGATTGGCGGTATGGGAAACCGAGAAGATCTGATGGCAGGTGCGCGGAAGGCGATTCTGGAGCGCGGATTGGCCAAGGTCACCGCCCGCGATATCGCCTCGGCCGCGGGGGTGAGCCTCGCGGCCATCGGCTATCACTTCGGCTCCAAGGACCGCCTGATCACCGAGGCGCTCACCGAAACCATGGGCACCAGCGTCGGTGACGCCTTCGAAGCCGCGATCAGGACCGCGGGGGAGGGGCGGTCGCTCGCGGAATCGGCACCTTTCAGCTGGGACGGCATGGTCGATGCCGTGCTGCGGCACCGCGACGAAATACTGCTGAGCTTCGAAAACGCCGTGCGCATCGCGCGTTCGGAGGAATCGCAACAGTTCATGGCCGAGACCGTGGACCGGGCGCACGTCGATCTCGCCACCACCGTGAGTGAGGTGTATCCGGAGCTGTCGGAGGCCGAGGCGAAGGCGGTGGCGAAATTGTATTTCGGGGTGTTCCAAGGGATCGCGGTGCTGTCGCTGATCGCCCCCACCGGTGACCTGATGGACGGTAACGATTTCGCGCTTGCCGTGAAAGCGCTCGCCGGGAGGTAATCGCTAGCCGGGCGGAATATTCCGCAGCCGCGAAACCGCGAGCACGGCCAGCACCAGCGCGGCCCCCGCGGCAATGGCGGCCGTGACATGCATGCCGGTCAGGAAGGCGTGTTTGGCGGCATGGGCGACCGCCGTTCCCAGATCTCCGGGTAGCCCGTGGGCGACATCGATTGCCGCACCGAGGGTGTCGCGGGCGGTATCGGCATCGGCGTCACGCAGCCCGTAGGGCAGTTTGTCGGCCAGCTGGGTCCGGTAGATGGCGATACTGATACTGCCCAGTATCGAGATACCGAGCGCCCCACCGAATTCGGCCCCGGTCTCCGACAGTCCGGATGCGGCCCCGGCCTGCTCCGGCGGCGCCGACCCGACAATGAGTTCGGTGGTAATGCCGAAAACCGGTGCCAGGCCGAATGACACCAGCAGTGATGCCGCGATGGTGAGGGGCACACCGTCGGTAATGTCGAGCTGGGTCAGCAGGAGCAACCCCACCGCCGCCATCGCCATCCCGCCGCCGATGATGTACGCCGGGCGCACATGGCGCCCGATCCGCGGTCCCAGCTGGGAGCCGATCATGAACCCCAACCCGGCGGGGATGGTCGCCAGCCCGGCCCGCAGCGGCGACATATCCAGCACCAGTTGGAAATACTGCGCCACGAACAGGAAGTAGCCGAACGCCACGAAGATAGCGAGCATATTGATGGCCAGTGCGGTCCGGAAGGTGCCGAACCGGAATAGTCGCAGATTCAGCATGGGGTCGGGCGAGGACAATTGCCGCCGTACGAAGACCATGCCGACCAACAGACCGGCCAGCAGGGCCGGTACTGCGGACCCGCCCACCCCGTCCTGGGCGGCTGTTTTCATTCCCAGGACGACCAAAAGCATGGCGCCCGTGCACAGTACGGCGCTGAGTGGGTCCAGGCGATGCGCGTCCGGATCCCGGTACTCCGGCAGCACCCGGGGCGCCAGCACGATGAGCAGCACCATAACCGGCACCGCCAATAGGAAAACCGAACCCCACCAGAAGTGTTCGAGCATGAGTCCACCGGCCAGGGGGCCGATGGCCCCGCCGACCGAGTAGGACCCCACCCAGACGCCGATGGCCACCTGTCGTTGCACGGCATCGGGAAACATGGTGAAGATCAACGACAGTGTCGAGGGCGCGAGCGTCGCCCCCGCGACGCCGAGTAGCGCGCGGCAGCCGATCAGCACCGGAGCCGAGGTCGCGAACGCGGCGATAATCGACACCACGGCGAAGGCCGCCGCCCCCACCATGAGTAGTCGTCGGCGTCCGATCCGATCGCCGACCCCGCCCATGGTGAGCAGCAAACCCGCCACCAGGAACCCATAGACGTCGATGATCCAGAGCAATTGCGAACTGGTGGGCCGCAATTGGGCGCTGATCTGTGGTACAGCGAGATGGAGAACCGTGAGGTCCATGGAGTACACGAGGCACGCCAGGGCCAGCACCGCCAATCCTGCCCATTCCCGCTTCCCCACCTTGGCAGTGCCGCCATCCGTGGCGGTGAGCAAGGGCCCAGGCGTGTCCACGATGACGTCCTCCATCTGCCGCGCCGGCAAGGCTGTCGGTACTGACGATGTCGGTTTCAGGATCCCATCTATTAACGCTACAAACGCCTGGTGGACACTGGAAATTCAGGAATCTCGAGATGTATGAACAGGTGCACGTTCACGATCTTGATCACCCTGTGATCCGGTTGCGGTCCGGCGTTGGCACCCGGGTGACGGCCCGGTTGGGAGCCGACGTCCAGTCTGGTCAACGGGGTCTCGCGGTCGCATGGCCCGCCCTCGGAACATGCGGGCAGGGGTCATGGATCGCAACAACCGATGTGGCGCACGGCCGTCCGAGAATCCCGAGCGTACGCGGCCGCGCAGCGACACGGGACCCGATCGAAGGGAACGCGAAAAAGATACCCGCACAGTAAGATCGGGGCATCCGATAGGTTATCGGCCGGTCGCTACGCCCGGTTCCGGTCGCGGGGCGGCATCGACGACTAGCCGGCCCGCCAGGCGGGCTCGTTCCCGCCGTACGGCGGAGCGGGCCAGGGATAGTCGGGATATTCCGTGAGTGCCGGTACCGCCGTGACGACCGCGTCGTGCGCGGCCGTGAAGTCCACAGTGGGCAGGCGCGCGGGTGCGTGCTCGGAGAGCCGGCCAGGCGCGTCGAGTAACCAGGATGCGGTGCGCGCCAGCGCCACTCGCACATCGCGACCGACCCCATCACGCTCGCGCGCATCCAATGCGTCGACGACACCGGCCGCCAGTAGATATCCGCTGGCATGATCGAGCGCCTGCGCGGGCAGTGCGCCCACCGGCGACCCACCACCCGAATGCTGTTGCGTGCCCTCGATGAGCGAAATCCCCGAGGCGGCCTGCACAATGCTGTCGAAACCACGCCGTGCACCCCACGGCCCCGTCTCACCCCAGGCACTGACCCGTGCGTGCACGATCCCGGGCCGCAGTCCGGCGGCATCCAACCCGGCCGCTTCCAGCGCCCCCGGTCGATACCCGGTGACGAGAACATCGGCGGTGCGCAGCAATTCGTCGAAGACCGCGCGATCGGCGCGCAGGTCGAGCAGCGTGGACCGTTTGCCCTGACAGACGTCGAGGTACTGCCACGGAATTTCCGGTAGTCCCGGCGGATCGATCCGCAGCACATCCGCACCCAGCAGCGCGAGCGCCCGGGTGGCCACCGGTCCGGCGATGACCCGTGTCAGGTCGAGCACTCGCACGCCGCGCAACGGCAGCATCTGCGTTGCCGCGCCGACCGTTTCGAATTCGTCCCGATCCCCGCGCCGGTCAACCGCCACCAGCGGCCCGGCCGCGGCGGCCTTCCCCTGCGGGCTGTCGGCCCACTCCTGCTCCGACCGCACCCGCACGGCGATCGCACCGAATTCATCGGCCCGAGCCTCGATATCGGCGGCGGGCAGTCCGGCGATCCGTGCCACGAGGTCCTCGCGCCCACTATCGGCGGGCAGCGCCAACGCTTCCAACAGGCGAGTTCGATGATGCGGGTAGTTGGCGTGCGTGCGTACCCACCCGTCGGCGGCACGGAAGAACCCGGACAGCTCGGCGAATTGATCGATCCCCGCGCCGTCGATGCGCAATAGCTTCTCACTCGAGAACGCGGCCGCCACCCGACCCGGTTCCAGACGCTGCGGCACCTCCGCGAACCCGCTGGCCTGACGGCGGCGATCGGTAGCGGCGGCGAAGGCCGCGACCGCACCGCCCGCGAGGCTCCAGACCGGCAGCGTGGCAGCCAGATTGGTATCCGGATCCGGTGGTGCGGGCATACTCGATGCGGTGACGCCTATCCCGGCCTCGTAGTCGCGGACCAGCGCTGCACACGTATCCACCCGTCCGACAGTACTGCGCGAAGGAGAATCTCGTTGGTGGCGAATCTCACCGGTACCGCTTGGCTACGACAGCTGCGGCCCGATCCGGTCCCGCGGACCGTGCTGGTCTGCTTCCCGCCCGGCGGTGGCGCGGTGACCGCCTATCGCGCGCTGGCGCAGGAATTCGGCTCCGGCACGGCAGTATTCGCCGTGCAGTACCCGGGCCGCCAGGACCGCCTCGGTGACCCGCTCGTCACCAGCCTCTGCACGCTCGCCGAGCAGGCCGCCGCGGACCTACTGCGCTGGCCCAGCGGAATTCGCCTGGCGCTCTTCGGTCACAGCATGGGCGCGACCGTCGCCTACGAAACCGCCCGGCAACTGGAAGCGGCGGGCCGTGACCTGGCCCGACTCTTCGTCTCCGGTCGACCGGTTCCCGCCTACGCCGAACCGGGCCGCCTGCACCAGGGTTCGGATAGCGACCTGATCGCGGATCTGGAGCGCCTCGCCAACGATGCTGCCGCGGTACAGATGCTGCGCGACGAACCCGGCCTCGCCGAACTCGTCCTACCCGCCGTGCGTGCCGATTACCAGGCCGTCGAAACGTATCGCTATCAGCCGGGGCCGCGGCTGCGCTGTCCGATCACGGCTCTGGTGAGTACCGAGGACCCCACGACGACGGTGGCGCAGGCGGGGGAGTGGAGCCAGTACACGTCCGGGGATTTCGACCGCGGCACCTTCCCCGGCCGCCACTTCTACCTGGACCTGCCCGAAAACGTGGGACCGGTAGCCGATTTCGTGGCCCGCCGTCTCGACAGCACGTACAGCCCGGCCCAGGACAGCACTACGCAGACAGCCACCAGCAGCCGCACCAATTCCAACGCGTCGCGCGGGTAGATCACCCCGGTGATGTAGTGGTCGATGAATCCGCTCGGCGGCAGGCCCGCCCTTCCGGCCTGTCGTCGAGACCAGTTCTCCAGATCGGTGAGCGGACAGTCGACCGCGAACAGAACCGTGCCGAATCCCCAGGCGACCGCGAGCAGGTGCAGCCAGATGGTGCGCGGCCACCGCCAGGCGATGAACCCGCCCACCACCACATAGGCCACGAACACGAAGTGCACGAGCATGGTGATATCGGCCAGTAGCCGGTACGGCATGACTCCAGACTAGGCCGGTGCGCCCAGGTACTCGGACTCGAGCACGAGATCGGCGAACAACGATTGATACTCGACGTGGGTGCGGTGCTCCACGGTCCGCCAGCTGCGTCCATTCTCCCCGCGCATATACGCGAGGTAGGCCGGAGCACCGGGGATCCGCACATTGTCCGCGACTACCACGGTGCCCGGATGCAGCCAGCCGGCCTCCAGAATCGTCTTCAGATCGGGCAGGTACGCCTGCTTGGCGTGATCGATGAAGATGAAATCGACGGTCCCGGGCGTGAATTGGTGCTCGTCGACCAGGCGCTGGACGGTCTCGCCGCCGTCGCCGATCGTCCCCACCACGACGCTCACCCGATCGGCGAGACCGGCGTGCGCGATGATGGCGCGCGCCACCCGCGCGTTGTCGGCACAGAACTCCACCGATACCAACCGCGCGTTCCGGGGGAGTGCACGAGCCATCCGCACCGCGCTGTACCCGCAGTAGGTCCCGAGCTCCAACACCACCTTGGGCCGCGTCCTGGACACCGCGGCGTCGAGGATCAGCCCCTTCTCATCCCCGACATTCACCAACATGCTGCTGTGCCGGGCGAAATCGTCCATGGCGGCCAGCACGGCATCCGGATCTCCGGCCGGTATCCGTGCGAGCACCCGATCCCGCACCGCCGCCTCCCGCCCATCACCGAACTGACCGGTGCGAGCGAAGGTGGGCAACCGAACGGCCGTCTCGACCGCCCGCAGAAGCCACCGAATCGTTGTGCCGCCCATGAGCTCTCCTGTGGGTCGCGGTAACCCGCTATCGCGATTATCCCCGCACCTGAACAGATACCGCCATGCTGATATGCGCATCAAAACATGTGATGACGGACGTGGCACGCATGGATCGACACAGGGGAGTGGCAGGTCAATGCCGCCACGGTGCCGAAGCAGCACCGGCCTCCTGGGTCGTCAGAGGGAGCGAAGCCCCGGAATGTACTTATCCGCAAAGCGGGGGGAGGGGCGTTACGCAGGGGGAATGCGCGAAAGATCCAGTGGTGCTGCAACTCTCGGGGCTCCGACACGGTCATGTCGGAGCCCCGACCATAGCTCTCTTGGCCATGACAATATCTATACGGCAATATGCGCATCTATTTATGAAAGAACTCAACTCTCGAATCGGCAATACACACACCATCAAGACACAAAAAGACGCACAGACAGGAGGGGGTCTGTTCGGGCCCCTCCTGTCTGTGCGGTGAAGAGGGCTACCAGTTGGACGGTTCGTAGTCCTTGAGGAAGACTCCGAAGAGATCGGTGCCGGCCTCGCCCTGGACGATCGGGTCGTATACGCGGGCCGCGCCGTCGACGAGGTCGAGGGGAGCGTGGAACCCTTCCTCAGCGAGGCGGACCTTGGTGAAGTGCGGGCGTTCGTCGGTGATCCAGCCGGTATCGACGGCGGTCATGAGAATGCCGTCGGTTTCGAACATTTCGCGGGCGCTGGTGCGGGTGAGCATATTCAGCGCGGCCTTGGCCATATTGGTGTGCGGGTGGCCGGGGCCCTTGTATCCGCGGCTGAAGACGCCCTCCATGGCGGAGACGTTGACGATGTATTTGCGGCGGGCGGGTGAGGCGGCCAGGGCGGGGCGCAGACGCGAGATCAGCAGGAATGGCGCGGTCGAATTGCAGAGCTGGACTTCGAGCAGTTCGGTCGCGTCGACCTCGGCGACGGTTTGCACCCAGCTGTTGGTGTGGGCGAGGTCGGGTACCAGGCCGCCCGCGTCGATGGCCACGCCGCGCGAAATGCGGTCGGGGGTGGCCGAACCCGCGACGAGGGCGAGTTCGGTGATATCGGCGGCGGTCAGATCGGGAGTGAGTGAGGCTGTGAGTGCGGTGGGGTGTGCCTGCATGGTCTTGCCGAAGGTGACGACGTCGGGTAGTTCACCGGCGGGCAGTGGGCCGTTTTCGGCGTCGACGAGGGCGCTGTAGGAGCCCGCGGAGCGTCGTACGGTCTGGGCCGCGTTATTGATGATGATGTCGAGCGGACCTTGGGCGGCAACGTCATCGGCGAGTGCGACGACCTGGGCGGGGTCGCGCAGGTCGATGCCGACGATGCGCAGCCGGTGTAGCCAGTCGGCGCTGTCGGGTTGGGCGGTGAAGCGGCGGATGGCGTCGTTGGGGAAGCGGGTGGTGATGGTGGTGTGCGCGCCGTCGCGCAGGAGCCGCAGCGCGATGTACATGCCGATTTTGGCGCGTCCGCCGGTGAGCAGGGCGCGGCGGCCGCTGAGGTCGGTGGAGGCGTCGCGTTTGGTGTGGCTCTTGGCGGCGCATTCGGGGCACAGTTGGTGGTAGAAGGCGTCGACACGGGTGTAGCGCTGTTTGCAGATGTAGCAGGGTCGCGCTTTGAGCAGGGTGCCCGCGGAGGCGCCGACGGTGTTGGAGCTGATCAGGATGCCCGCGGTCTCGTCGTCGATGCGATCGGGCGATGCCGTGGCGGTGGCGGACATGACCTGGCGGTCGGCGGTGGCGACGGCTTCGCGGGAGGCCATGCGGCGGCGCTGTTTGAACATTTTGAACAGGTGGCCGACGGCGCGTTGCACGGTGATCGCGTCCGGATGCTCTTTGTCGAGTTGTCCGGCCTGTTCGAGGACGCGCAGGCAGATGGCCAGCTCGTCGGGGTCGATGGCCGTGATGTCGGAGAGTGTTTCCGTGGTGCTGTGTTCGGCCATCGGAGGGTGCGGTGTTCCTTCGTGCGGGGGGTGGTTGACGCTCTATTGTCGCATCGCCCGTGATGAGCGCCGTCGGTGGCTGCTAGAGCGCGGCGACCAGCAGCACGATCGCGAGCACTAGGAGCGGGGTGACGAGGATTGTGACGTTTTTCAGGACGAGGCGACGAGCTATCGTCGGCGTTTTTCGCTGCGCTTGATGTTGGGGTGGTTGGCGTGGGGAGGACGGCCATGGCGAGGGGTGCGGGATGATCGGCGCGGCATACGCTGACCGTGGGGAGATTGTCGCGGTGTAGGTGGGTAGTCGTTTTCCCTTGCCGGGATACCAGGGGCCGTAACGGGCTGTCTTGCAGTACGGCGTGGTGTGCCAGCCGTTCCGGCATAGTGGGTTGTGGCAGGGGAATTTCACGGTCGAGACCTCCATGAGCCGACCTGGAAGTGATGGGTTGCAGGGTAGCGGTGGGGGCCGACAGATTTCGCGATAGTTCAGGGTCTCGATGGCTGACGTGAATGGGTCCCGACCAGTCTGGTCGGGACCCATTCACGTTGTGGTGCAGTCTTATTCGGCTGTGGCTGTGGCTGTGGCTGGTTCGAGTTGGGTGGCGATGTGGTCGTGGGCGAGTTCGCGGGATCGTTCGGCGAGTAGGCCGAGGAGTGTGGCGGGGATTTCGTCGCGTACCGCGATGAGGGCTTCCCATACGACTTCGGGGGTGTCGGGGGTGAGGGCGGAGAGGAATTCTTCGATGTCGTCCATGTCGTCGATGAGTTCGAGGACGCGGGTGCGGCCGTCTTGGTTTTGGGCGAGGGCGATGTCGATGAGGGTGTGGATGTTGTCGCTGCGGGAGGCGGCGAGGAGTCCGGCGAGGAGGTGTTCGCGGGTGAGGTCGCCGATGTAGGCGGCGAGTGTGGGTGTGGCGGTGTCGGGGAGGGCGTCGACGAGGGGGAGTGCGTGGGACCAGAGTTCGTGCTCGGCGGTGCTGGTGATGACAGCGCGGAGGAGGTCGGGTTCCTGCATGACGGGGAGTGTGGCCATGCGGCGGCGGTGTTCGTCGGTCATGGCGAGGGCGAGGGGGAGCATGGCGTGCCAGAGTCCGGCGGTGTCGGCTTCGCGGATGAGTTCGGTGAGGCGGTCGTCGGATTCGGCGGTGACGCGGGCGGCGACGAAGGCGAGTTGTTCCGGTGGCAGGTGTGGTGCGAGGGGGAGTAGGTCGCGCCATTGGCCGTGGTGCAGGGCGGTGTCCATGATGGCGGTGAGGACGGTTTCGTCGTGGACGGCGGGGCGTTCGGCGAAGAGTCGCAGGCTGTCGTGGCTCATGGCGCTGGTGATGGGGAGCAGGGTGGGCCAGGCGTCGAGTTCGCGGACGGCGTTGATGAGGGCGTCGAGGACGTCGCCGCCGAGTCCGGCGGTGATGTCGCCGATCCAGGCGCGGTTGTGGGGTGCGATGGAGTCGAGGAGGTCGATGCCTTCGGACCACATGTGTTGTTCGGCGGCGGCGCGGATGACGCCTGCGACACGGTCGGAGACGATGTGGAGGACGTTGTCGATGGCGGATTTGTTTTCGAGTAGGAAGCCGATGCGGAGCAGGTCGACGTCGCTCATGATGGGTGCGGCGGCGCGGAGTGCGGGTTCTTCGACGACGTGGACGAAGCGGCCCATGGTGATGTGGTCACCGCGGGCGAGGAGTTCGCGGGCGACGTCGGCGACCATGGTGGGTGGTACGGCGCTGATGATGTCGGCGGTGCGGCGTGGGTCGAGTTGGACGGCGCATTCGGCGAGGAAGCGTGCGGGGAGTGCTTTGGCGATGTCGATGGCGCGTCGGGGGTCGACGGTGCTGGCGGTGGCGGCGCAGAGGACGGGTCCGAAGGCGCGTTCGGCGACTTTGGCGCTGATGGAGACGGGGACCATTGTGCTGGCGGCGGCGATGCCTTTGAGGCGTTTGGCGTCGCGGTCGAAGAGGAGGTCGGTGGCGCGTTCGCGGAATTCGCGGAGGGCGGCGGGTGGGAGGTCGACGAGGAAGTCGAGTTCGGTGGCGTCGGTGATGCCGAGGACGCGGGCCAGCTTGGTGGTTTCCGCGACGGCGACGAGGTGTTCGCTCATAGGCCGAGTGCTTTCTTGACGGCCGGGCGCATGAGGCGTGGCACGTAGTCGAGTGAGGTGTCGATGGCGGCGTCGAGGTTGTCGCCGCGTTGGCGCAGTGCGGTCTGGAGCAGCCGGTCGAGTTCGGTGAGTTCGGTGTCGGCGAGTTGGTCGAAGGCGTCGGGGAGTGGTGCTTGGAGGGTGGCGCTGAGTTGGCGTGCTGCGTCTGGCATCGGCATCTTTCCGGTTGTTTCCCGTTCGACGGGCGGTGCGCACCGGTTCGACCCCTGCGCGAACCGGTGCGTACCGCCAGTACGCATTTCGATACTGGCAGTACGGTGATGGTGAAATCAATCCCGCATGGTGTGTGCGGTTTGTGGCATCGGTCACTCGAATACCCGGTAGTTAGTGGGCAAAACAGGCAGGGCTGTGGACGTACTGCCGGTACGTGTAGAGTTCGGTGCGTGGCGCGTATCAGTGTCGGATCTGCCCCGCGCACGATCACCCGTGATGAGATCGTCGATGCCGCGATCCGGGTGATCGATCGGGACGGGCCCCGGCCGAGTATGGATGACATCGCGCGTGAGGCGCGGATGACCAAGCCGCGGCTGTATCGGCAGTTCGCCGATAAGGCCGATCTCTATGCCGAGATCGCCGATCGGACGACGCGGCTGGCGTTCGCCTCGGTCGGCAATGACATGACCCTTATGCTGGCGCCGCCGCGCACCGCGCTGCGGCGGGTGTTCACCGAGTACGTGAATGGGATCCTGGAGCACCCCAACGTTTTTCGCTACCTCGGTCAGGCGCCCATGCTGCAGCAGTCCGATGGCGCGGTCATGCAGGTGGATCTGGGTCGCAATGCCGCGCGCAAGCTCACCAAGATGGCGACCTCGGTGGCGGAGGCGGTGCCGATCGATACCACCGGTATCGAGTATCTGTCGCGGGCGCTGATCGGTGTGGTGGTGTCGGTGACCGATCTGTGGCTGGCCGATTCCGATACCCCGGATGCCGCGCGCACCGCCGAGTACCTCGATCGCACCGTGGAACTGGTGTGGGACCTCATCGACGGGTTCCTGCGCCGCCAGGGCATCCACGCCGATCCGGATATCCCGATCTTCACGACACTGGCCGAGGTGAACCAGCGATCCGAGGACCGCTGATCACCCGTCGACACCCCCGCTCCCAGTCGTTGACATCCTGCCAATAACCCGGCACGCTGGTCTCGACAGCGCCGCACACGCGGCGCGGGGAAAGCAGAGGATAGCGACGATGGCACGGCCCGCATGGAGCGACGACGAAGTCGAAGCGGTACGAGGACTGGCGACCACCTTCTTCGAGAAGGAGGTGATTCCGCACGAGGAGAAGTTCATCGAACAGGGTCACCCCGACCGCGAGCTGTACCGGCGCGCAGGTGAACTGGGACTGCTGTGCGCGGCGATACCGACCGAATACGGCGGTGGCGGCGGCACCTTCGCACACGAGGGCGCCATTATCGAGGCGCAGTGCCACACCGGTGACGGCGCCATGGGAATGCCGGTGCACTCGTCGATCATCGCGCCGTACGTGCACGAGTTCGGATCCGAGGAACTCAAATCGCGGGTGCTGCCCAAGGCGGCCAGCGGTGACATGGTGCTGTCGATCGGGATGACCGAACCGGGCACCGGCTCGGATCTGCAGAACATCAAGACCCGCGCGGTGCGCGAGGGCGACGAATACGTCATCACCGGGTCGAAGATCTTCATCTCCAACGGCTGGCTGTGCGACGGCATCATCATCGCCGCCAAAACCGATCCGAGCCTGGGCGCGGCCGGTGTCTCACTGATCTTCGCCGAGGTCAACGATGAGACCCCCGGCTTCAAGCGCGGCCGCATCCTGTCCAAGATCGGCGGCAAGGGCCAGGACACCGCGGAGCTGTTCTTCGACGGCCTGCGCGTGCCCGCCTCGAATCTGCTGGGCTCGGCCGAAGGCCAGGGCTTCTATCAGATGATGCAGATGCTGGCCCAGGAACGCCTGGTCACCGCGTTGATGGCGGTCTCGATGATGGAGAAGGCGGTCGCGTTGACCGTCGAATACACCAAGGGCCGCGAGGCATTCGGCAAACCGCTGTTCGCCATGCAGAACACCCGCTTCGAACTCGCCGAATGCGCCACCATCACCAAGGTGAGCCGGGTTTTCCTCGACGACTGCATGGTCAAACACGTGGCCGGGGAACTCGATATCCCCACCGCGGCCATGTCGAAGTACTGGCTCACCGACCAACTGGGTATCGTGGTGGATCGTTGTCTGCAGCTGTTCGGCGGCTACGGATACATGACCGAATATCCCATCTCCCAGCTCTACACCGGTGCCCGAGTGCTGCGGATCCTGGCGGGCGCCAACGAGGTGATGAAGGATCTCATTGCCCGCTCACTCTGAGATGGTCGAGTCGACGGACGCCGTGCCCGCCAATGGCGCGGTGTCGATCGATGGTGGCGACGCACCCTCGCGGCGGCGTCGACTCGAACCCGACGAACGCCGTGCCCAAATCCTGGCCTGCGCTATCGACATGTTCGGTGAACGACCCTATGCGGCCGTCTCCACCGCCGAACTGGCGCAGCGGGCCGGGGTGGCGCGCGGACTCATCAACCACTATTTCGGCAATAAGCGCGACCTGTACCTGGCGGTCGTGCGCCGCATGGTGACCCTGCCACGCCCGGACGCGATGACCACGCCCACCGGCGATATCCGCGAACGGGTAGACGCCAGTGTGGCGTGGCTGCTCGACACCATCGGCGAGCACGGCCACACCTGGGTGAAGGTCACCGGCCACGAGGGCATCGGCGACGATCCGGAGGTGCAACGCATCCTCGACGACGCCGATACCGCCGCCGCCGACCGCATGGTGCACATGATGGGCCTCGAGGGTTCCCTGCACAGCGACGAATTGCGGGCACTGGTGCGCTGTTACGGCGGATTGGTGAAGGCGGCCGGCCGGGAATGGATCGTGCGCGGCAGCCTCAGCCGCGAGCAGGTTCACGACCTGCTCGCCGATATGCTGCTCACCCTGGTCACGCAGACGTTCCCGAACGTCCACCGCGGCACCTGAATTCGCGTCACACCTGGATGCGCAGCATATGGTGCGCGCCACGCTGGAACCGGTAGGCCACCTCGCGCAGTTCGGTGCGGTGGCCGTCGGCGTCCAAGTCCGCGCGCAGCCGGTCGAGGAATTCGACCGGCTCGCCGGTGGCCTGCAATACCAGCGGATAGATGCGCACCTCGCGGCGTGCGACCCGGATCAGTTCGGCGAGGGCACGACGATGAAAGTCCTCATCGAACCGATCCGACCAGGTGAACAGCAGATGCGAGCACAGCACCAGGTCGAATTGCCCGGTCGCCACCGGGAGATCGGGCAGCGCACCCGCGATATAGCGGTCGGGCCGGGCGGTCAGGTCCGCGATGAATCGCTCACTGGCCGCGCGGCGCATGGCCCTGCGGTTGGCAATATCTCCGTACCAGGTCCATTCGAACTGGTCGGCGTGCGCATCGATCATGTCATCGCCCTCGCGGATCGCCATGCGGACCCGTTCGGCGACCGCCTCGGGGCCCAGCGCGTAGGCCAGGTCGACGGCGAGGACCTGATCACCGGTCTCGGCGGCGAAACTCGAACCGCCCGAACAGCAGTCGAGTATCCGGCCCGCCATGTCCCGTTCTGACAGGTCGAACATGGCGCGATATTCCGTCGCGGAACGCGATGTCACCAACACGAGTGTTTGTCTATCCGACGGGGTCTCGCCCCGTCCAATCCATTTCGGGGCGTCACCTATCCAGATCTGCTGGCGCAAGATCTCGCGCCATCTCAACCGGAGTGAATCCATCCACGCGCTCAAAGGTGACCTCATCTACGCCTCCGATGTTCGGATGTAGACCTGTGGTGACTCATCTGGCAGGTGCAGGCTCGACGATCGCGGATCGGGGGTCCGGGAACATCTCCGGAATGGGTCAGTGACCCGGCCGCGCGGCGGCGTCCGGGTCGCTGAGAATCGTTCGATATATTGGTGATCCCACCGAATCACACACGCCCCCGAGCGAAGAACATGGGGGCGTGTGTGATTCGGATGCGGAGCAGGCCGCGCGGACCGGCGAGCCTGCCCCTGCCCTGGTCATTCAAGCGAATCCGCTGCCACCTCCGTCACCTCGCCGTAGCGCCTGGGGGAGTTCACATAGAACGGCGGAACGGTCTGCCCTTCGAACATGATCGTCATGATCGGGCCGGTCACGGGTTCGGCCGACACCGGGAGGGACACGTCATGGACGAGTTGCACCGCCGCGCCACAGGCCGCCGCTACGAGCGGCTCGCCGCGCGAGCGGTTCAGCCGCACCGCGGTCCCGCGCACCTGCGAAGGCATGGCGGAGGCCCGCGCGAATGGCCTCCTCGAGAGGGCAAAGCAGCGTCGAAACTGCCTCTCGCAGCACGGAAAACGATCCACCGCCGCCACCACGAGTCCGCCGAAGACGCGAGCCTGGCCGACCTAACCGAGGAATACAGCCTCGGCTGCTCCGCAATCCACCGCATCGCCAGCGGAACTGCTCCGCAGGCTAAGGCCCCGCGCGATTGCCGCTCATGACGTGCGGTTCCTACCGGCAGCTCGGGTCTGTCGGCGGTAGATCGAGACGTGTTGCGGGGATTTGTGATTGATCGGTTCGTAGGTGTAGCTGGCATAGCGTTGTTCGAGCTCGAGGTCGGCCAGTTGTGCCATGAGGTCAAGTTCGGAGGGCCAGCAGAAGCGTTCCTCGACGGGCAGGAACTCGATGCCCTCAGGGCGAAGTGTGGCTTCTTGGAACCTGATCTGTTGGGTGTATCGGTTCACAACAGTGGCGGAGAACCGGAGGCTAGAAGGAGTGAAGTCCCGCAATGTCATCGTTCGCGCGGGGCTGAGTAGTTCCGGGGTGGGGATGAATGCCTCAAGTATGAACCGGCCGTCAGGGGCGAGATGGTCGCTGACGCTGCGGAAGCAGTCGACTTGTCGTTGTTGGTCGGCGAGGTGGAAGAACGAGCTGGATGTGCAGTAGATCAGGCCGAAGGGGCCTGCGACTGGGATGTTGGCCATGTCGCCGTGGTAGGCGGTGAGGGGGATGTCTGTGGCTTTGCTGGTCAGTTGCGCGAGCATCGCCTCGGAGATATCGAGTCCCTCGATCGGATGGCCGCGTCGGGCGATTTCCGTTGCCACGCGGCCGGTTCCGACGCCGAGCTCGAGGATCCGACCGGAGTCGGGTAGATGCTTGATCAGGAACTCTGCTGCTTCGTGCGGACTGTTGGAGGCGTGCCAGTCGTCGTAGGACTCGGCCCAAAGGTCCCATAGTTGGGCTTGTCGTCGCGCATGTTCGCCGTCGTCGTGTATCAATTCTGATCTCTCCCCAGTGCGTGAGCGGCTATGTCGATATGTCAGCTTTGGTTTCGGTGGGTGCGCGGTAGGTGCGGATCGATGGCAGCGCGAGCACGACGAAGGTCGATGCGACGACGATGCCGACACCGGTGATGATGGTGGGGAACGTTCCCGTCCGGTCGCTGACGGGGCCCGCGATGAGGTAGCCGAACGGAATCAAGACCGTCCCGAACAGGATGTCGTAGGACGACACTCGGCTCACTCGGTCGGCCGGGACGAGCCGCTGCAGAGTGCTGTAGAAGCAGACGACGAATACCTCGGTTCCTATGCCCGCAGCGAAGGTCGCGGCCGCTACCGCCCACAGCGGTTGCTCGTAGGCGAGAGCGACGAGCGGTAGCGCTTTGGCAAAGGTGCTGCTCGCAGCGGCGAGCAGGGGACGGCGTGGCTTCCAGGCGAGGATGAGTACGCCGCCGGCCAGCAGCCCGCAGGCCAAGGCGGCGGTGATGATCCCCCAGGCGGCTGGGCCGCCGAGGTTTTGTTGGCTGATGATCGGCCCCAATAGCTGGAAACAGCCGACCCATACTGCGTTGACGAGGGAGTACTGCAGCACTAGCGACCACATCCAGGATCGGGACCAGAACTCGCTCCATCCTTCGGCGAGGTCTGCCCGAAACCGTGAGGGTGGTCGTGGCGGCAGGTCCACGCGCAGGCGAGCCAGCAGCACCGCAGCTAGAGCGAATGATGCCGCATCCCAAGCAATCACCCAGCCCGAGCCGATGAAAGCGACCGCGACGCCACCCACTGCAGGGCCAAGCACTTTGATGCCATTCATGCTCAGACGTAGCAGCGCGTTAGCGTCGTGGAGGCGGTCGGCCTCCACGACCTGGGGGACGATGCCCTGGGAAGCGGGGCCGAAGAACGCTCCCGCCCCGCCGACGACAGCCGCGGCGACGGCGATATGCCAGACGCGGGCGTGACCGGTCACCAACAGCACAGCCAGAACCACTTGCGCCGCAGCGCAAATCCAGTTCGACCACACCATCACCGAGCTCCGGCTGAAACGGTCCGCGACGACTCCACCGACCAGCAGGAACGCGATCAGCGGTGCGTAGCCGACCGCTAACACGACACCAAACGCGGTGGCGGATCCGGTCAGATCCAGGACGGCGAATGCTTGCGCGATTGGTGCGACGGCCGAGCCGGTCAGTGAGATCAGTCGGCCCCAGAACAGAATTCGAAACCTTGGATGAGTCGCAAGTATCCGCGCCCCCGACTTCAACGACATGCTTTGGCAGCATACGCACACCACTCCTCCGCGGAGTCATGCGCTTCGCGTGTATCAGTGGCCTACATCACATTTCAGTGGAGGGGTCGGACTTCTTCCGATTGGAAGTTACTCTCGATAACGAGTGGCGTTGGGGGACCGGCTCTCTCAAGTGCGGATTATGCGAAGCACGCGGAATCTGCACTGCTGCAACAAACATGTCTAGGGGGTGAATGCTTGCGTAACTTAGATGACCGTTCGGCACTACAGCGATTGGTGAAAGACCCGGAGCTGTTCCTCGCAGAGGTTTGGGGGCAACGGTCGGCCCATTACGCAGGAATTATTGACCGGCCGCTAGTACAAATCGCCGACCTCGACGCACTTTTCGCGACTTCATTACTGCGCGTACAGCACTTCCGTCTGGTCCGTGAAGGTCGGTCAATCCCACCATCGGACTACATCAGAACCCCCGGCTCGCAAGGTCCGCCGGAATTGGTGACTGGTGCGGCCACTATTTTCCAGCAGTTCACCGAGGGAACGCCGGACACGGCGAGAATCACGGACCTTATTTGCAGCGGCGCAACGCTGATCATGCAAGGAATGCACCGATTCCTTCCCACGCTCGGATCCTTCTGCGAAAGTCTCACACAAGAACTCGGGCACGTCTGCCAGGCGAACATCTATGTGACGCCGCCAGGTGAGCAGGGGCTGACACCGCACACCGACCCGCACAACGCGTTCGTAGTTCAGGCCTTCGGCAGCAAGCAATGGCTGTTGCGTGACGGCGACTCGGAATCCGAGCTGACTGTTCACCCCGGCGATGTGCTGTATCTGACGAAAGACACTGTGCACTCCGCACGTTCGACTGCCGATCATATCTCCGGCCACATCACCATCGGTGTGCGCGCCACCAGCTGGAACACCCTCGTCAAGACCCACACGGCAGCACTGATCGACGAGCTCGCCGGCCAGATCGGCGCCGGGGACCTCCCAGCTGGATGGCCATCGACACCAGAGCGTGCCGACCAGCAACTGGCACAACTCCTCACTCGCCTGAGCCAGATGCTGGCCACCACAGAGACCAGCCAGGTCATGGACCAGCATCTCGACACTTTGCGACGACGCGGCAACCGGGCCGCCGTCATTGGCTCGATCCACTCGCACACGTCACCGAGGAGCAATCACGATGACGACATGGGCTGACAACGGCCACGTCAGGCTCGATTCCATCATCGACGAATCGACCTGGGATGCACTCGAATCCGAGGCACGCGGCCTGTACCCGCAGGCGCAGCAGGACAGCCTGCCGAGTATTCGGACGTTCCGTGACGGCAGCTTCTGTTCGCCGGCTCGATTCAGCAGTCACAAAGGTGGTCCGGTCTTCCGCTCGGTAATGCAGTCGCGGGAGGTGCTCGCGGCGGTGCGCGAGGCAACCCAACTGCCGCGTCTGGTGCCCGTCCGCTGCGGTTACAACTTCTATCGGCGCGGCGATTTCCTGGGCCCGCACCGGGACTCGGTCAAGGCAACGGTCACCGTGCTGGTCGGATTGACCGACAATCTGGGTCAAATGGGGTGGGCACCGGATCACCGGCAATCCACCAATGACGACGTCATCACAATGATCAGCGAAGAGGACCTGTTCGTCTCGCTGCCGAGCCAAGGCATGCCCATCACTCACCGCAGTGCGCAGGCCTTCGACGGATACAACATCCCACACTGGCGTATGCCGTTCGACCACGAACTGGGAATCCTGGGAACGTTCTGCTATTTCGATCTATAACGAGAGACGATGGGGGTGGCGTTTTGTCCGATGCCGTGCATCAGACATGGATCGACTCCGGATTTATCGAGCTGCCCGATTTCCTCGATTCCCAGACCTGGGATTCGATCGAAGCCGAGGCGCACTCACTGGAGCCGGATGCGTTCGATCGACTGAACGAGAATGAACAATTCGACGACCGACGAGACGGAAGTCTGGTGTCGCCGCAACGATGCCGGGCACATCTGGCTGGGCCCGCCCTGCGAGAAATAGCGATCTCCCGTGAATTCAATCGACTCGTCTCAGCGGCGACCGGTCTGCGAGGATTGGTACCGGCCCGACTCGGCTACAAGTACTACACTCACGGCGACTTCATGGCGGTCCATCGCGACGACGTGAAATGCGCTGTGACAGTAAGCTTCGGCGTTACCTCGAACCTCGACTACATGGGATGGATGCCGTCGCTGCGCGGCGAGTCCAACGCGACGGTCATCGAGCACGCCCGCCGCGAGGGATATTTCCCGGCGTCGGGACAGCGATTCGACATCCTGCACCGCAAGATGCGCGGATTCGACGGGTACAACATTCCCCATTGGCGGCCACCGTTCGATCGGCAACTCGGCATCCTCGGGTTCGTCTGCTTCGTCGACCTCAATTGACCCCACAGACCCGCACGGCATTCGCCGTGTAATCCGCTCGACAGGCGAAGGGAGGTGACCCCATGCCCAAGCACATCGACACCAAGGCTCCAGCCGATGACGCCGACGTCCATGATTTCGTGATGGACCTGTTCAACGAAGGCCTCGTGCCCGCCATCGTCATGCACGATTCGGCCGTGCCGGACTTTGTGGGCTGACCACAGTAAGTGGTGGCGGGGTGCTCCACATGGCCCCGCCACCGCGGCAAGGAAGCGGATTCGTGCACAAGACGTACTTTCGCGGCACTCACCGGGTGCGCCACCCCGAAGCCACATGGGCTGCCATCGCACCTCACATACACGAGTACGGCATCAGTCGACTCGCGAACGTCACCGACCTCGATATCGTGGGGATCCCGGTCTACATGGCCGTGCGGCCGATGGCGCGCACGTTGACTGTCGCGCAGGGAAAGGGAGCAGATCCCTTGGCGGCCAAGGTCTCTGCGGCCATGGAAGCGATCGAGATGTGGCACGCCGAACACGCGGTACCTGACGCTACCGCCACCGCGGTGCCCGCCACTGAGCTGCACTTGCCCTACCGGGTGTCGGATCTGGCCACCACGGTGCGCGGAATCGGCACCGACTCAATGGTATTGGACTGGATTCCGGCCACTGACTTTTCGCGTGACCTATCGACCTATGTGCCGCGTTCTGCGGTCGTCATGGACTGGCGACCACCACCACGCTGGACACCGCTGGCGCTCCCGAGCACCAGCAACGGCCTCGCCTCAGGAAATACGCGCGCCGAAGCATGCATCCACGCAATGCTCGAGGTCATCGAGCGTGATTGCACTGCACAGCTGAGCCTGATCCCACAACGAGAGCGCACACGAATCAACCCCGCCACGGTGACCGATCCCACTGTGGTTGACCTGATTGGTAAGTTACGCGCCGCGGGTGCATGGTTCGAACTCGTTATTGCAGCCACTCAGTGGCCAGTCTGGTGCTTCGCCTGCTATCTATGGCTGCCCGATGCCCCGGTTATAGCCGCAGGTTCCGGTGCTCACACCGATCCCGGAGTCGCGCTGTCGCGTGCGATCACCGAGGCGGCCCAGAGCCGCCTCACAACCATCGTCGGTACCCGCGACGACATCAACCCCAAGTCCTACACACGATCTGCGGCACCATTGCACCCACCCGAAGACCCCGATGATCAGTCGACATTGCTGTCCTGGCAGACGATGATCGACTCCGGACCCGTTCATCGGTTCAACGACGACCACACCGAGGCCGCCTGGCTGGCTGCCCTGATAGCGGATAACTCGGGCCATTCCCCCCTGATCGTTGATCTGGCGGACGGCAGTGATTTCGCCGTCGTGAAGGTCCTGTGCCCGAACTTGCAGTTCCGCACCCGCCACCAGATTCCACGGCCCGGTGCCGCATGACCAAGCCCCTCACCCACGTGGCGCTCCAGCGTCTACACGTCACCTGCGGGCCGACGATCTCAACGAGCGAAGTCCACGCCGTTTGCCCCGAAGCCATCGTTCACCCACCCATCCAGCACGGCGACCTCTACCGAATCGGACTCGAACCCGGCGACCGCATCCTCATCATCGACGGGCTGTTCCATCAGACCGCACCGATCCGGCACAAAGAAATCCTCGACATGATCGCGCAGGGTGTCCAGGTCGTTGGGTCCAGCAGTATGGGGGCGCTACGCGCTGCAGAACTCCACACGCACGGAATGCACGGTGTCGGGCGCATTTTCGAGTTGTTCGCTGGCGGAGCCATCGACAACGACGATGCGGTAGCCGTGGTCCACCTCGAAAGCGACGACGAGTTCCGGGCACTGAGCGAGCCACTGGTCAACTTCCGTTTCGCGCTCGAGGACGCCGCCCTCGCAGGAGTGATCGACCATCGTTCCGCAGCGGCGATCCTCGAGCTGATACAGGACCTCGACTACCCCGGCCGTACTTGGAGGAACGTCTATCGGCTGCTGGAGAGAGAAGGGCGTCGCGAGCTGGCCGGCCAGTACACGGCCGTAACGACCTGGCTTGCCGAGCATCCCGCATCAGCCAACACCAAGAAGGCCGACGCACTCCACGCCCTGGACGAACTGACTCGCGAATCTCATTCCACGACAGTGCCCGTCAACGATCGATGGGCTACCAGCTTCGTTCACGGCTGGCGAAATCGCTTCCGTCCGTTGACAACCCAGCCCGATGAGACACTCACCGTCCTCGCTGGGTTGCACTACTGCCAGCTCTACGATGGCGAGTTCCTCCCACTGTGGCGCAAAGTTGTCCTGGCTCACATAGCCGGGGCAACGACGACTGACCTACCTGACGATGAGCTTCTCGGAGCTGCCGATGCCGAAATCGTCAGGCACGGGATCTGTTTGAGCGACCTTACCCCGCAACAACGCAGTCAATGGTTAACCCCAGATGAGCAAAGCAGCCTCGATACGGAGACTCAACTCCGCCTCCTTGTGATACGTTCCGCCCCGCTCACGCCCTCCCAGATGGACCTGTCCTCCCCGTTGGCAACAGTCCTGCTTGACCTCGCTCATCGAGGCGCCGCTGAAGCACGCGCCGTTCAACAAATCAGCACATCACTGCTACCGGCCGGACTGACCGTCGACCACATCTCGGACCAACACCTGGTGACCAGCCTCGACAACGAATGGTCACTCGCTACGCCGACACCTCAGCACCGCGATATCGCTGCTCGACAACGGGGATTTCTCTCGTTCGAGCACGCCAAAGACGCCAGCCGTCACTTCATTCCCGGGCGACTCCGTCGAGTACGGAAGGTTTTTCCAACCTCGTCGAGTTCGGTTCTCTCCCCGTGATCGCGGTGCACCTGTCGGCGGCAGCGGCCGTCAGTCGTCCGCAGTGTCGGGGTCGCGCAGTGGGCGGTGGGTTCCGCCGAGATCAGGCAGGTGAAAGGCATGGTGCCCGTCAATGCCGATGTGGCCGGGGATGAACGCCGACAGTCGGGCGGCGTCCTCCTCTCGCACCGGATAGTCTTGTGCGCGAAGCTGTTCCAGTGCGCGGTCGCTGTAGACGGTATTCCATAACACGAGACAGTTGAGCACCAGGCCCTGCGCGGAGAGTTGGTCTTCCATGCCCTCGTTGCTCTGTGGTGACCTTCGGACCGGCCGGGCGAGTGAGGTCGATGAATTGGCTGCGTGAAGTGCACTATGCGCCGAACGCGAGCTACCGGACTTGCGCACCGACGACGACGTACGCCTATGGCATCGACTAATCGTCGAAGAGCGGGTTCGCCGCTAACAGGACCTGAAGACCTCGTGGGTGTATCCCATCGGTGCGGTCACCTTCGCAGTGTTCGCGCTCATCGGTATCGGCAGCAGTGTTGGACCGGCCCCACAGGTGATCTACTTGGTTGTCGCGGCCTTGTTCACGCTCGTTTTCTTCCGCATCCGATCGGTGAATCCACACATCCTTGCCGCCCTGGACGTGCTCGCCCAGGGGGGAACTCGGCGCGACTACGACCGTCGCATCCAACAAAACTGACCATGGTCGCTGAGGTTGTACTACTCAGCTGGGTGATTTATCGGTTAATCACTCCCTAAGTGTCCGCCGCTTTTCTGGGGCCGAAGACTGACTGTTTTGGCGATCAGCCTGGCTAGCGGTTCGTGTGAGTCACGGCTCAGGTGTATTCCGTCATGTCCTGGGCACGCGACGGTGGCTGCGTCTACGAACAGCGCATTACTTTTGTCGGCGACACTGTGTATTGCCGCGCCGAGTTTGCGTGATTTGCCTACGGAGTCAGCACTGTATTCCGAACTGTTCTCGGCAAATCCAGGCTTGCTGGCATCGAGATGGATGGGGCTGACCAACAGGGTTGTAGGCACTTCGCCCGTGCGGGTCCATGCCGTGCTCTCGATGTTGTCGATGTAACCGTCCAGCGCGGTGGCGATGTCCTCTGGCCCTCGGTCAAACCTAGTTTTGAGATCATTTGTCCCCAGCATGATGACCACTATGTCCAGAGGTGAATGGCTGCGGAGGCAGGGCTGGAAGTAGGTTCGGCCATTGCGATCATTTCGCTCTGGGTCGTCCAAATCAGCGGTGCGACCTCCGAGACCCTCCTCGATAACGTAGTACCCGTTACCCAAAATCTCTTGTAGCCGACCAGTCCAACGAACGTCAGCGGGCCACCGGCCACTCCCTTCCGAACGTTGGCCGAAAGTGTTGGAATCGCCAAAACACAAGACGGTAAACGCGGATGGGTTAACGATCATGCTGTATTCCTCATATGTCAGACGGATATGCGAGGTGTTCCGCCACTTCGGCAAGTCCATCGAGTCGTTGCGCGTCTCGACGGGTCAGCAGTTCATTGGTCAGCGTGCGGGCCAGAGGGATGCAACCGACGAATTCTGGTGCCGTCGAGCACGCGCGACGAAGTGTTATCACCGCATCCGCGTTGTCTCGGCTATGGACTTGAGCATGCGCGACGTTAATCAATCTGCGGCTGCGTAACACAGGCGGAACCCCTTCAGTGCTGTCGCTGGCGGCGGCAAGCTTGAGAGCTTCACGCGGCTGATCCGCAGCAATCTCGTTGACAACACCGATGTCGAGCCGCTCGAGGTGCTCGATACCGAGACCGGTGAGAACTGGCCACCGTCCTCGGACGACGGCTGACCGAAGCATCCCGCAGACTCCACCACCGCTGACGTTTGGCGCCGGGAAATACGGAACCGCTCTGCTCGGTTCCATCGATTCTCTGCTCACCTCAGTGGTTATGGACAACATCACCGGCACCCGGCACCGCAGCAACCGGGAGCCGATCGGCCAGGGCCTAGGCAATATCGCCAGCGGCCTGTTCGACGGACTCGCCAGCACGGGCGCGACCGTCCGATCTGTGGTGAACATCCGAAGCGGCGGTCGCACAGCCGTTTCCGCCGCCATCCACAGTGTCATTCTGCGCGTGCTCGTTGCGGGTCTCGGCGGTGTCGTGCAGTATTCTCCGCTGGCGGTCCTGCCCGGCAGCCTCATCATGACGGCGACGGTGTTCGGCACCGAGGTGCTGCCGCACGTCGGCTGACCGGGCCAACCGGGCCGCCCGCCGAAACACAGTGGGCGGCTTGGTCGTCGACACACTCAGCAGGAGAAGTACGGCTTCAATCGTGCTGGGACCCCCTCGCTCTCGGCCTGCGCCCAGCACTTGTCGTGCGGGAAGACCAGATACGTGCTCCAGTGGTCCGGGACGCTGTACACGATGCGCTGGGTGTCGCCGGGCGAATCCCAGGAGACGACCGCCCAATTCCCGTCGCATTCACGCACCGATGGTGTCCCCGTGGGGATTGCACCCTGTTCGGCCAGGTCGCGTGCGATGGTTTCGGCCGAGCACGGCTCGGGCGCGGAGTCGTGGAAACGCAATTCCGCGTTGGCTACCTGGCCTTCTCGCGCGATGGAGAGACTCGGCCATTCCCCGGTTGCCGGGTAGGTACCCGGGGGAGCGGTCATACCGACGATGTAGCAGCCGACCGGCGCGGTGAAGACCGCTTCACCGGCATAGTCCGTCGTGCTTTCGCGGAGGGATGCCTCCTGGGCGTGCTGCGGAATTCCCGGAACGGTGGGATCGCAGGGCGCCATCTGGCGGATATAGACCGGCACGCGGGGTACGCGGTCGCCCGACGTTGTGACGGTGGTGACGATGATGGTGCCGTTGCCCTGCGGCGTCGGATTGTCCGTCGGCGGTGGCGCCGCGGCCAGGATTCCCTCACCCGGTGGCGTAGTGGTCGGACCGGGTGTGCCGACGACCGTGGAACCGGGAGGATTCGCCGCGGTTGTTGGTTCCGAATCGCCCCCGCCGCCACAGGCGGCAACGGTAACCGCCGCCGCAACGAGGACAATCGCTCGCTGAATTGCCATGCGCACGTGCCTTACCCCTAACCGTCTGGTCGGGTGCTCCCGACGTACCCACATCGCCGCCGGACTTCGCGGAGTTACGCAGGTGTCGTTGTTCGGAAAGTTCAGTGCTGACGCGCGGATTCCGCTGCGGCTGAACGGGACTGCCGATCGTCGGCGTATCCGGAACTCCTCGACGGTACGGTTTTCTGCGGGGGCATCGGATATCGCGGTGCGTGTTGATGCGGCACTGTGTCGATCGCTCGAACCGGCCTGTTACCGTGCCCGCAGCATCCGCCCCGCCGCTTCGACCGCCGGGCCGGAACTGTTGGCGTCGTGGACGAAGACCGCGAACGCGAGATCGCCGCTGATGCCGACGAACCAGCCGTGGGCGTGGGTGTCGTCGATGAACTCCGCGGTGCCGGTCTTGCCGAGCAGGCCGGGGATATCGCGGATTTGGGTGGCGGTGCCGTCTGTAATCGTTTCGCGCATCATGGTTTTCACCTGATCTGCGATGGTGGCGGGCAGTGCCGGTGGAGTGCGGTCGGGGGTGCCCGGTTGTCCGGCGACCAGTGTCGGATTCGGGGCCGAACCGTGGGCGAGTGACGCGGCGACCATGGCCATACCGAATGGGGACGCGGTGACCTTGCCCTGGCCGATGCCCTCCTCGACGCGCAGCGCCGGGGTGTCGGCGGCCGGTACCGAACCGGTGACGGTGGTCAGGCCCGGGGTCACGTAGTCGATGCCCAGTCCCAGTTGCGCGGCCGCGTCGGTCAACGCCTCCGGCGGCAGATCCACGGCCAGCCGGCCCATGGTGGTGTTGCACGAACGCGCGAACGCGGTGTGCAGCGGCACATTTCCGAGCTCGAAATTATTGTCGTTGGGGATGACGCGGCCCTCGATATTCGCCGAGCCCGGGCACGCGACGATGCTGTCGGGGGTTACCGTGCCCGCCTGCAACGCCGCGGAGACGGTCACCGTCTTGAAGGTCGACCCCGGCGGGTACAGGCCGGTCAACGCGATCGGCCCCTGGGTGTCGGCGGCCGAATTCTGGGCCATCGCCACCACATTGCCGGTGGAGGGCGCGATCGCGACAATGGTGGCCGGTTGGGTGATCGGCGCGAGCGCGGATTCGGCGGCGCGCTGCCAGCCCAGATCCAGGGTGGTGCGAATATCGGTGGTGGGCTCGGGATCTCGGCCCGCGAGACGTTGGGTGCCCTGCGCGGTCTGTGCGCGCACCGCCCATCCGGCCGCGGCGTCGGCGTCGGACTGCCACAGCTGCGCCAGCCCCGCCAATGTCGGGGACGCGAGTTCCTTTTCCACGGTGAGCAGTCGTGTCTGCGGTGACAGGGTGACATTGGCCAGCGCCGCCAACTGTGTCTCGATCGGCGCGATATCGGTTTCGCGTAACGTGATCGCGGTTATCGGTTTGCCTTGCACCGCAGTTAGATCCGACTGCAATGACGGTGCGGTGATGCCCGGGGAGATCGGGCCGATCAGATTCGCGACCGCGGCCAGGTCGGCGCCCGGTGACACATTCACCACCGTCACCACCTGCTGGGTCATCAGCTCGCCGTCACTGGCGAGCACCCGCGACGCCTCCGGATACACCGCGCTGTAGGTCAGCGGGCCGGCGTCGAGTCCCGGTGCGACGGTCGCCGCGTCCCAGCCGACCTTCCAGCCGTCCCCGGTGTCGTCGACCTTGCCGGTGGTGGTGTATTTCCACTCGTTGTGACCGTCTTTACCGAACTTCCAGGTGGCGTCGAGGGTGAATGTGCCCGCGTCCTTATCGACTCCGGTGACCTCGAAGTGCGCGTCCTTGCCGAGCCCCTCATACAGGGTGCCGATGGTGTCGGCGGCGCGCGGCGGGTCGGTGGTCACCGCACCCGCGGCGGCCGGGTCGTCGGCATTGAGCGCGTCCGCGAAACTGTTCGCGACATCGGTCATCTTCTCGGTGGTCTCATCGGTGAACAGCCCACACCCGGTGACCGTGAGTGCCGGAACAGCGAACAGGGCGAGCATTCTCGTCGTGGTACGCATTCGCCCGACCCTACCGTCGCCTCTCGACGAGGCAGGTCAGGCGCGATCTATCGAATCACCCGTCTGTCTCAGCCGATTCGGGGCAGACGGACCACCTGGCCCGCGTAGGCCAATCCGGCACCGAAACCGAGCAGCAGTGCGGTATCGCCGGGTTCGGCGTCCCCGGAACGCAGCAGTTGTTCGATGGCCATGGGGATGGAGGCGGCGCTGGTATTGCCGGTTTCGATGATGTCGCGGGCGACGGCGGCGGTGTCGGGCAGGCCCAGCACGCGAATCAGGGCGTCGGTGATGCGGCTGTTGGCCTGATGGGGGACGAAGGCATCGAGGTCGCCGGCGGTGATGCCCGCGCGATCGAGGGCGTCGCGGCAGGCCTTCTCCAGAAAGGTGACAGCCCAGCGGAATACCGCCGCACCGTTCATGCGGATGTAGGGGCGTTCGGTGGTGCCGCCGCTCGCTTCGGCGGCGGCGACCTCGGTGAAGTACTGCTGAAAGTCCTTGTCCTGTTTGATCGCCGCGGTTTGGCTGCCATCCGAACCCCACGCGACCGGGCCGATCCCCTCGGTGTCGGCCGGTCCCACCACCGCCGCGCCCGCACCGTCGGCGAAGATGAACGCGCACGTCCGGTCGGTGGGATCGAGGAGATCCGACAGTCGTTCCACCCCGATCACCAGGACATGGCGGGCCTCACCCGACCGCACCAGAGCGGCCGCGTTGGCGAGTGCGTAGCAGAATCCCGCGCATCCGGCGGAGATGTCGAAGGCGGCGGTATCGGCCATACCGAGTTCGGTCGCCACCACCGCGCCCGCCGACGGCCCCAACACCATCTGCGAGGACGTCGCCAGCACCACGGCGTCCACCTGCTCGGCGGTGACACCGGCGGCGGCGAGTGCGTCGCGCGCGGCCGCGGTACTCATGGCCACGATGGTTTCGTCGGGTTCGGCCCACCGGCGGGCCGCGATACCGGAACGGGTGCGAATCCATTCGTCGGAGGAATCGATGCGATCGACGATCTCGGCGTTGGGAACCACTCGGCGCGGTCGATATACCCCGAGCCCCAACATCGCCGCATACGCCGTCTCCGGCCGCGGCGTCGACCTGATCTGCACCCGCACGGTGTGTTCCCTCCAATTCGCGGCCCGGGGCCGCAGTGATCGAGACGTTCGGACAGGACACTATTTGTGCGGGTCCCACCAGGTCATTGCCGAATCAGTAGACTTTGACCGATCAACTTTGGAGGGATCTGCCAACAGCGTCAGTATCGGCCGAACGCGAGCGCCACATTGTGTCCGCCGAATCCGAACGAGTTGTTGATCGCGAACTCTATGTCCTGGCGGCGAGATTCACCGGTCACGACATCGAGATCGATCCGCGGGTCCCGGTAGTCCAGATTCAGGGTCGCGGGGACGACACCGTCGCGGATGCTGAGTGTCGTCAGCACCGATTCGAGCGCGCCGACGGCGCCGATCGAATGGCCCAGCGCCGACTTGGGCGCGTACACCGAGGCGTGTCCCAGTCCGGCCTGGTGGATCGCCTTGGCCTCGGCGAGATCGCCGATGGGGGTGGCGGTCGCGTGAGCGTTGATATGGGTGACGTCCTCGGGTGAGAGTCCCGCAGTCTCCATCGCGCGCCGCATTGCCCGCGCTGCCCCCGTTCCCTCCGGATCCGGTGCCACCAGGTGGAATCCGTCGGAGGTGATGCCCGCGCCCAGCAGCCGGGCAGCGATGGTGGCGCCACGCGCCTTGGCGTGTTCCTCGCTCTCGAGGACCATCAGCGCACCCGCTTCACCGAAGACGAACCCGTCGCGGTCGGCGTCGAACGGTCGTGAGGCGGCCCGTGGCTCGGTGTTGCGGGTGCTCGCGGCCCGCATCATGGCGAACGCGGCGATCGCCAGTGAGTCGATACGGCCCTCGACACCGCCGGTGACCACCACATCCGCATCACCCATGGCGATCATCCGCCAGGCGTTGGCGATGGCCTCCGATCCCGATGAGCACGCCGAGACCGGCGTGACCACCCCGGCTTTCGCGCCGAGTTCCAACCCCACGACCGCCGAGGGCCCGTTCGGCATGATCATCTGCACGGCCAGCGGCGAAATCTTGCGGTAGCCCCGGGTTTTCATGGTGTCATTGGATTCGATGACCGCGTCCGAGCCGCCGAGTCCGGTGCCGATGGCCACACCCAGCCGCAGCGGGTCGACCTCCGGTGCGCCGGCGTCGCGCCACACCGCACGGCCGAGGACGGTCGCCAGCCGCTCCACATAGGACATGCGGCGAATCTCGACGCGGCTGAGCGCGGTATCCGGTGACACCTTCAGATGACCACCGATACGGACCGGCAGGTCGTACTCGGTGACGAAATCGTCCTCGAGGGTGTCGATGCCGCTCTCGCCGTCGAGCAGGCCCTTCCAGGTCGCGTCGATATCGCCGGCGATCGACGTGGTGGCCGCCATGGCGGTCACCACGACGGTGGGGAAGTTGCCGCGCGCGCTGAAGGGATTGGACGTCGCGGCCGTCACTCGCCGTGGCCCTGTTCGAACTTCGACTTCAACTCCGCGGCGAGCTCGGCGTTCTCGGCCTCCATTTTCTGCACATAGGACACCGCGTCCCCGACGGTCCGCAGGCCCGCCAGGTCCTCGTCGGGAATCTTGACGCCGTACTTGTCTTCGAGCTGTACGGCGATCTCGACCAGTGACAGCGAGTCGATATCGAGGTCGTCGACGAATGCCTTCTCGATCGTCACCGACTCGGGCTCGATACCGGTGACCTCCTCGACGATCTCGGCAATACCGGCGACGATCTCCTCCTGCGTGGTAGCCACAAATCTCCTCTTTATCGTTGGACTGGAACATCGGTAGTCGACAGTCCGGATCGGTACGGGTGCGGAAACCCGTCGGCCACTCGAACTAGCTGTGGCGCAATCGGTTTGCGTCGGCTACCGGTGCCAAACATAGCTATGCGGGGTGCGGCGCGAAGATGGCGGCGCGGCACCAACCTGCGAGGCGGACTTTGTGGGAAGTCTCCAATAGCCACGGTGGGCAATCGATGCGGTCACCGCTCGATGATCAAGCGCGTGCCACTGCTCAACAGTCCGGTGGGGGGTCAATCCGAACATGGTGCGGAAGGTGTCGCTGAAATGGCTCGGTCCTGGTCATTCCGGTCGCGGAGAAGGCCAAGCCCCGCAAGATCGACATCGCGCACGGCAACGGCCAGAACAAGGCCATCAACGCCTGAATCCGCGGGACTAGTTCTCCTCCGCCTTGCGTGCCTTGCTCGGCTGCACCCGCGGCGGTTCGTTGGGCATTTTCGGATACACCGGCGGCCAGGGCGCGTCCATGAGCCCGGCGGCCATATCCCTATCCGACATATCCAGCAGCGGCGCAATCGATTGCGGGATTCGATCGGCCCACGGGTCACCGAATTCGGCGACGCGGGCGGGTACGGTGGCGATGGTCAGTTCGTCGGGGACGATGGCGTCGAGTTGATCCCAGGCGATCGGGGTGGAGACCTGCGCGCCGACCTTCGGGCGCACACACCATGCGCCGAAAACCGTTTTGTGCGGGGCGTTCTGGTTGAAGTCGACGAAAACGCGGCTGCCGCGTTCCTCTTTCCACCATTGCGCGGTGATGCGGTCGGGGTGGCGGCGTTCGAGTTCGCGCGCGAGTGCCACCGCGGCCGCGCGCACCTGGTAGCCGTCCCATTTCGGTTCCAGTAGCGCGTACAGGTGCAGACCGCGCGACCCGGAGGTTTTGACGCGCACGTCGATACCGAGTTCGGCGCACAGCTCATGGGTCGAGATCGCGGCCGCGCGCAGATCGTCGAAGCCGATACCGGGGGAGGGGTCGAGGTCGATGCGCAGTTCATCGGTGATGCCGGTCGGTGGCAGGACCGTCCCGGCGGCGTCGTGCACCGGCGGGGCCGTGCTCTTCGCTTCCGCGCCCGCGTGCGTGGGCCAGACGTGAAAACCTAGGCAGCCCAGGTTGACCGCCCACAGAATGTGCGCGAGATCGGCCGCGACCAAGGCGTCGCTGGTGGTGCCGTTGGGGGTCGAGACGACCGTGGTCCGCAACCAGTCCGGCACCGATTTGGGCACCCGCTTCTGAAACCACGACTTCCCGCTCGCCCCATCGGGATAGCGTTCCAACAGCAGCGGCCGGTCGCGAATGACACCCAGGAGCGGTTCGGCGACCGCCTGGTAGTAGCGCACCAAATCCAGTTTGGTGTCACCGCGTTTGGTGAAGTAGATCTTGTCGGGGTTGGAGATGGTGACGGTGTGCCCGTCGGCCTCGATCTCGACCACCTCACTCACGACCGCACCTCGCCGCGCTCGGCTCCGACGTGCGCGACGCGCGCTGTGTCGTCGTGCGCGACGCGCGCTGTGTCCATGGTGCGTTCGCCGCGTTCGCTCACGATTTCCCCTTTGCGTTGGTTGCTCTCGCCTCAGCGAAGATATCGGCCAGTTCGGCGGGTGCGACCTCGTCGAGCTGGGCGTAGGTGCACGACTGCGGGGTGCGGTCGTCGCGGAAACGCACCAGGCGGCCACCGTGGCGCAATCGCCCGGCCATCACATGCTCATAGCGCACCTCGCCGACCAGCTCCGGGCGCAGCGGTTCCCAGGACAGGTCTTTGCCGCCGGTCCAGCGGCTGACCCCGCCGGGCATCTTGCCGTCGGCCTTGGCTTGCGCGGCGGCGTCGGCCCACGATCGCCACGGATGATTGTCCAGGGCGTCGACCCGCAACGGGGCCAGCTCGGTCACCAGTTCGCGGCGGCGCGCGGCGGTGAAACTGCTGGCCACGCCGACATGATGCAGATTGCCCTCGTCGTCGAACAGGCCCAGCAGCAGCGACCCCACACCCGCACCGTCCTTGTGCCACCGGAATCCGGCGATCACACAGTCCGCGGTGCGTTCGTGCTTGACCTTCAACATGACCCGCTTGTCCATCAGATAGGGCAGGTCCTGGGCCTTCACCATCACACCGTCGAACCCGGCGCCCTCGAAGCGGGTGAACCAGTCGGCCGCCACCGCCGGATCGTCGGTGATCGGCGTAATGTGCGCCCGGTCGAGGCTGTTGTCGAGGGCCGTCGCCAGCAGGCGTCGCCGCTCGGCGAACGGCTCGTCGGTGAGGTTGCGTTCGCCCAACGCCAGCAGATCGAACCCGACGAAACTGGCCGGAGTCTCCACCGCCAACTTGTTCACCCGCGACGCCGCCGGATGCAGTCGCTGCTGCAGCGTGTCGAAGTCCAGGCCCTGGTCGGTGACGACCACGATCTCACCGTCGACCACGCATTTGTCGGGCAGGGCCTTGGCCAGCAGTTCCACCAGTTCGGGGAAGTAGCGGGTCAGCGGGCGATCGTTGCGCGATCCGAGTTCGATCTCGGCACCGTCGCGGAAGACGATGCAGCGGAAGCCGTCCCATTTGGGTTCGAACAGCAGTCCGGGTTCTTGCGGTATGGCCGATACCGATTTGGCCAGCATCGGTTTCACCGGCGGCATCACGGGCAGCTCCACACGACCTCCTTCGGAAGGGCTTCACCCAGGTAGACGCCGCGACCGGCGAAAAATCACCGGTCGGGGCGGCACCCCCAAAGATCGTACGACCGTACCGGTCAGTTTTTCGGGAGGATGCGGCTCGTGATGCGGCTCCGATGCGCGTGCCGGGTCAGCCCTCGAGCCAGCCCTGTTCATCGGCGAAGGCGGTCAGCCGGTCGCGAATGGTGAGGATCTCCCCGGCCGTCAATGCCGGGCTGGCGTCGAGCAGCAGTTCGGTGATCAGTCGCCGATGTTCGGTGGCGGTGAGCTGCCCCATCGGGCGATCACGCTCCTTGGTCTTGTGCCGCACCGGCGCGGTGACCGCGCCGGCGAGGGCCAGGTTGATGGCCTTCGGCCCTCTGTCACCCTCGGTCACATCGAATTCGAATACCCGTCCCTGCCGCAACTCGTCCTCGTCCAGGCCGATGTCATTGACATGGACGAAGACATCTGGACCGCCATCTTCGGGGCGAATGAATCCGAACCCCCGAGAACTATCGAACGACACCAATTTCCCGATGGACACCTAACACCTGCTCCTCTTGCCGCGTCCCTCTGCCGGTCACTGTAACCCGCGAGTCGCCCCTTGTCGGATGAAAAGACCGAACGGGAACAATTGCCTGACCTTCGACCCCGTAACGGCCGCCCCACTGGGGTTTTTGTGCGCGGCGCCGAAAATGTTGCAGCGGGATGCCGGTAGGGTGTCGACTCCGGTTGCGGTGGTGCGGGTTTCGGCGCACGCGGGAGGCGCGCGTGGGTGCGAGCGCTCCAGTTGTGGTGCGCCCCTGGGGTTTGCGCGCGCAAGACGCTGCGACCGACCGCGCACGGGGTGTGCGACGGGAGGTCGGGCGACGGCTCGGCGGCGATCAGTCGATGTGCGGTTGTCTCGCCAGAATATAGCTACTGGTCGGTCTGTTGAGCCGATCGGCGTACGTCCCGATGTGTCGCAGCGCAGACGCGAGGTCGGCCCGGTGTGCTGGCTGCTCACCGCGGAAATGTCGCTGGTTCTCCCGCTCTCGACCTGGCAGGCTGAAGCGGTGACACCACCTCCGGATATCAATACGGCCGATGCGGCCGATGGCAAACTCGACGCCCGGGTCCTGAAGATCGCGGGCGTCGTCGTACTCGGCGCGATCATGTCGATTCTCGACATCACCGTCGTCACCGTCGCCATCCCCAAATTCCAATCCGAGTTCGAGACCACCTACGCCATCGCCGCGTGGACGATGACCGGCTATACCCTCGCGCTGGCCACCGTCATCCCGCTGACCGGGTGGGCCGCCGACAGGTTCGGTACCAAACGCCTCTACATGGCGGCGCTGGTGTTCTTCGTCCTCGGTTCGGTGCTGTGTTCGACCGCGTGGAATATCGAGTCGCTCATCGCGTTCCGGGTGATCCAGGGTCTCGGTGGCGGCATGCTCATGCCGCTCGGCATGACGATCATGACCCACGCCGCCGGGCCCCGGCGCATCGGCCGCGTCATGGCGGTGCTGGGTGTGCCCATGCTGCTGGGCCCGATCCTGGGGCCGATCCTCGGTGGCTGGCTGATCGACGACTTCAGCTGGCACTGGATCTTCCTGATCAACCTGCCCATCGGCATGGTCGCGCTGAGTCTGGCGTGGGTGATCTTCCCCGCCGACCGGCCCGAACCGTCGGAGTCGTTCGACTTCGTCGGCATGCTGCTGGCCTCACCGGGTCTGGCACTGTTCCTGTTCGGGGTGTCCTCGATTCCGGAGGCGGGCACCGTCACCGCCAAACGGGTGCTCATTCCCGGCATTATCGGTTTGGCGCTGATGGTGGCGTTCGTCTTCCACGCCATGCGCACCCGCCATCCGCTCATCGATCTGCGCCTGTTCCAGAACAAGTCGCTGCGCTACGCGGTGCTGACCATGACGCTGTTCGCCATGGCGTTCTTCGGGTCGAGTCTGCTGCTGCCGAGCTACCTACAGCAGGTGCGTGGTGAATCGACCCTGATGGCCGGTCTGCTGATCGCGCCGCAGGGACTCGGTGCCATGTTGACCATGCCGATCGCCGGGCGCCTGGTCGACAGGATGGGTCCCGGCAAGATCGTCATGGTCGGTATCGGGCTGCTGTCACTGGGTATGGCGTTCCTGACCCAGGTCACCGCCGAGACCTCCTACCCGGCCCTGTTGACCGCGTTGTTCGTGACCGGTCTGGGTATGGGCTGCACCATGATGCCGACCATGACCGCGGCCATTCAGACGCTGACCCACGCGCAGGTGGCGCGCGGATCGACGCTGATGAACATCATCAACCAGACCGCCGGATCCATCGGTACCGCCGTCATCTCGGTGGTGCTGACCAATCTGCTGGCGAATCGGGTGCTCGCCGGGCCCGCCATCGCCTCGCAGTTCAGTCCGGAGTTGGCCGCCACGATTCCGCCGGAGGCGATCTCGACCGGTTTGGATCAGGCGGCCCAGGCGTTCGCGCACACCTTCGTGGTGGCGCTGGTGCTGCTGCTGTTGACGCTGATTCCGGCGTTCTTCCTGCCGCGCACCAAACCGCCCGCTCCGGCCGAGGGTGCCGAGAAGCCGATCATGGCGCACTAGTCACAAGCCGGCGGCCGGATCGGCGGCGATCCGGCCGGAATCGGTGTCGTAGTCATACAGCTCGCCATAGCGTCCCCAATCGATCGCTGTGGCGAGTTGTTGCTGTGCGTCGGCCGGGGAGAAGGAACGGCGCAGCAGATCCACGACGAAATCGGCGCGGGCGCTGTGATCGGAACTGCCCGCCAGCGCACTGCAGATGGTGCGCACCAGCGGGGCGCGCTTGCGGGCCTGGGTGGCGAAAATCCGCTTGCTGTCCTGGATATCGGCGGTGGCGAAGCGCGCGCCCACCTCGGTCAGGAGGACATCACCGGATTCGGTGGTCAGAAAACCCAGCAGCGCGGCCGCGTCCACCAGGGGCAGTAGATCGTCGAGTTCGAAGTTCAGCTCGCCGGCGATCCCCGGCAGATCGACGCGGTCGCCGCTGCCGTGCACGAGTTCGACCAGACCCGCCAGCCCACCGACACTCGCGTCGGGCAGCGGGGTGGTGACCGGGGTACCCGGATCCGGCAGTGCCGCACCGGGTTCGCCGGCGCGGCCGGTGAGCAGACCGTAGAGGTGATCGACCAGGGCGGCGAAGCCGGGGGCGCGGCGGTCGCGCGGGCGCGGCGGTGTCACCGGCACGTCGGCGAGGATATGGCCGGGGTTGGCGCCGAGTACCACCACACGGTCGGCCAGTTGCACGGCCTCCTCGATATTGTGGGTGACGATACACACACACCGGGTCGGGAAATCGGTTGTGGCCCACAGGTTTACCAATTCGGTGCGAAGGTTCTCCGCGGTCAGGACATCCAGGGCCGAGAACGGTTCGTCCATCAGCAGCAGATCCGGTTCCAGCACCAGGGCGCGGGCGAAGCCGACACGCTGGCGCATACCGCCGGACAGTTCCTTCGGATACGCCGATTCGAAACCGTCCAGACCGATGCGGTCGATGGCGTCGAGGGCGAGTTCGCGCCGCCGCACCGGCGGTACGCCGCGGGCGGCCAGCCCGAGTTCCACATTGTCCTGCACCGTCAGCCACGGCATCAGCGCGAAGGATTGGAACACCATGGCCGCACCGGGATTGGTGGCGCGCAATGGTGTGCCGCGGTAGCGGATCTGGCCGGTGGTGGGTGCGATAAGTCCGGCGACCAGCCGCAGCAGGGTGGATTTGCCGGAGCCGGAACGGCCCAGCAGGGCGACGATCTCACCATCGCGCAGGGTCAGGTCGATGTGGTCGAGGACGTGGAGTTGTTCGCCGTCGGCGGCGGTGAAGGACATGCCGACACCGTCGATTTCCAACAGCACGTCTCCGGTGGTGGTGTGGGTCATGGTCGTACTCCTGTCACAGGGCGTAGCGGCGTTCGGCGAGGGTGTAGAGGCGGCGCCAGCACAGGCGGTTGATGCCGACCACGTACGCGCTCATCACCAGGACGCCGACGAGGATGCGGGGGCCGTCTCCGGCCGTGGTGGCCTCGGTGATGTAGGCGCCCAATCCCTTTGCGGTCAAGGTGGTGTCACCGAATTCGACGATCTCGGCGACGATGGAGGCGTTCCAGGCGCCACCGGCGGCGGTGATCGCGCCGGTGACGTAGGACGGGAAGACGGCGGGCAGGATGAGTCGCCGCCACCACAGCGGGCGTGGCAGCCGCAGATTCGCCGCCGCCTCACGCAGGTCATTGGGTACCGCGCTGGCTCCGGCGATGACGTTGAACAGGATGTACCACTGCGCGCCCAACGCCATGAGCACGATGCCCGCCCAGTTCAGGCTCGCGCCGGTCGCCACCAGCACCGCCGCCACCAGCGGGAACAGGAAGTTGGCGGGGAACGACGCCAGGACCTGCACCACGGGCGCCATGATGCGCGACACCGTGGGGTTCAACCCGATCCACACTCCGATCGGCACCCAGACGATGCTGGCGACGATCAGCAGCACGATCACCCGCAGCAGGGTGAACAGGCCCAGTTCGGCGGCGTGACCGACTTCGCGGAAGCCGACGGTGTCGCCGATGTAGCGCACCAGCAGCAGGCAGCCCGCCACCAGGGCCGCACCCAGGACGGTCGCGAAGAGCACATCGCCGACGCGGCGACGCGCCACCGGCACATACAGGGGAGGTTCGGCGAGGCCGAAGATTCGCATCACCCGATCCGTCGGATACACCAGTGGCCCCAGTATCCGGCCCAGCAGCGGGGCGGTATGGGAGCGGCGCAGCAGGGTGAGCATCAGGCTGCGTGGGGCCTGTTCGGATGTGGAGGTCTCGTTGCGGAATCGTTCCGCCCACACCGTGATCGGCCGCCAGAACACCGCATTCAACCCGACCACCATGACGATCATGACCGCGATGGCCAGCAGCACCTTGTGGGTGTCGCCGTCGCTGGTCGCGGCCGCCACGTAGGAGCCGATACCGGGGAGGGCGTATTCGCGGTTGTTGACGCTGATGGCTTCGGCGGCGGTGAGGAAGAACCAGCCGCCACCGAAGCTCATCATGGCGTTCCAGACGAGGGGGAACATGCCGCTGGGGACATCGACGCGCCAAAACCGTTGCCAGCGTGAGAGTCTCAGGTTGCGGGCGGCCTCATCGAGTTCACGCGGTTGCGACATCAGGCTGGAGTGGAAGGCGAAGGCCATATTCCATGCCTGGGAGGTGAAGATCGCGAAGATCGACGCGCATTCCAGACCCAGCGACGATCCCGGGAACAGGGCGATGAATCCGGTGACGGTGACCGCCAGGAAACCCAGGATCGGCACCGACTGCAGAATGTCGAGCAGCGGCAGCATGACCTTCTCCGCGCGTGGCAGCCGCGCGGCCGCCGTCGCGAAGACGAAGGTGAACACGATCGACAGGCCGAGTGCGAGGAACATGCGCAGCAGCGACCGGGCCGCGTAGTAGGGCAGATCCGCCGGATCGGTGGAAATGGCGGTCTGGGCGTGGGTTTCGTCGAAGGGCGTGTCCATGCCCTGGGTCAGTCGCACCACCAGCCAGATCAGCACCGCCGCGGCGGCGAAGACCGCGATATCGGCCCACCGCGACCGCGGCCGGTCCATCGCGTCGCGGGTCGGGTAGGAGCGCAGGGTGGCCATCACTGCTCCTTGGCGGGGTCGAGAATGCGCCAGCCGACGCTGGTCACATGCGGTTCCAGGCTCAACCGGCTGACCGCCGACTCCATTTGCCGGTCGTCGCGGCGGTCGGCCATCATTTCCGCGCGCACCTCGACGCGATCGGATCCGATATCGGAGCTGGCGATGGACGCCAATTGGAAGTCGGTGCGGGTCAACGATTGGACGAGCAGTGCGCGAATATGGGCTTCGTGCGCGTCATCGGTGACCGCGATGAACCGGTAGAGGGTGATTTCCTCGTCACCGGCCTCCGGGCGCCGATCGACCTTGCGTCCGGCCGCCCGCAGCGCGGTATTGACGATGACGACCACACCGGTGCCCGCCACGGCGGTGGGCAGCATGCCCGCACCGGCGAGGGAGCCGATCGCCGCCGAACACCACAGTGTCGCGGCGGTATTGAGTCCGCGCACATTGAATCCGTCACGCAGGATCACACCCGCGCCGAGAAATCCGATACCGGAAACAATTTGCGCCGCGACCCGGGTCGGATCAGCGGTCCCGCCATTGAAACCGTGCGCCGACAACAGCACGAACAAGGTGGCTCCCGCGGCGACCAGTGCGTTCGTCCGCAACCCGGCCATCCGTGCCCGGAACTGTCGCTCGAACCCGATGACCGCGCCCAGGCTTACTCCGGCCAGCAGCCGAAACAGCATTTCCCACGTCTGCATGACGCTCTCCCGAGAAAGGTCGGCGCACCAGCCAGCCGCACGCTACCGAGAGTTTCCTATCCTCTGGTGCCGTGCGGGGTGTCGCCGAGTAAATGATTGGCTAACGCATAGTCGTCATTTCCGTCAGGCACGGCGATCACCTCCTTCACTGGCAGGACAGCACGCGGCAGTCCGGTGCCAAGGGGAGTGGGGACCGGCTCGAATAACCGGTTCGGGTACCGCTCCTCGTAAGACCTTTGGCACTTCACGGCGTAACCCCGGGGTCGGGGAGCTGGTCGGGATCACCCCTTAATCCGGGGAGACCTGTCCTGATCGGTGGCGTCTCTCGACGTTTACGATCGCCAGCCTGTATCCGCGAAGGAGCCTCAGCGAACGATGGCACCTTGCGTCAGCGAGTAAACACCCGGCAGCCGGGGTTTGGCAAACCATTGTGGGCGGGGCAACAGGGGGTGGTCGTTTCGTCGGTTGGCTCAGAATGACTTTTCTCGCTGGTTGGTCAACCAGGCACAGGGCAGGGTGGCGAGGATCGGAACGGCGGTGGCCAGCAAGGCTTTCGGTAAGGTCGAGCCCAGGGCGAGCAGGCCGACGGTGAGGGAACCGATGCCGATGCCGGCGTCGTAGGCCATGTTCCATGCGGTGCTGGCGGTGCCGTGCCCGGTGGGGCCGACGCGGCGGAACATCACCACCAGCGTGTCGTTCTGCACGGCACCGAATCCCAAACCGAAGACGGCGGCCGCCGCCACCGCGAGAGCCGCTGTACCCGAAGACATCCCGGTCGCCACCGCCATACCGGCCATTCCCAGGGCGCAGGACGCGACCCCCGGCGCCAGCAGTCGGCCCGATGTCGTCCGGTCGCTGTACACCCCGGCCAGCCATCGGCCGAGGATGGACATGGCGGTCAGGACCAGCAGCACAATCGAGGCGGTGGTCGGGTTCCCCAGCGCCAAGGGCAGGAAGGACGTCACCCCGCCCAACGCGCAAGCTGTCGTGATCAGCAGCAGCCACGGGGCGGTCAGCACGCGGCTGCTCACAACGGTCGCGATGCCGGAGGTGGTTGACATACCAGAGATCTCGGAGGAGTCCGCCGAATCGGAGGAGTCCGCCGAAAGGGAGGTCGCTGCGCTGGATCGGTGTCGCTGGGCAGGTTCGGCCCGAGGCGTCGTCATCATGGTGGTCAGTGGCACCGCCGCGAGGCTCGCGAGGGCTGCTGCCACGAAGACGGCGGCGAATCCGAGTTGCTGTGTAGTCCATACCGCAAGTGGCAGAAGAACCATTTGTGGTAGTCCCACCGCGATTCCGTACCACCCTACTGCTCTGCCGCGCTGCCCGGCCGGGACCATCTCGGCCACCAGAGCGCTGCCAGCGACGGCCACCATTCCGAAGCCGACGCCGCGGACCGCGGAGACCGTCAACACCCAGGCCAGTTCGGAGGAGAACAGGTAGCCGAAGGTCGGCACCCCCAAAACGAGTGCCCCGGTGGCGAGTATCGCGCGCAGGGTAAACCGCCGCAGCAGCCACCGCATGCACAGCTGAATGGCGACCGTGGTGCCCATGGTCACCCCGGTGGCCGCGCCCACACCGCTGTGGGAGGCGCCGCCGTCGGCGGACCACAGCGGCACCACCGACAGCATCGGTGCGTAGTTGGCGAAGGTGCCCAGCGTCGCCGCCAGCAGCAACCCGAAGTTTCGCCCCCCAGGCGGCCGCCGACCGCCCTCGCTGCCGCGGTGTCGTGACGTGGAAACAGCCATAGTCGAGTTGTACGGGTACTCAATCCATCGCGTCCAACGACAGTTTTCTATCGTATCAATCGGCTCTGACGATTGATGTCGGATACGCTCGTCGCCATGGAGTTGAAGCACCTGACGACGTTCTTGTCTGTCGCGCGGCACCTCAACTTCACCCGGGCCGCTCACGAGCTGGGCTATGCGCAATCCAGCGTCACCGCGCAGATCAAGGCGCTCGAAGCCGATCTCGGCGTGCGCCTGTTCGAACGCCTCGGGCGCCGCGTCGCGCTCACCGATTCCGGCAGGGAACTGTGCGCGCATGCCCCAGCACTGCTCAGCCACGCTCAGCAGGCGCGGGAAGCGGTGCACGGAGCTGCCGACGACCCCCGAAAAATCAAGAGCACCTTGCGGATCGCCGCGCCCGAGAGCTTGTGTGCGTACCGCCTGCCGCCAGTGCTGCGCTGCCTGCAGGATCGGTTCCCGCTGCTTCAGGTCGTCTTCGGACCCGCAGGCCGGGTACCCCTGGTCACCTCCCTGTCCAACGGCACCCTCGATGTGGGGTTCCTACTCGAGGAAACGGTCGACGAACCCATGCTCCACGCCGAGCGCATTGCCCACGAGCCCATGCGGCTGGTCGCCCCGCCCGCGCACCGGCTGTGCTCGTGCCCGTCCGTCACGACTGAGGACCTCGCCTCGGAAACGCTGCTGCTCATCGAACAGGGCTGCGCTCAACGTGCGGTCATGGACCGGGAGTTACGCAACGAGGGTATTCATCCCACAACCATGGAGTTCGTCAGCATGGAAGCGCTCAAGCGCTGCGCCACGGCAGGACTGGGGGTCGCCATGCTGCCCGCCATGTCCGTCGTCGACGAGGTCGGACGCGGCGAGTTGGTGGTCCTGCCCTGGACTCGGAGGGTGGTCCTGGACATCTTCCTGGTCCGCCACAAGGACCGTCGGCCTACCCGGGTTTTGCGCGAGATCACCCAGATCGCCGGGCAGCACTGGACGCCGTCGGGACACTGACCGAAAACCCCAACCGGGTCTGCCGGGTCCCGGCCGCGACCAGGATCGACAAACGCCAGATCGGCCGGGTCAACGTGAAATACCGGAACAACTCCGCACGGCTGATCTCCGGGCCGACAACCGGAACGCTGAGGTTCGGTGGTTCGGCCGCGGCTGTGACTAGCGGCGATGGAACTCCCATGCGTCGGAGACGATGTCGGACAGGTTGGGCCGTTGGGGTTTCCAGCCCAGTACCGCGCTGGCCTTGGTGCTGGCGGCGACGGAGGTCGCGGGGTCGCCGGGGCGGTGGGCGGCGATGGTGACGGGGAAGGTGCGGCCGGTGACCTCACGGACGGTGTCGAGGACCTCGCGGTTGGAGTAGCCCGCGCCGTTGCCGAGGTTGAACACGTCGTAGCGGCCCGGCTCCAGATCCTCGAGGGCGAGCAGGTGCGCGGCGGCCAGGTCGGAGACGTGGACGTAGTCGCGGACGCAGGTGCCGTCGGGGGTGGGGTAGTCGTCGCCGTAGAGGGTGAACGAATCACGTTGTCCGCCAGCGCATTGCAGCAGGATCGGGATCAGGTGGGTTTCGGGGTCGTGGCGTTCGCCGAGCCAGCGGCCGCCGGGGAGCCGGACGGCTCCGGCGGCGTTGAAGTAGCGCAGCGACGCCGCTCCCAAGCCGTAGGCGCGGCACGCGCCGTCGATCATCTGATCGACGGTCCATTTGGTGGCCGCGTAGGGATTGCGCGGCCCGACGGCGGAGTCCTCGGTGAACGGGGCCGCGCCGGTGTACATCGAACCGGTGGAGGAGCAGATCAATTTGCGCACTCCCGCCCGGCGCATCGCCCGCATCAGCGCCAGCGAGCCTTCGATATTGGTGTGCCAGAACCGGTCCGGATCGGCGACCGATTCAGCGACCTCGATCTTGGCGGCGAAGTGCACGACCGCGTCGAAGCCGCTGCCCGGGGTCAGCACATCGTCGGCGCGGTGCACCGGAATCTGGAGCAGCCGCGCGGTCTCCGGCACATTCTCGGCATACCCGGTCGAGAGATCGTCGAGCACGACCACCTCGTGTCCGGCATCGGCGAGCTGGTGGGCGACGGTGCCGCCGATATATCCGGCTCCGCCGGTGACGAGCAGTTTCACGCGAAATACCTTCTGTCTGTGGGTGCCGTGCGCGGAGAGTCACGCAGATGTTCTTCGGCGCGCGGACCTGTTCGGACGCCGGCGGGAGCAAATGCGTCACGATTGGGCACGGTGCGGGAAATCGCCCGAACGACCGGTAGGTCGGGTGTGGTCTGGGTGCCGAGTGGCATGGCCGCGAGTGGCGGCGGAATACGGTGGGCGCGACGAAGAGGCGGCGGAGATCGCCTCCTCGTCGCGTAGTCAGCACGTTGCCAGCAAAAGCGCATGGCCACAATGGATCCCACGGCGAATGGCCCAGAAGGTCATGACGCGCCCGGTCCGTCCGGTGCGGTGTGCCCTGCTGCCTGCATGATCCGGCACGAAGCCGATCGGCCCGAAGCGCTCAAATGGTCACCCCCCGATGCCCCGCCGCCGCACCGCGTCCGGCCAGGCGTCCCAATCCAGGTGATGCGGAATCTCCGGCCCACCCCGGAATGACAGGAATTAATCGATACCGGAATACGCAGACCGGTGTTAGCGTCGAAGGAACAACAACGACGAAAGGAATGACGATGACCCGGCATCCGGTCTCCGCCCATACTCGGCGCACCGCTGTCCCGGAATCCGTTGTTCCGTCGGTATTCCCGTCGCGCCGCAGCGTCACCAGCGGTCCCTGAACAGGCCCCAATTCACCTGTTCACCGGGTCGCGCCACCGGCTGAAGCCGACGGAGCGGCCCTCTTTCTTTCCGCCGCAACGATTCCCGGGATGTAGCTCCAATTTGCGCAGAGCGCCTGCTTTGGGTGCAGGAGGCTGTGAGTTCGAATCTCGCCGTCCCGACAGCCGACCACCGAGCCGCGGTGGTCGAAGTGCCTTCGTAGCTCAACGGATAGAGCACCTGACTTCGAATCAGGGGCGTGGAGGTTCGAATCCTCTCGAAGGCTCGATGACCCGCACGCGTGGGTCGCATGGTGAGCGATGCCGAAGCGGTCGAGGCATCAGTGTGTGGAACTGAAGAAAGCGGGTTCGAGTCCCGTCGCCCACCCCATTTCGCGGTGCGCGAACCGTCCTCCAAGGGGCAGTTCGCGCACCGCGACCAGTTTCCTCACCGTCGACTTCCCGCATGGGCCGCTTCGGCAGCCAGCGTGTCGGGGTCGTGTCCGTCGATGAGCGTGGCGAGTGTTTGCACATGGGGCGATCAGCCAGCCGATGCCTACGGGTTCAGCGTCGACCGCGCACTCGTGCTGGAACGGGCGTCGGGCAGCGACGCCCACGGCACGGCCGCACTGGCTGAAGGGAATACTTGACACCGATGTCGCTCGGTCAGCGGTCGGGGTCGAGGAGTTCGCGCGGCAACACCTCGCCCCACCAGTGTTCGACCCGATCGGGGTGCCAGCCGCGTTCGTCGACGAAGGTGGCGTAGATGTCGATGTTGCACAGTGCCGCGTAGATATCCACCGCAGAGTCGAGGTCGAGGCCAGGACGAAGCGTGCCGTCCGGCCACGACGAGAAGACCTGGATGCGGGTCCGGTCGGCCGCCCGACGTCCGTCGGTGTAGATCGCGGCCAGCTCCGGTTCGGTACGGGCCGCCTCGCGGATCAGCGCGATGATATCGCCCGCGCGTTCGTACAACCGCCGATCGAACGCCGCCATGGCGGCCAGTTGTCGTTCCGGCGCGGCCTGCGGATCCTCCAGTTCCGCCAGCATCCGGGCAGGTTCCGCGGACAGGTCGGCGGCATCCACCAGCGCCTGGGTCAGGCCGGCCTTGTTCTGGTACGTGGCGTAGATCGTGGGTGCCGAGACACCGGCTTCCCGGGCCACGTCACGGACGGTGGTGCCCGCCCACCCCTGAGCGACGAAGAGCCTGCGGGCGGCACGGGCGATCTCGGCACGCGTCTCCAGCGCCTGAGTGGTTCGGCGCAATGAGTCGTAGCGGCGGCGCGCCTGGTTCTCGGTCATCGATCCCTCCATTGACTTTTCGCTACTTATAATCAATATACTCAATGGAATACCAAACATGGTCACGCACCGTGCTCGAAAGGGATACCATGAGCTTCTCCCGCATCGGCGGTCTCGCCGCCATAGGCTTCGCCGCCCTGATTCTGGGCACCAACCTGGTCCTGGCGCCTGCCGGCCTCCCGCTGCTCGGTGACCCGATCGGCGAGGTCACCGAATTCTTCGACACCGACAGCGATCTCGTCCGCGGCACATCGGCCTTGACGCCGCTGGTCTGGATACTGGCCACCTTGTTCGGCGCCAGCGTCGTCGCCGCACTGTGGCCCGCCGAGCGCGCACGCGGTGAGGCGTGGTCCCTGGTCGGCTTCGCCGGACTCATCATGCAGAACATCATGTTCGCCGGCGTGACCGCGACCCGGCTCGCACTCACCAGCACAACAGGCGACCGCTCCGCGAGCGTGGGAATATGGGCGATGAACGGGGGATTCTTCGTACTCAACGGAACTTTTCTCGCCCTGGCCATGATCGGACTGTCCGTCGGCGGCGTACGCGGGGGACTCATTCGACCATGGCATGCCGCTCTCGGATTCACCGCTGCCGCACTGCAATTCAGCTCGGCTGTCTTCCTTCCTGTCGCATTCGACGATCCCGGTGCGGTCAACCTCCTGGGGCTCTCCGGCTGGTTGCTGTGGGTGGTCTGGCTCGTGGGGTACGGCGTCACCCTCATTCGCCGAAGCCACTCGGTCAGCCCACAGCCGAGCACTTCCCTCGCCTGAACTCCCCACTGCCCGACTTCGCCGCGCAACTACCTCATGACCGCGCCGCGGCGGGAAAAGCCTTCGGCGGCAGCGCTATTCGTGACGTGTGCTAGATATTCGTGACGAATGTCGAGTGACCGATACCCGCACCACCGCGGTGTCACCGTCGACCGCGACCACCTCGGACGTCATCGTGAAGGGCTCGTTCGGGCCGTCGCGGCCCGCTTCCCAGAACCCGGCCAGCGCTTCGAGCCCGGTGACCGGTGTTGCCCAGGGGGAGACCAGGTACTGCGCGTCCGGGACGAACAAGTCGCTCAGGGTGTCGGTACCGGCTGTGCGCCAGGCCCGTTGGTAGGTGTCGACCCACTTGGCTACCGCGTGGCGGTCCATGGATTCGACGCTACCCGGTCGCTCAGCCGCGATACATCGAGCGGTAGGCGCCGATGGTGGCCACCAGGTGATCGACGATCTGGTCGCGGGTGGCGCGCAGCGTGCCGTTGAGCCAGGCGGAGAACATGCCCGCGTTGCCCGAGGCCATGGTGACCGCGGCCAGGCGGCGGCGGGTGGGGTCTTCGATATGGGCGAAGAGGTGGTCTTGGATGAGGCGGGTGAAGGCGGGCATGACCGAGATGGTGGTTTGGCCCAGGCCGGTGCTGGAGTAGGGCTCCACCAGGAATAGTCGGGATTTGCGGGGGTCTTCGAGGACCTTGTCGACCAATACTTCCGACAGGGCGCGGTCGCGGGCGGGCTCGTCGGCCACCGCGTAGGCGGTCATGGGTTCGAGGAATTCGTCGGCGATCTGGCGGTAGAGGACGTCGAGGAGTTCGTCTCGGCTGGCGAAGGATTCGTAGAAATAGCGGTCGGTGAGGTTCGCGGTGCGGCATACCGCGCGCATGGTGACCGCGCCCGCACCCGATTCGCCGATCAGGTCGAGGGCGGCGTCGAGCAGGGCGGCGCGGCGCGCCTCACGACGTTCGGTGAGGGTCGTGCCGCCCCAGATGCGGGGCTCGGCGTCGGAGGGTTGCTGACCTGTCTGCACCGGGACAAGCGTAATGCCCGGCGTCGGATGCGCGCGCACCCCCGACGCCGGAGCCCGTCGACGGCGTCAGCGCACCACGCAGGCGCTGCCCAGATTGATGCCGGTGCCGACCTGGATATCGGTCGATTGCGCCGATCCGTAGTAGGAGTCGGCGTAGATACGATGCCAGCCGGTGGTCTGCGGCGTCCAGGTGCTGGTGGCGCGGCCGTTGGTGCCGATGGTGATGGTCTGCGGGTCGAAGGTGCCGTACGCGCCGACGTCGTAGAGCCAGGCGGTGTCACCGGAGCGGCCTTCCACGGTGACGGTGTAGGGGCACCCGGTGCCGTACTGCGAGATTCCCAAGCCGATGGAGCTGCCGGCCGAGACGTTTACTCGCCATACCTGAGCGGTCGCGCCGGGTGCGGCCAGGACGACGGCGGCTGCCATCGCGGCGAAGGTGGTGGTTGCGGTGAGAGCCGACTTCCGGAGTCGGGGCATAGCGATCAACTCCCGGGTGAGCGGGTGAATGGTGGATGCGCCAACGCTGGCGCACACCATCCAGTGTCGGCGTGCGGGGGTGGCGACACGCGCGTAACGGACTACCTAGTTCCGAAAGGGGTTGTCGCGCAACGATTCGCGGCAGGTCGTGTTACCGGGTGGCTAACCGAGCAGCTCGTCTTCGTAGCACCAGAGCCAACTTTCGCCGAGCTCCGCGCTGCGGATCACCGGATGTGTGGTGGTATCGAAGTGCGCGGTGGCGTGCCGCCGGGGCCAGACCAGTGGCCAGGCCGCCAGGCCGCGGACCGGCTAGCGGAGGAATCCGTAGGAATCGGTGTTGATCAGGATGATGCTGGCGACCATGCCCCAGGCCGGTGCGAAGAGCCACAGGCTGTTCGTCCCGCCGATGAAGATCGCGAGATTGCGCTTGGTGTGCCCGACGTATTCCTTGTTGAAGAAGTAGACGACGTAGTAGAGGACCGTGCCGTAGAACATCATCCAGAAGATGACCAGGCCCATGATCCCCACGGTGCGTGCGGGCATGATGTCGAAGGTGAGCGCGTAGATGAACAGCAGTGACGGGATCAGCGTCACGTACCCGTTGCCGGAGTCGACCCAGAACCCGAACGACTTGCGGTTGGCATAGGCCGGATCGAACAGCGAGTACGACGACCAGACCTGCGCCCAGGTACTGGGCCGCACGATCTCACGGAGTCGGATGGGGGCGGTGAAGAAGTCGATCACCCGGTCGAGTTCGCGGCCGCGGTAGTCGGCGACGAACTGCTTGTGCTGGCGCTCGACCAGGGAGATGCGCAGGTTCAGCGAGATCTCCCACAGGGCGATCATCACGTTGATCCAGGTGAACGTCACCAGCACGATCTGCCCGACATTGACGCCGTAGCGCGCGATATGCAGGGCGATCGGTACTGCGGCACCGGCGACGACGAACGCGGCGACCACCATCCAGACACGGAGAATTCCGGCGCTGCGCACCGGCTGTGCCGCCGTGGTTTCGGTTACTTCCAGCATTGGGTTCGGGTTCCTTCGAGAGCTTGTTCGGTGAGCTGATGCAGGGTGGGGCCGCGGGGGTCGTCGTGTTCGAGCCAGCGCAGGAAGGCGAATTCGGCGGCGGCGAGCACGGTGTGGACGAGCAGGCCGGGCCGGATGTCCTCGTCGGGCCGCGCGCCCATGCGGTCGCCGAGGAGTTTGGTCAGCTGCGCGCGCTCGAACGGACCGACCACCGTGGCTCGGTCGAGTACATGCGGTGCGGCCCGGATCGCGGCGCGCCAGTGGCCCAGTGCCTCCTCGTCGGCGACGAATGCTCGGCTCCACCGCAGGCTCGCCTGGCACAGTGCTTCTTCGGGCGACTCGCTGCGCGGCCGTGCCGCCAGGTTGTCGACAATGGCCGCGCCGGCCCGGCGAAGAGTGCCCAGCAGCAGGTCCTCTTTGCTGGTCACATAGCGGAAGTAGGTGCTGTGCCCGATACCGGCGGCCGCCGCGATGTCCTCGGTGGTCACCGCGTCGAAACCGCGTTCGGCGAACAGCCGTAACGCCGCCCGTTGAATGTCGTGGCGGATCAGTGCCTTCTGTCGGTCCCGCAATGATTCAGCCACGCGCGACCGCCAGATCCGGATGTGCGCGTCCGGCGACGACGGGCAGGTCCAGGCTGGATTTGAGCCCGGGTGCGGCCGCGCACACGTAGGGGATGGAGTTGACGCAGTGGTTGGCGGTCGCCACGATGCCGGGATTGCGTTTGAGCCCTTCCGCGATGGACGCGGGCTGCCAGCCGCGAATGGTCACGAAGGTGTCGGGATCGCCCTGGATCTCGATCTCGTAGCGTTCCCCCTCGGGCCCGAATTCCCAGGCCGGTTCGAGGTTCTGCTCTCCCATCAGCCAGTTGACCGCGATCCGGACGACCGGTTGATCGCCGATCATCGCGTCCCACGCGAAGCGCTGGCCCGCGACCTGGCCCGGCTCGATGGTCCCCAGCGGCGATTCGATCGGCGCGGCGGCCACGGCGATGTCGTGGGAGGTCCGGATCGGGGCGTCGGCGAATCCGAGTGTGTCCAAACACATTCGTACCGATTGGGTGAATCCGCCGGTGAGCAGGCCCAGCATCGGGGATTTGCGGGCCTGCTCGGGGGTGCCGCCGAAGCCCATCACCCATCGCAGGACGTCGGGTGCGTCGTAGGTGCGCATATCGGAGAACTCCTCGGCCCGCACGAAGGTCACCTTCGACGACATTGCCGAGAGCACCAGCGGATGCAGGTCGGTCGTACCCCCGGGATTGATGCCGATGCCGTGCAGGGTGACGCCGCCGTCGACGCACGCCCGCGCCAATTCGGCATCGCGTTCACTCGGATAGAACCAGCCGACCGGGGTGACCACGTTCTTGCCGGATCGCAGAATGCGCGCCACCTCACCGGCATTCGGGATCAGCGGGGCATAGACCACCACATCCGCGTCCAGCGCCAAGATCTCCTCGACGTCGTCGGTGGCGGTGACACCCATCTGCCGTGTGCCGAGGATGTCGCCGACATCCTTGCCGCGCTTGGCCTCGGAGTGGACATAGCACCCGACGAGATTCAGCTCGGGATGCGCCCGCACCGCTTCGATCGCCGCCGTGCCGACTCCGCCGGTAGCCCACTGGACAACCCGCAACATGAAACCACCTCGAAGATAGAAGCTCTTGATATGAGAGTGGCTCTCTCGCAGAGGTACGGTATCGCAACTCCGTCCGATTCGTACGGTTAGTGACAGAAACGGGTAATGCCCCCGTCATTCCGGCGTGCTTTCGGCCGGAATCCACACCTGAATGGGCACCGCACAGTGTCGAACCCGGCCAAGTAGCGCGGCTCGATAACGGGGCAGGGCGGTCAATCCAGGCGCGGCGCGGACTCCATGGATCCACCGCTGTCCCGCCAGGCGGTGACCCCGCCCGCCAGGCTGGTGGCGTCGTAGCCCACGCGCCGGGCCAGCGCGGCGAACCGCAGCGACACCTCGCCGACCGGGCAGACGAAAACCAGTGGGCGCGAGCGGGAGAACGGCACACCCTGGGTGAACATCTCCTCGAGCTGATCGTCGCGAATATTGATCGCGCCGGGTACATGCGCGATGCGGTACGCCATCGCGCCGCGGGTATCGACGATGGTCGGTCGCGTGCTGCGGTCGAATTCGGCGAGCTCTTCGGGCGACAGCGTGGGTACGGCCGCCAATTCGGCCGCGGTGGGGCGGATTCGGCGGTGCGCGGTCTCGCCGAACAGGTCGGGGCGGCGTTTGCGGATATAGGACAGATACGGTTCGAGCCGGTCGCAGACGATGATCACGGCCACCACCGGACGCGGCGTTGAACGATCCAGCGTCCGAAGGCAATCCAGTGCCGCGGCATAGGTCGCGCCGCTGGTGGGTCCGGCCAGCACCCCGTGTCCGGTGGCCAGATCGAGGGTGGCCTCGATCGCGCGGCCCGCGTCGACGGGCACGATACGGTCGTAGAAATCGGGTTGGAACAACCCCACATCCCACATCTCGGTTTCCGAGCGAATGCCCGGAATGAAATCGCCGCGTTCGGATACCACCGCGATGGTGCGCAACTCCGGATGGTGTTTGCGCAGATAGGTGGCCGCCCCGCGGGTGGATCCGGTGGTGCCGAGCCCGCCGACCAGATAGTCGACCCGGGTGATCTTGTCGCGTGTCAGGTCCTCGTGGATCTCGCGGCCCGTGCCCTGATAGTGCGCCTCGATATTCTTCTCGCTCGTGTACTGCGACGGGTGATGATAGGCGCCGGGCGCTTTCGCCATGGCCGCCTCGATCACCGAGTACACGTCATTGGGTGCGGTCGGGTCCGGACACTCCGAGAGCCCGGGCAGTTCCTCGATCTCGGTGCCGAACAGGCGCAGCAGCTCACGCACCTCGTCGACCCTGATGCGATTGGTGACCGCCCGCAGCCCCACTCCGCGCATGCCCCCGAGAATGCGCAGCGCCTTGGCGGTATTGCCGCTGGAGGCCTCGATGAGCGTCTGCCCGCGCGCCACGATCTCGTCGAGTTCGTCGCGGATCATGCCCCACGCCACCCGATCCTTCACCGACCCGAACGGGTTGCAGGATTCGAGTTTCGCGTACAGCTCGACATGCTCGAGCCCGTGCACGGCCGGATCGAGCCGCAGCAGCGGGGTATTGCCGATGAGCTCGGTGATGTGGTCATAGCGCATTCACGACCTCCGGCTTCGGCTCGGCAGCGCCGCGACCGTCATCGCGGGCTCGTACTCGCGGTCGTGGCACACGGTGAATCCGTCGGCGCGTTGGGTGACCGCGAGTTTCGGTGGCACCGGATGCATGGACGCACTCGCTGCCGACAGATCCATGTGATAGGCGGCGGTATTGGGAAACACCAGCAGATCGCCCGGCCGCGGGCGGTGCGGCAGCCACACCTTGTGATTGGTGATGAGATCGCGTTCCAGACACAGCCTTCCGGCCAGGAACACGCCCACCGGTCCGCCGGAATCGGCGCGATCGGCGCCGGGTAGCAGTACCGGATCGACCATCACCTCCTGATCGGCGGGGGTGACGGTGTCGCGGCTGATATCGAGATTCACCAGGGTCGTACCCACGGCGACCTCCTTGACGAACTCCACCCGGGCCACGGTGATTCCGGCGTGATCGACCAACGCCTTACCCGGTTCGAGCCAGATATCGAGGAGGTTCTCCTGCGCGACCTGCGCGACGGTGCGTCCACCGTGCTGGTCGAGTCCGGCGGTGAGCAGATCGGTGAGCATGCGGGTGGCGGGCACGGTGTTCGCGTACTTGTGGAACACCGGGGTCCCGTGCACCGCGCCGCCCTCGATATGGAAGCCGAAGGTATTGCCGCCCCACGTCATCGGTTCCGCGCGGCCGAGCAGCGACTCCCGCAGCGCCACCACGTACCGGTCGAATTCGTCGGCGTCGGCGGTGAATACCTGCCGGAACCCGCCGCCCACATTCAGCACCGTCGGTGTGAGCCCGTGCCCGTAGGCGCGTTCGGTCAACGCGAGGCAGGCCTGCACGGCCCGCACCCGTTCGACGGTCTCCCCGGAGTCGATATGGAAGGCGAACCCGCGAAACGCGATCCGACCCCGATGCGCGGCCAGCACCTCGAGCGCCTCGTCGACCCGAGTCAGGGGTATGCCGAACCGGCTCACCGGCGTGGCCGGAAATCCGGAAACCCGCACCAGCACCGGCACCGGGGCCGCTTCGTCCGCCAACTCGGCCACCCGCCGCAGCTCCCACAGATTGTCGACACTGATCGTCGCCCCGGCATCGATCAATTCCCGCAGGAACACCTCACCTTTCGGCCCGGTCACCTCGATCCGCTCCGCCCCGAACCCGGCCTCCACCGCACCGGCCACCTCCGCGCGCGAGCAGACGTCGATGGCGATCCCGGCCTGTTCGGCCGTGCGCACAAAGGCGCGCGACTGATTCACCTTGTGCGCGTAGCAGATTCGATACCGCGACAACTGCCCCTCGAGCACGGTCCGAAACCGCACCAGGTTGTCGGCGAACACCTGCGGGAACACCACATGCACCGGCGACCCGAATCCGGCCAGCGCGTTCTGCACCGCGCCGGGCGTGCCGAGAAAGGCACGGACCAGCGGATGGATCTTCGGCGGCAGGGTCGGCGCGACAATGGGCGTCATACGGCCTTTTCGGCGGTCGCGGGTGCGGGCGTCTCGATGGTCGGGTTGTAGCCGCTGTCGCGCAACGCCTCGAAGGCGCGATGCCGATTGCGGGGGCTGCGGAAGTCGGCCAGGACCCGCTTGGAGATCAGATCGATATCGTGCACGTCGATATGCATCGACTCCAAGGTGCCGGTAATGGTGCGAACGCAGTGCTGGCAGTTCATATCCGGTACCCAGAACACGTGATCCTCGGCGGTCAGATTCCCGGTGTCGGAGTCGGCCTCGGAGGTCACCTCGGCAATGGTGAGTCGCGTGGAGATGGCGCAGAACAGTTCGGTGAAGCGGTCGATGAGTACCGGCAGCACGCTGTAGTGCACGCCGTCGAGCTGGTGGGGCATGGCGGCCAGGCAGGCCGGGCGCGTGCCGGGCGGCAGCAGTGCGTACTGGCGGGAGATGACATCGAGTTCGTCGTGGTATTTGGCGATGGCCGCGGGCGCGCTCAAACCCTCGACGCTGGTGGCGCGGCGCATGATTCGATGCGCCTCGGCAATGGTCATATCTTTCATGGACCGCAGCGTGGCGACGGTTTCGGCCGAATAGCGCACCGTCCCGTCGGGTTGGCTCGCCAGGGTCACCGCGATCATGCCGCGCCGATAGGTCGACGCCTGCAACTCCCAGAACCAGCGGGTCGCGACCGCCCCGTAAATACTGGAATCGCGCATGCCGATGGCGAATTCGATCGGCGTCCGATACGGCGTCCACCGCGCCAACAGCGCGTGCTGGGCCAATGCCCGTCCCGCCGCCTCGATCCCCACCCGGAAGATATCGAACGGCTCATGGTCGGTGGTCGTTCCCAACAGCACCGCCCGATCCCGCTCACTCAATCGCGAGATCCGCAGCGCCAGTTCGGTATCGGATTCGAGGGCGTGCCACAGGCCGAGCACCGTCTCGCGCATGGCGATGGGCACGATCGGCCCCAGCCCGCCGGAGTGGAAATGCCCGGTGTTGGGAATCCCGTCGCTGTCGGTCCATGCGATCCGGTGTGTCGCCGAGGTGACCTGATCGGGTCGGCACGGCTTCATGAACCGCTCCAGATACAGCCGTTGCGACAGCGTCAGCCGCGATCCGGGTTCCGGACGCATGGACGCACAGGTGTATTCGATGCGCGTCGGGGGTGGCAGGTCGGCCTGCTCGCACCATCCGGGCCGGGCGAGGCAGGCCAGGACGCGGGAGGCGGCGCGGCGGTCGTAGCGGGGGGCGTGCCCGTTCATCGTTGACGAACCTCCGTGGCAATCGTTGCGACACACTCGGTGAATCGGGCGATTTCGTCGGCGGTGTTGTAGATCTGGGTACTGACGCGCACGGAATCCGCATCGGACGGTGCGTTCTCGGCGGGGACGCAGTGCGTGCCGGTACGCACCGCGAAATCGGCGTCCAGTTCGGTGACGTCCACCGGCAGGTGCCCGCCGCTCTGCCCGCTGTCGAGGTACACCGCCGATTCGCGCAGCGCCGGAAACAGTCTGCGCGCGCTCGTCAGCGCGACATCCGGGGCGAGATTCGACCCGGCGGACGTAGGCGCTGATGACCGCAACGTGCCGCTCCCTCCCAGGAGTCCGCGTTCGACGCCACCCACGATACGCAACTTTCAGGTGCGGCTCGAAGGTTCTCGCAGGCAAGAGTTTTCGCCGCGACCGTCTCGTTATGGCCGGTCGGCGGCCTCAGCGCTCGGGGCCACCGGGATTGCACAGGGCGTTGACGGTTTCGTCGTAGCCGACCGCGGGCCGCCACGGCTCCAGATTCCAGCTCGGCTTATCGGGGGCGACCAGGCGCGCCCACTCCCAGTGGCAGTGGAACTGATCGCGCATGCCGGGAGTGTCGGCGTCAGGGGAGCGGTCCAGCACTTCCTGCCAGGCGCGGTCACCGGCGGTGGGGTAGGTGTCGGCGCGGCCCGCGGCGGTCGGGTAGATGAGCAGGCGGCGACCGTCGACGGCGTCGGTCCACTCGGTGCCGTCGATGAGCGGCAGATCGGCGTACGGGTTCGGCGGCAGGGGCGTGGGATCGGCGATATCCGCGGCCACGGTGGGGCTGGCGGGGAGCGCCAGGACAGGTGGGGGCTCGGTGTATGCCGCCGGTTCCAGCGAACCGATAACGACCGGTGCGGATTCCTGGGAGGCGCCGCATCCGGACAGCGACACCGCCGCCGCGCCCATCAGCAGCACACCCGATAGTCTTCCGCGGTATCGCATCGGGCTCCTCCACTTCTGTCCTGTCCTGCTGCGGAAACCGACGCTACCAGCCATGAATCCGCGATCACTTTTCCTTCAACGACGCCGGTCGCGGATCGGTTCCACTGGTGTTGTGGCCCAGACAGACCATACGATGTCACGCGCAGGGCGGCTCCGAAAGAGGGGAGTATCTCCCCTGCCGTGGTTATCTGGTCGATTGCCACGCTGGAGCGATGTGAAGAGGGCGAGAGATGTCACCGACAGTGAAATGTCTTGTCTGGGAAGTGGACAAGACCCTCTGGGATGGGGTGGTCAGCGATTCCAGTAGCGGCGCGTTACGTGCCGACGCGGTGCGGTCGCTGCGCATCCTCGGTGAGCGCGGTATCCTGCACGCGGTCGCCAGCCGCGGGGAATGGTCGTGGACGGACGCGGAATTGCGTCGGCACGGTCTGCACGATCGGTTCGCGGCGGTCGAGGTGGGATGGGGTCGGAAATCGGCTGCCATCGCGCGGATCGCGCAAACCCTCGGCCTGCACCTGGACAATATCGGCTACATCGACGCCGAACCGCTCGAACGCAGCGAGGTCGCGCACGCGTTACCGCAGGTCCGCTGTTATGCGGCCCGGCATGTGGATGTGCTTGCCGCGCTTCAGGAATTCCACGCCCCCGCCACCGCCGCGACGCCACCGACGTCGCCGATGGGATTCGCGCACGTCTTCGGAAGCTGAGTACAGCGAACTGGCACCGACTGCACGAATGCGGTCGGTGCCAGTGGTGTCGTGAGCTGGATTCAGCGGTGCTGGACTCGCGTGCGCCGGGTTCAGGCGGGCTTGGGTTCGACGGTGCCGCCGGGTCCGCGGATCTCCACGATCGGGAGCACCAGCGCGGCGGGAGCCGAGGCCGGGACCACCGGCTGCTTCGGTGCCACCGGTGTGATGCGCTGATATCCGGTGCCCTGGGCGGGCCGGGTGTCGATTTCCCCCTTATTGGGCCATAGCGCCGCCGCGCGTTCGGCCTGCGCGGTAATCGTCAGTGACGGATTCACTCCGAGGTTCGCCGAGACCGCCGCGCCATCGACGACGCTCAGTGTCGGGTACCCGTAGACCCGGTGGTAGGGGTCGATCACACCGTGTTCGGGATCCGCGCCGATGGCCGCACCGCCGAGGAAGTGCGCGGTCAGCGGAATATTGAACACCTCACCCCAGGAGCCGCCCGCGACGCCGCCGATCTTGTCGGCCACCTTGCGTGTCACCTCGTTGCCCGCCGGAATCCAGGTCGGATTGGGTTCGCCGTGGCCCTGTTTGGAGGTGAGCTTGCGCCCGAACAGGCCGCGCTTGGTGTAGGTGGTGATGGAATTGTCGAGATGCTGCATCACCAGCGTGATGATGGTGCGCTCACTCCAGTTCTTCACACTCATGAACTGCAGCAACCGGAGCGGATGTCGCAGCACGATGCCGAGGAAGCGCAGCCAGCGCGGTATGCGCCCGCCGCCATCGACCATGAGGGTTTGTAGCAGGCCCATCGAATTGGAGCCCTTGCCGTATCGGACCGGTTCGATATGGGTGTCGTGGGTGGGGTGGATGGAGGAGGTGATGGCCACTCCGCGCGTCCAGTCGCGATCGGGGTTCACCTTGCGGGTGGCCGCGCCGACAATGGATTCGGAGTTGGTGCGGGTCAGCACACCGAGACGATCCGACATCTCCGGCAGCGCGCCCTGATCCTTCATGGCGAACAGTAGTTTCTGGGTGCCGCGTGTTCCGGCCGCCATCACCACGTGTCCGGCGGTGAGGGTTCGCGGGTTCTTGCGCACCCAGGCCCCGGTGCGCGCGGTGCTCACATCCCAGGTGCCGTCCGGGTGTGGGCGCAGCCCGGTGACCGTGGTCATCGGAATGATCTGCGCGCCCGCCTTTTCGGCGAGGTACAGGTAATTCTTGACGAGGGTGTTCTTGGCATTGTGGCGGCAGCCGGTCATGCACTCGCCGCATTCGGTGCAGCCGGTGCGGGCCGGGCCGACGCCACCGAAGAACGGATCCTCGACGGTTTCGCCGGGCTCGCCGAAGAACACGCCCACCGGAGTCTGCACGAAGGTGTCGCCGACGCCCATATCCTCGGCGACCTGCTTGAACACCTCGTCGGCGGGCGTCATATGCGGGTTCTGCACCACGCCGAGCATTTTGCGGGCCTGCTCGTAGTAGGGCATGAGTTCATCGCGCCAGTCGGTGATGTCGCGCCACTGCGCGTCGCGGAAGAACGGTTCCGGCGGCACATACAGGGTGTTGGCGTAATTGAGTGATCCGCCGCCGACGCCCGCGCCCGCGAGAATCAGCACATCGCGCAGCGGATGAATGCGCTGAATTCCGTAGCAGCCCAACATCGGAGCCCACAGGAACTTCTTCAGATCCCATGAGGTTTCGGGCAGTTCGTCATCGGCGTAGCGCTGCCCGGCCTCGAGCACCCCGACCTTGTAGCCCTTCTCGACCAGGCGCAGCGCGGTGACGCTGCCACCGAATCCGGAGCCGACGATGAGCACGTCGAAATCGGTTTCGCGTTGAGACATGCGGAACTCCCTGGTCGGTGTCGGCGGTGACGCGCGTTACGCTAACGCGGACAGTTGCCACTGTCAATGAAGGTCGGCCTCACTCTATGCTGAGCGCGTGCCCCGATACAGCCGCGCGCAACTCGCCGACCTCAGCGGCGTTCCGGCGCGCACCATTCGCTACTACCACTCCCTCGGTGTGCTGCCGAAACCCGGACGCGCGGGTAAGGAGGCGGTGTACGCCGAGGAGCATGTGCGGCGGTTGCGCGATATCGCCGCCATGCAGGCGCGCGGGCTGCGCCTGGACGCCATTCGCGAGGTGCTCGCCACCGAAGCCGTCAGCACGGACTGGCGTGCGGTCTTCGATCCGCGCCAGCCGTTATCGGGTGAGCCGCCGGTCGTCATGTCCGACGAACAGGACGTCGTGATGTCCGATGCGGAGCTCACCGACCTGCTCGGAGATCGACGTGCCGAGATCTTCGACGACCTCCTCGCCGCCCAGTACCTCGAACCCGACGGCGACCGCTGGCGCATCCCGGACCTGCCCATGCTCAAGGGCGCGCTGATCCTCTACGACGTCGGCACCGACATCACCCTCGCGGGCGCACTGCGCAAACTGATTCGCGCCCATATGGCCGAACTCGCCGATGACATCGCCCGCACCTTCCGCGACGCCGCGGCGACCAGTTACGGCGGTGAGGGGATCGGCACCGACCTCATGCGTTTCCGTGATCGGTTCCGCGCGGCGGCGTGGGAGGTCGGCGGCGCGACCCTGGCCGATGAGATCGAGCGCGCGGTGCGCGAGGTGGACGCGGAGCCGGAGCGGTAGCAGCGGATTATCCCACGCGCTGCCACGAAGTGGCTGTGCGTGGTTCACCGACCGGTTGGTCATTGCATTCAGGCTGCTCACAGCCTTGTCGCCCACAATCGGTAAGTGATGGACGAGGACAACCCACCGCTGCGGTCGGTGCGCACCACCCGCAGGCGCGCGCGCCGTACCGCCCGCCACCGCGCCCGACCCACCCGTGGGTCACGGGTGCGCGGGCTGATGCGGCTGCTCGCCGCGATGGCGTCGACGGTGGTGCTCGGGGCGACCGCGTTCGGTTTCTACGCCTCCGCGGGTCTGGAGAGCGGCTTCTTCCGCTCGGACGCCATCAGCGACGAGGATGCGAGGGCCCTCGATGGTGATCTGAACATTCTGCTCATCGGCCTGGACACCCGAAAGGACTTCGACGGCAAGGATCTTGCACCGGAAATCCTGTCCGCACTGCACGCCGGGGACAGCGACGTGGGCGGCTACAACGCGAATTCGCTGATCCTCGTCCATATTCCGAAGGATCTGAGCAAGATCGTCGCCTTCTCCATCCCGCGCGACAACTATGTCGCCGTCTCCGGAATCCCGGGCTACAAGAACGTCAAAATCAAAGAGGCGTACGGCTTGAAGAAGGCCGCGGTGGAGCAGGATCTACGCAGTCGGGGCGTCACCGATGAGGTGGAGCTCGAGCACCGGAGCCGCGAAGCGGGCCGCGCCTCCATCGTGCAGACCGTACGTACCCTGACCGGCGTCCCGATCAACAGATTCGCCGAGATCTCCCTGGCCGGTTTCTACGACCTGGCCAATGCCGTCGGCGGCGTCGACGTGTGCCTGAACAACGCCGTCGACGACAGTACGTACTCCGGCGCGAAATTCCCCGCCGGACGTCAACATCTCGACGGCGCCCAAGCCCTCGCCTTCGTCCGCCAACGCCACGGCCTGCCCAACGGCGACCTCGACCGCACCCGCCGCCAACAGGCCTTCCTCATGTCGGTGGCCAAATCCCTCGAAGACTCAGGGACCTTCACCGACCTCCGCAGACTCGGCAACCTGGTCGATGTCGCGCACAAGGATACGGTCCTGTCCACCGGCTGGAACCTGCTGGATTTCGCCTCCGTCCTCGGCAGGGCCGGCGCGATCCCCGTCGAATTCCGTACCCTGCCGATCCTGCGCTACGACAATGTCAACGGCCAAGATGTGAATATCGTCGACCCCGACGCCATCAAACGCGAAGTCCGCACCGCCTTCGGCATGCCTCCGCCCGACCACCAACCCTCCACCGCCACCACCCCGTCGACCGCCTACCCGTCGACCGCCTACCCGTCGACCGCCTACCCGTCGACCACGGCCGGATCCGCCGAGCCGTCCCCGAATGCCGGGAAACCGGTCATCGGCACGATCGGCGACGGCATTCCCTGCGTGAACTGATCGGTCACTCGGGCGGCGACGGGCGGTGGGCGTCCAGCTCGGCGACCAGCCGCTTGGGCGCGACAACCCGATAGGCGTCCTGCACGATCTCGCCGATCTCCACCCAATCCACCGGCACGTCGAGGTACACCCCGAGCCACCCCCGGTGCCCCACATAGGGCGGGCGGAAGTACCGCACGGGATCGGCCGCGATCAGCTCCTCCTGCACCCCCGGCGGTGCGGCACACCAGAATCCGAGCCGATCATCGTGATGTTGGTCGGCGAACATGACAAAGGTCTTCCTACCCCGCACGAACCAGGTCGGCTCACCATGGCTGAGCCGCTCGGTCACCTCCGGCAAGGCCGAACACACTGCGCGCAGGGATTCCAACGGTTCACCCATACTCGAACGCTAGATGATCCCTACTCCGGTAGCGACCGGCACAGGGCGACGGCATCGGCGACTGCTCCTCACCGCCGCAATGCTCACCCTCGCACTGGCCGACCACACCACGCTGACCGCCGCGACGGTCCTCATGGTGTGGGGCCTCGGCTACGGAGCGGTCCCCGTCACCTTCCAGACCTGGATCCTCGACGCGGCGAGCGAAGACACCGAAGCCGCTACCTCCCTGTATGTTTCGGCCTTCAAGGTGAATCCAGGCATTCGTTCACTCGACGGCGCGTCGGCCGCCCGCACCGCCACCCGGGGGCGACCATGGTTCGATGCCGTCGGATAGGTCGTGGTTCGGGTCGATGTCACTGCCGGGGAAGGCCACCCTCGGTGGCGCGGTCGCCGCCAACCTCGCCGCACCGCTCGCGGCGGCGCTCGTCGCGGCCGTCTACCGGTTCCCGGTTCCGCTCAGTGGCTACACCAGCGGACTCTCGGGCACCGTCATCGCGGCATTCGCCAGCCTGTTCTACCTCCTGCTGGGTGGTGTGGTGGTCCTCGGTACGTTGGGGGCGCTGGCGGGGTTGTTGGCCGTTCGGATCGCGGCGCCCGATGCTCGACGGGTCGCTCGCCTCACCATCGCCATGGCCGCGGGGATAGCGCTGATCGGTGCGATCGCTCTCGCCACGCTCGAATTGTTCATCGGCGCTTGGTAATACCGGAAATTCGTCGTCTGATTCGTGTCCCGGAAGACCGGTGCCCAGA
>NZ_BDCE01000038.1 GCF_001613345.1 Nocardia uniformis NBRC 13702 | reverse complement strand
GTACCGCAGATCGGGTGATCGCATGGACCGAGCCGATGTTGGGCAGACCACAAAGCAACCGAGACTTCGAGCTGCTCCTGCAGTGGCTTGAACTCCCCGTACACCCGACGTACGAACATGCGACGGCGCTACAACGCAAACGCGCCCAAGCTAGCGTAAGAATCGCTGAGCAACTTGAACAAGCCTTCGGTGCTGCCGACATGTCGGCGCTGGAACGCGATGGCTACCTTCGGCTTGAGCTTGAAGCCCGAGGTTTTCGCGGTATTCGCGCTACCCGAGTGCTCAGCATTGCACCGTACGTGGAGATCATCTCGCGCCACGAAGTCCGGATCCTCACGAAACATCGAGGTGCCAAGTGGCTCGAATGATTCCGCCGTACTGCCCTGAGGATGCACCACCGGGCGAGGTGGCACTTTTCCACGCGCTCGGTTCCAGTACGGAGACCAACGGCTGGATCGTGCTGCATTCACTGGCGATTGCTTCACACGTGCGGCAGGTTGAAGGTGAGGCGGACTTCGTTGTGATCGCTCCTCGGTGGGGTGTGCTCGTAATCGAAGTGAAGTCGCATTCCAAGGTTGAGCGCTTCTCCGACGGCACTTGGAAACTCGGTTCACAACCGCGAACGAGCCGTAGCCCATTCCGGCAGGCCAACGAAGCTATGTACAGCATCCGCAACTACCTGACGTCGCACAAGATCGGCTTGTATTCCGTCCCTGTACTTAGTGCGGTCTGGTTCACTCACGTCCGGGCACGCACTATGCTTCCAGATAGCCCTGAGTGGCATGATTGGCAGCTGCTCGGCTCAGATGATTTGCACACCGGCGCTGTGTCGGCGATCCTGCGAGTCCTAGCCGCGGGAACCGCGCATCTGGAGAGTCGCATACCCGGCTTCAGGCGTGACCATGTAGGGGTTAACGACGCAGAAGCTCTACGGATCGCTAGCGTTCTGCGGCCCAAGTTCGAGGCCGCGATCGTGTCAGGTGATATTCGGTGTGCGCGTGAGGCGCAGCTTGTGGCATTTACCGACGAACAGTACGACGCGCTAGACAATATGCAGCACAACAAAACCGTACTGTTCGTAGGTCCGGCGGGATCGGGCAAGACCTGGCTGGCGATAGAAGCTGCCCGTCGGGAGATCGAGCTCGGGCATACCGGGCGGCTGCTGTGTTTCAACCGACTGCTGGGTCAGCGACTCAAGCTAGAAATGGCCGACAACGAGGGCGTCCGCATTGCAACCTTTCACGAGGAGGCACTCAGGCTCAGCGGAAGGCCAGCACCATCTCAAGCTGAGCACGGCTTCTGGCAGGACGAGCTGCCGGAGCGAGCTTTGGAAGCGCTGCTTGACCATGGTGAGGACGAAGCCGCCGACTTTCTGATCGTGGATGAGATCCAGGATCTTGCCCGCGAGCCCTTTCTCGACGTGCTCGACCTGCTAGTCAAGGATGGGCTTCGAGCTGGCCGCGTGCTGTTATTCGGTGACTTCGAACGCCAGGCGATCTATGAGACTGGAGATGGAAGGGCGCTGCTCCATGCTCGCATGCCCGATCTGACAACCTTCACGCTTACCATTAACTGCCGCAACGTGCCGCGGATAGGGACGGTTGTGAAGAAGCTCAGCCGTATGGAGCCTGGTTATCGTCGATTCCGTCGTCCGGATGATGGAGCCGACCCCGAGTTCATACCAGTCCCCCGAGGCGTCGACCAGTCTGGCGCTTTAACCTCTGCCGTACGTGCACTGCGGGCTGAGGGTTACAGCCTCGATGAGCTCGTCGTGCTTAGTCCTCTGAGGCACGGATCGACTGCTGAAACTACTGCGGACCCCTGGCTGCGCCAGACACTAATCTCTGCCGATGGTCGAGTGCCTCGGCAAGGCAAACTTCGCTACAGCACTATCCATGCCTTCAAAGGACTGGACGCGCCAGCGGTCATAGTCACCGATCTCGACGGGACTGCGGTGCTCAATTTCGACGCGCTCCTGTATATCGGATTGACTCGTGCAACCGACCGGTTGATCGCTTTGATCGAAGTTCAGACGCTTCGCGCCACATACGGAGGCAACGCATGACGGGGGTTAAGGCACGCGCCACCATGGAAGCTGCTGTTCGGCGTGAGCTCTTTGGCCCACCCGCCGACGAGATGCCCCGGGGCAAGCCACTGGACTGTTCTTCCGGCGCCATTCATTTCAAGAAGCGCGAGGACAGCTGGGGGCTCTGGCACGAGGAGAGCAGCAAGGAGGAAATCCTTTCCCAGTCTGACCCGCTGCGTAGGTACGGCGTGGGAGTCCTCTTCAACGGTGCTGCTGCCAACCGCACGTCGGCGCTTTCTGAGGCGAGCGAGGCCATGGGCGACGACCGCGACGAGATCGCGGGGGTCACCGGACTGAGTGTCGGCGCGGAAATTCTGGCGGGGCCCCCGGTGGCTATCGACGTGATGAGCACGATAGCGCCGCCTGGCCAAACCGACAGCGACGACTTCGATCTGGCGGACGCCAACTCCTTCAAACCCTCAGCCATGGCGATCTCGTTCCAATGCGACGTGCCACAAAATTGCGGGTTGGCAGTCACCGTGACCGGCGCCTACTACGACCGGATCTCAGTTGACTGGCCGGGATTGCGCAGAAGTCGTACCTGGTGGGTGCGTCGCCCCTTTCATCTGGTCGGTACTGTGAGTAGCCAGGAATTGATGGCGGAGACGAACCGGCTGAAGACCATCAAGCTGCATTCAAATGTGACTCTACGAATTGCGCCGACCTTGCAGGTTTTCAGCCGCCCTGTTCCTCGGCGGCCCGTTAACTCAACACTTCGTCTTGTCACGATGGCAGTGCTGAACACTGCGCCAGGTCGTGGCCCATCGTCGGCGATTTTTCAGATGGGTTTCGGCGCGACACCTCAGAACGGTCTCCGGATCACCCCATACCCCGATATGGAGCTACATGAACCGGACGAGGAAGAACAGTCGATCGCCCTCTTGTATCGGAAGCAGCGAACATACGCCATCGGGCATGGCTGCGCTGCAGAGTGGGTTGCCGACGAGCAGCACTCTGCGAGCGCAGTATTCGCCGAACCGCTGCCGGCCTACGAGGTCGTCAGCCTGACACCGAACGTGTACGTCCTCGATGAGAACGGCAAACGTCGGGCGGTGACGGTCAGCATGGAGGAACTGGCCAACGGGGGTGATGTCGGCCGCGACCAAGTTGATACTGTGCTGCATCTGTATGACGAGTGGATCGCAATGCGGCAAGAAGAAGTCGGCGAACTGGCTCCGCAGTTCCAGGCCGCCGCCCGCTGTCACATACAGCTCTGCAAAGAGGCACTTCAACGAATGCGGATCGGCTGGCAACTGGCGACGTCTGATCCCATCGCCCGTCGAGCCTTCCGTCTCGCCAATGAAGCCATGCTCTATCAGCAGCTCCGCTCTAGTTTCGAAAGGCGGAAGGTTGAGCGCCAGCGTGATGGACGGCTGGTGGTCACCAGCCCCCATCCAGAGCCCCAACACACGTTAGGCAAGGGGAACTGGCGACCGTTCCAGATCGCGTTCTTGTTGGCCAGCTTGCCTGAGCTCATTGACCGGACTCTGCCGAGCCGTTCGATCGTCGACCTGATCTTCTTCCCAACCGGTGGAGGAAAGACCGAAGCGTATCTCGGAGCCTCGGCCATAAGCCTGCTGGCTCGGCGCCTGCGCGACGCAGATGATGTCGGTACCGACACCCTAATGCGTTATACGTTGCGCCTACTTACAGCCCAACAGTTCCTCCGTGCTGCTGCCCTTGTATGTGTTCTGGAGGATATTCGTTCGAAGAACGAGGACGAGCTCGGGGAAACGCCGTTCGGTATCGGTATCTGGTTAGGTAGTTCGTCTACGCCCAATAACTGGGTTCAGGCGGTCGAAAACTGGCGCCAGCTCGGCAACGACTATTTTGCACAGAACAAGTTCCTGCTTCTACGGTGTCCGTGGTGCGGTACTGAGATGGGGCCGAAGCCGAAGCCCAAACGGGGACAGGACATCATCGGCTACCAACTCGTCGGCAAGAAGGTTGAGTTTCGCTGCATCGATACAGCTTGCCGCTTCGGTGGACGCCGAAAATTGCCGATTCATGTTGTCGATCAAGACATCTATGATACCCAGCCGTCAATCGTGATCGGCACCGTAGACAAGTTCGCTATGATGGCCTGGCGTCCGGAGGCACGAGCCCTCTTCGGCCTAGCCGACGACGGCACACGACGAGTATCGCCGCCTGGTTTGATCATCCAAGATGAGCTTCACCTGATCTCCGGTCCGCTTGGCTCGATGGTTGGGCTGTATGAGCCTGTCATCGACGATCTGTGCACAGACAAACGCGGAGCAGCACCGGTGCCTCCGAAGATCATTGCCTCGACCGCTACTATTCGGCGCTACGAGGATCAGATCAGAGGCCTGTTCGGACGCGAACAGGTGGCACTCTTCCCGCCACAGGGGCTTGACGAAGGGCACTCCTTCTTCGCCGAACCGGCGACGCTTGAGAACGGCGAACTTGAACCAGGCCGCCGGTATCTCGGCGTCATGAGCGCCTCGCTGGGATCGACTCAGACCGTGCAGGTGCGAGTAGCGGCTGCCACACTGCAAGGGGCGGTTGATCTGCCCGATGCCGATAAGGACGGCTACTGGACAAATCTGAACTTCCTCAATTCCCTCCGCGAGCTTGGCAACACTGTCTCATTGATACAGTCCGACATTCCGGACTACTTGGCAGGGCTTAGCCGTCGAGAGGGCATTCAGCCGCGGTGGCCGCGTATCCCGATGGAGCTCACCAGCCGTCGGCGGAGCGATGATATTCCAAAGGCTATCGAGCAACTCCAGATGCACTACGGTGAACCCGGTTGTGTCGATATCTGTCTCGCCTCGAACATTATTGAGGTTGGCATTGATATTGACCGACTAGGCCTGATGACCATCGTCGGCCAGCCTAAGACAACCGCACAGTACATTCAGGTCAGTGGCCGCGTCGGCCGTCGGCCCGAGTGCCCTGGCCTAGTGATCACGATCTACGGTGCCGCAAAGCCACGTGATCGAAGCCACTACGAGCGCTTCCGTACCTACCATCAGCAGCTCTATGCCCAGGTTGAACCTACCTCCGTGACACCGTTCGCGGCGCCTGTGCTTAAACGTGCGCTGCATGCCGCCGTGGTCTCGCACATCCGTCAGGCGTCTGAATGCGACTTGCCTGTCTACCCCTTCCCCTCACTTGAGTACGACACGGCGGTTGAGCTTCTTGAGAAGCGAGCCAAAATTGCGGACCCCAGTGAGCTGCCAACCCTGGAACGGGAGCAAAAGAAGCGTGCGAACGAATGGGAAAAGTGGGAGCGCACCAGCTGGAGTGCCAACGTCAGCGGCGGAGATCCTAAACAGGGCCTGATGCGTTATGCGGGTACCCTGCCGGACCTGAGTGCCTCGGCGACAATGTGGGACATTCCTACCAGCATGCGGAACGTTGACGCTGAGTGCAGATTGGAGATCTCGCTCGACTATAACCTGGAAGATGTTGCCACTGCCGAAGGGGGCGACCAGTGAGTGCAGGCAGCATCCGACGTGCGCAGTTGGTAACGCCATTTGGCGTTGGGGCCATGAGTGTCCTGGTGAACGGCACTTCGGTAATCACCGCTGGCCTCGACCATTGGTACGTCATCGATAGCCCGGCCACCATTGAGCTGGGGGAGTACCAAGCACATGACTGGCGCTTGGAGGCTCGTTTGCGAGTTCGCGAGTTCCGGCTTCCGCCCGACTACCGCCGTCGGCCGAAGGGGCAAGACGCCCGGAATACCAACCTCAAAGTGCCCGTGTTGCGATTTCCGCGCTGGTCGTTCTGTATGTATTGCAAGCGCCTGGAGCTCAGCCCGCTGACGATGGCCGCGCCCGTCGAGTGCCCGGACCCGAAGCATGCGCACGGGCCCGGCGAAAGCAAGAAGAAGCCGCCGCGTATGTCACAGGTGCCATTTGTCGCCATCTGCGCCCGCGGTCACCTTGATGATTTTCCCTTCCGGGAATGGGTGCATCGCAGTCTCCGCCCGAGTTGTGGAGGAACTTTGCGACTTGAGTCGCGCGGCGGCGGTGGCCTTGAGGGCCAGGTCGTCATCTGTGATACGGGAAACAAGCCGAAGGGGTGCGGCGCCGAGAGGTCGCTGGAAGGGATCATGAACTCTCGATGGGACAACCAGGTAGAGCGCACTCATCTCACCGATCAGCTGGTCTCGATCCAGAGCCCGTTCTACTGCAAGGGGGCACGCCCTTGGCTTGCTGAGCTCGACGGCATCTGTGGGGAGCCATTGCGTGGTGCGTTGCGCGGCGCCGGGAACGTCTACTTTCCGAAGGTTGAGTCATCGATCTATCTGCCGCGTCAGGTAGGAGCGGTGAGCGCGACGATGCACGAGCTTTTGAATCGTGCTGATGTGCGACCGATTTTGAGCATCTTGAATCGAATTTTCGGTGCCGCTGTGACCGCCGCGCAGATCCGTGCTGATCTGCCGCTCGAACTGTTCAAGCCCATCTCCGACGCTGAGCTACTGGCGGGTTATCGAGACATGTTCGGCCTGGGCGGGAGTACTGCAACGGCTTTGCCCGACAATGGTACGGCGGGCGACGAGAACGATGCCGAAGAAGGTGCCGAGACACTCACTGGCAACGAAGAGTGGCGTCACCCCGAGTTCCAACTGCTGCGTGAGACCCCTGTCGATGACTTGCTCACGTCGAAGGAGACGGGTGTGCATCGGGAACTCTCAGGCTTCTTGGACCGCGTTCGTCAAGTAGAGACGCTGACGGAGACACGAGCGTTGCGGGGCTTCACCCGGGTGCGAGATGAGAGTCTGAAACTAACGCTCGGAAAGAACCTGCTGCGCCGACATCAACTGTCGGCTGAACAAGACTGGCTCCCAGCATACGTTGTCAAAGGGGAAGGTATATACCTAGAGCTCAACCAGCAACGGCTTGAAGCCTGGGAGCAGCGCTCCGAGGTAGTGGCGAGGGCACAGAAAATCACCGAAAATCACGGGGATGTCGCCCGCCTGCGCGGGCTACCAGGGCGAGCGGTTAGCCCTCGTTTCGTCCTGCTGCACACGCTCGGACACTTGCTGATCAATGAGCTTGTTTTCGCGTGCGGCTATAGCTCGGCATCGCTCCGGGAGCGTCTCTACGTTTCTGATACGCCCAAGCGCCGGATGGCTGGCCTGCTCATATACACGGCGGCAGGAGACTCCGAGGGCACGATGGGCGGCCTAGTGCGGATGGCCCGTCCAGAGAGCCTGTGGTCAGTCGTAGCCAATGCGATAAGCGATGCCAAATGGTGCTCCACCGACCCCGTCTGTATGGACGCAGGAGAAAAGGGCCAGGGCCCCGATTCATGCAACTTGGCGGCCTGTCACGGCTGCGCGCTGCTGCCCGAAACCAGCTGTGAGGAGTTCAATCGTTTCTTAGACCGCGGCGTGGTCGTGGGCACATTCCTACATCCCAGGCTGGGCTACTTTTCGGACCTCTTAGCGGATTGATCGAGTGTTTGGCCGATGACACGCAGGATCTCCTTGGCGACCGCGTCGGGGTTCTCGTGTTCCAAAAAACTCAGCACGGTCCAGTCGGCCGACCGGAGGTGGTTTTTTTGATCGGTCCCCGATGACGGGCCCACCTGGTTGTTGAGTTCGGGTTGTTTCGATCCAGTTTCAGTTGATGTCGCAGGCCACGGGGTGGTGAGTGTGGCCGCAGCGGGCAGCGTACTCGGCCGGGGTCAGATGGCCCAGCGCCGAATAGCGATGCCGTTGGTTGTGGCCGACCTTGAAATCGCCGATCACGACCCGCGCCTTGAGTAGACTTGTCCAATGGTTGCGGTTGAGGCATTCCGGCCGTAGCCGTCGGTTGAACGATTCGATGAATCCGTTGTTCCACGTGACTGGAGCCCGGTGAGCAGGTCCAGGTGGACCCGCAATCGGGGCCCAGCCACACGGTGTGCCGGGTGGAATGTAGACGACCCCTACCCGGTCGGCACAAACGCTTGCAGCACAGCCGAAATCATCTCCGACCCATTGTCCATGCGCAGCACTCGTGGCGGCCCACCGGCCACAGCGAATACCTCCAGCTCGGCGACGAGTCGTTCGGTGGTGATCGAGCGCTCCACCAGGTGCAGCAGCGATTCACGGGTGTGCTGGTCGATCATCGACGCGATCTTCACCGCCCGCCCATCGACGTTGGAGTCGAACCGGAAATCCAACGCCCACATCTGATCCGGAAACGACGCGGTCAACCGCTGGTTGCGGCCTGGTCCGATGCGGCGCTTCTTACGCAGCCGACTCGGCCGCGTCAGTCCCTCCTCACGCCAGAGCCGTTGGGTGCGTTTATGGTTGGTCACCAAAACTTCGCCACGGCACAGCGCGTGCTCCCCACTGCGGGTGCTTCCTTGAGATCGCCCGCGGCCGAGCCCGCAGGCGTCGTTCGATCTCGGCGACCGCGACTGCCCGACCCCTCGGCACGCGCGGCGTTCCGACACCCGGAATTGTTGCCGCAGGGCCACCACCGCCCTGCGGTGGCGGTCCGGGCTCAGTAGTTTCCAGTCATGATGGAACCCGCACATCACACCCGCCCGGCGAGGGTCTGACTCGGAATTTTCCTGACCTGAACGGGTGTCTATCGAAGGACCCGTCGGCCCGCGTCCGGGCCGGTGCGGTGGGTCAAGCGTGATGGAAACTCGCTCACAGCGTCAGCCCAGGCTTGGGTGTGACTCCGAAGCTTCCAGTCAAGACCACAGAACTATTGGTCTGTTGGTTGCGAGCATGCTCGATATTTCGTCGTCGGCGCAGCGCACAAGCCGATTGACTTTGCAAGCGAAAGGTCGTCAGTTCAATCCTGACAGGGGGCTCGTAGACGGTGGCCACCTGCTTCGACGCAGGTGGCCACCGTTTTTCTATGCCGTTCGAGCTACTCCGGGACGTTGGCGTGGTAGCCGAGGTCGCGCAGCGCCTGCTTGATCTTGGCCTGCGCCTCGTCGAGGGACTCCTTACTCGGTTCCGGGTCCGCGCCGGTGATATCGAAATCGCCCAGTTCGAACGCCGGGAACACGTGCAGATGGAGATGCGGCACTTCCAGGCCCGCGATCAGCAGGCCCGCGCGCGGCGCCTCCCAGGCCGCCCGCACCGCCTTGCCGATCTTCTGGGCGACAGTGGTCATCCGCGCGAAGGTTTCCGGATCGAGGTCCTGCCACTGATCGATTTCCTTGCGCGGCACCACCAGCGTGTGCCCCTGTGTCACCGGGGCAATAGTCAGGAACGCGACGAATTCGTCGTCCTCCCACACGAACCGGCCCGGCAGTTGACCGGCGATGATTGCGGAGAAAACAGAAGCCATGCTCCGGAGATTACGCCTGTCGATCACACCGCCACGAAGTGCGACAGGATGCCCTGCACCTCGTAGATATCCACCTGGCGGTTGAACCGCTTCTGCACTGGTTCGTTGCTCCCCGAGATCCACACGACCAGTTCCGCATCCAGATCGAAGGTGCCCGCGGTCTCCACCGTGAATTGGGTGATGGCCCGGTACGGGATGCTGTGATAGCTGGTCTTGCGGCCCGTCACGCCCTGTTTGTCGATGAGGATCAATCGCCGATTGGTGAACAGGATGGCATCGCGAACCAGTATGTAGGCGGCATACACCGTTTCCCCCTGGCCGAAAAGCTTGCCGTATTCCTGTTGTGCGGCGGCCGGATCGATACGTCCGGCATTGCCCATGATTCCGTCGAGCAAGCCCATCCTGCACATCCTTCGCGTAATCGCGGTGGTGGCTGTCGGTTCCATCATCCCTGCCGGAGGCCCGAACCGCAGCGAACCGCCCTCACCTATGCTGGTGCGCGTGCGCGTACTCGTCATCGGTTCCGGAGCCCGTGAACATGCCCTCGTTCTCGCCCTGCGGCGGGACCCGGCGGTGACCGCGCTGTACGCGGCCCCCGGTAACGCCGGTATCGCCCAGCATGCCGAAGTGCGGCCGGTAGATCCCTGCTCCGGCGAGGAAGTCGTGGCGCTGGCGCGTGAGCTGAAGGCCGACCTGGTGGTGATCGGGCCCGAGGTGCCGCTGGTGATCGGTGTCGCGGATGCCCTGCGGGCGGCCGGGATCGCCACCTTCGGGCCGTCGGCGGAGGCCGCCAAGATCGAAGGGTCCAAGGCGTTCGCCAAGGACATCATGAATGCCGCCGGTGTACGGACCGCGCACAGTGAAGTCGTGGACAGCCCGGGTGAACTCGATGCCGCGCTGGACCGTTTCGGACCCACCTGGGTGGTCAAGGACGACGGCCTCGCCGCGGGTAAGGGCGTCGTGGTGACACCCGATCGGTCGGCGGCTCGCGAGCATGCGGCCGAATGCCTGGAGCTGGGGCACCCGGTGCTGCTGGAATCCTTCCTCGACGGGCCCGAGGTTTCGCTGTTCTGCCTGGTGGACGGCGAGACCGTGGTGCCGCTGCTGCCCGCGCAGGATCACAAGCGCGTCGGCGACGGCGATACCGGACCCAATACCGGCGGTATGGGCGCGTATACGCCGCTGCCGTGGTTGTCCGAGGAAACCGCCACCGCCATTGTCGAAGACGTGGTGAAACCCGTTGCGGCGGAAATGGTTCGCCGTGGCATCCCGTTCTCGGGTCTGCTCTACGCGGGGCTGGCCATCGGCCAGGCCGGACCGTCGGTCGTCGAATTCAACTGCCGCTTCGGTGATCCCGAGACCCAGGCCGTACTGGCCATGCTCGACAGCCCGCTCGGCGAGCTGCTCAATGCCACCGCCACCGGCACCCTCGACCAGGTCGAGCCCCCGCGCTGGAAGGACGGCGCCGCCGTCACCGTCGTGCTGGCTGCCGAGAACTACCCGTCCCGCCCGCGCACCGGTGACCTCATCACCGGAGCCGAATCCGCCGGCACCGGAACCGAATCCGAGGTGCTGCACGCGGGCACCGCCCAGCGCGAAGACGGTGCGCTGGTCTCCGCGGGTGGCCGCGTCCTGTCCATTGTCGGCCACGGCGCGGACCTCGACGAGGCCCGCGTGAACGCCTACGCCCGCATCGCCACCATCAAACTTCCGGGCAGCCACTTCCGCACCGATATCGCCTTGGCGGCGACGGAGAACCGCATCACGGTCCCGACGCCGGTTTAACGGCGGGTCAGTACCCGGTCTTTGCGCTCGGCACCCTTACCTGGGGTGTTGAGTCGCAAGGATGTCGAGCGCGGGAGGCGCCTGTCGGCCTCTGACGAGTTCCTACCCCGTCATTCCGGCATGCTTTTGGCCGGAATCCACGCGCAGTTATCGAGCGGTGTGGATCCCGGCCAAAAGCACGCCGGGATGACGGGAGGTGTATCCGCGTCGGGATGGCGAGAAGTTGCAACGCGGGCTGAAGGGGGTGTCGTGCTCTCCGGTTGACGGGTGCGTCAGCCGAGGGAGAGGCCGTGTAGGGCGAGCCAGCGTTGGGGATCGATGTGTTGGCCGTCGACGACTATTTCGAAGTGCAGGTGGGGGCCGGTCGAATCGCCGCGGTTGCCGATTCGGGCGATCTGCATTCCGGCGGGGACGCGTTCACCCTTCGAGACGATGAAGTCGTACATGTGGCCGTAGATGGAGATGGTGCCGTCGTCGTGGCGGATGCGGACCCAGAGGCCGAAGCCCTGGGCGGGGCCCGCGTCGACGACGGTGCCCGCCGCTACCGCGTAGATGGGGGAGCCCAGGGGTGCGGCAATGTCGATACCGGCGTGGAAGGTGCCCCAGCGGGCGCCGAAGCCGGAGGTGAACGCGCCGATCGCGGGTAGTGCGAAGCCGCCGACCCCGGGCAGGACGAAGCCGGGTGGCAGTGCACCGCCGGAATCGGTACCGGAGGTTATCCACGGCTGCGTTTCCCCGGCCACCGCCGCGGCGGCCTCCGCCTTGGCCCGCTCCAAGGTGGCGCGGGCCGCGGCGGCCACCACGGCCTGCTCGCGCAGCTTCTCGCCGCTGTTGATCGCGTCCAGGTACCGCTTGGCCGTCGTCGAAGGCGCCTGTAGCTGTAGCGGGTAGGCCACCGGAACTCGTTGTGCCACACCGGGGCCCACTGGTGCGTCGGTGGGAATCAACGACAGCGAACTATCCGCTCCGACGAACACCGCCACCGCGGTGACCCCGGCCAGCAAACCCCGATGCCGCTGCGCCCAGGCCTTGACCACCGGCGTCTGGCGCCGCACCTCATCGCGAACCTGCGGCCCCACGGCACGCAATTCGTCCTGCGATTTCGGCATCCGCTGCCAGACCCGCGTGCCTTCGTTCCGCAACCGCACACCGACCGGCTCGAGCACCCGCAGGATGGCAGCCCACCGCGCCCCGGCCGCGGCCCGCCACGACACTCCCTGCGCCGCGCGCGTACCGACCAGCGCGCGCACCCCCGGCGTGAACGTGGTCAGCGCTGGTCGTTCTGGCCCTGCTCGCTGCTCAGCGGCATCCTCGGCTTCGGTCGAGTCCACCTCGTCCACATCGACCGACTCGGGGTGATCGACCTCGTCGTCGCCCTCCTCGAGCGTCCCGGCCGCCGCTTCGGTGGTTCCGGCCGTGGTCTCATCGGTCTGCGACGCCGCGGTCGGGGTCGAGTTGCGCGCGGCCGACCTCCCGGCCGCTGTTTCGGTCGGCGCGGCTGTGGCGGTATCGGCTTGCGAAGTGGCAGTCGGGCTCGGGTTGTGTACGGCCGTGCGCTTGGCCGCATCTGCGGTGGTTCCGGGAGTGGCCTCGTCGGCCTGTGGCGCGGCTGTCGGGCGCGGCTTGCGCGCAGCCGTCCGTGTCAGCTTCTCGGCGGCACGCTTCCAACCGCGTCCATTGGCGTTCGGGCTGGTTTCGTCGCCCGTGACCGGATTCGGCTCGGGTTGTGCGCCGCCGTCGGAGTCCCGTCCTGCCTCTGGCAGGTCGTCGTCGGTGGTGATTCGTCCCCCCGGCACTATGTCCTCCTCAGGCCTTCCGGTGGGTATTGCGGGGCCGACGGGGGAGCGGGTGCTCTACCGTCTGTCGAGTGCGTATCGAATCTCGCCGGTCGACCATTCCACCTTTCTACGTGATGGATGTCTGGAAAGCAGCAGCGGAGCGCGCCCGGACACACGGAGATGTGCTGGTATTGGCGGCCGGGCAGCCGTCCACTCCGGCGCCGCGGCCGGTGCTGCGGGCGACCAAGGCGGCCATGGATTCCGAATTGCTCGGATACACCGAGACATTCGGGATTCTGCCGTTGCGGGAGGCCATCGCGGGGCATCACCGCGCGACGTACGGGATTTCGGTGGATCCCGACGACGTGGTGGTGACGACCGGATCGTCGGGGGCGTTCACGCTGATCTTCCTGGCGGCCTTCGATGCCGGGGATACCGTGGTGGTGGCGCGGCCGGGGTATCCGGCCTACCGCAATACCCTCGCGGCGCTGGGTTGCGATGTCATCGAACTCGATTGCGGACCGGAAACCCGGTTCCAGCCCACGGTGGCCATGCTGGAGGCACTGCCGCAGGCCCCGGCGGGACTGATTGTGGCGAGTCCGGCCAATCCGACCGGCACCATGATCGCGCCGGAGGAGCTGGCGGCGCTGGCGCGCTGGTGCGACGACCACGGCACGCTGCTGATTTCCGACGAGATCTATCACGGCATCGTCTACGCGGGTACCGAACCGACCTCGTCGGCCTGGGAGACATCCAAGAATTCGATCGTGATCGGTTCGGTGTCGAAGTACTTCTCCATGACCGGGTGGCGGCTCGGCTGGATGCTGGCGCCCGCACATCTGCGCCCGGCCCTGCAACGGCTGGCATCGAATATGACGGTCTGCCCGCCCGCCATTTCCCAGTACGCCGCCGTGCACGCTTTCGGCCCCGAAGCCAAAGCCGAACTGGACGGACATGTGCAGCGATATACGGCCAATCGCCAGCTACTGCTGCGGGGTCTGCCGAAAATCGGTATCACCGAGTTGGCGCCCGCCGACGGCGCCTTCTACGCCTACGCCGATATCGCTCATCTCACCGACGATTCCGTTGCCTGGTGCAGCGAGGTGTTGAATCGCACCGGCGTCGCACTCGCACCGGGCATCGATTTCGATACCCACAATGGCCGGCACACCGTACGGTTCTCCTTCGCCGGGGCGACCGCCGATATCGAAGAGGCATTGGTGCGACTCGAAAACCATCTCGGCTGAGCGATGCCATCAGTTTGCCGAAGCGATCGCGACCGGTTCGAGGCTCGCGGGCCAGCGGCGATGCCCCGCAAAGACTTTCCCGACTCGCCCCCTGCCCTCGGCCAATGGGGTACAACAGCTGTGATGCGTATTTCGCACAGCTCGTCGATGTCCCATCCGAACTGGAACAAACACAGATCGCACCCATTTGACACAGATGAACCGATGATGACTGGCACGATTACGTGGTGATCACCGCGACGACTCCGAAGGGCGAACGGCGTCGCCAAGCGCTGGTTGCAGCTGCCGCCGAGTTGCTACTAGAGGGCGGATTCGATGCGGTCCGGCACCGGTCGGTGGCTACCCGCGCGGAACTCCCGCTGGCGTCGACAACCTACTACTTCGAATCCCTCGAGGATTTGATCGCTCGCGCGGTCGAATTCTCCGGAAATGCCGAACTCGACAGCATGCGCCGTCGGGTCGGTGAGGTGACTCATCGTCGCCGTGGCGCGGAAGCCACCGTGGATCTCATTCTCGATCTACTCGTCTGCCCCGACGGCCTGGATCAGGATGCGGATTCCCGCGGCCAGCTGATCGCCCGCTACGAACGCTCGGTCGCCTCCGCCCGCCACCCGGAGCTACGGGAGGTCCAGCTCCGACTACGGGCGCAACTCGACGAACTGCTCGCCGACGTACTACGCCGCTCCGACCGCATGGTCCGCGCCGAACAGATCCGCCGACTGGTGGCGGTTGTCGACGGGGCTGTCGTCACGGCGCTGGGTGAGTTCGATCCGCAGCCCCGGCGTATGGCGCGCGGGGCACTGCTCGAACTCATCGACATCGTGGCCCCGCCTGCGTGACACCGCGGCTCCGCCTGCTCGACCCGCCTCACCGCAATGGCCTGGACTCCTCCTCGCCTGAACAACTTGCTCGTCATAGCCCGCTTGTCATAACCCGCTCGTCGCAGCCCGCTCGTCATAACGCGCTCGTCATTCCGGCATGCTTTTGGCCGGAATCCACCCGTCAACGAACTCGGAGCCGTGGATCCCGGCCAAAAGCACGCCGGGATGACGGGGATGCTCGCGGACTGGGGTCGGGCCGGGTGGCAGGTGTGTCGACTGCTCGGGTCCGGTGGGGTGGCAGGTGTGTCGACTGCCCGACTCCGGTGGGATGGTAGGTGCGTTGACCGCCTGGGTAGCCGGGCTGCCGGGGCCATCCCCGAGCTAACTAGACTTCCTCCCCGTGAGTCTTGTGCCGAACGTCCTCGCCACCCGCTATGCCAGCCCCGAGTTGGTGCACCTGTGGTCGCCCGAGAACAAGATCGTGCTCGAGCGGCGGCTCTGGCTGGAGGTGCTGCGCGCCCAGGCCGAACTCGGTGTGAACGTTCCGGCCGGAGTCATCGACGACTACGAGCGGGTTATCGACCAGGTCGACCTGGCATCCATTGCCGAGCGTGAGCGCGTCACCCGCCACGATGTGAAGGCGCGTATCGAGGAGTTCAATGCCCTCGCCGGGCATGAGCACGTGCACAAGGGCATGACCTCGCGTGACCTCACCGAGAATGTGGAGCAGCTGCAGATCCGGCAGTCGCTCGAGCATGTCTACGCGCACGGTGTGGCCGTCGCGGCACGGCTGGCCGAGCGGGCCACCCAGTACCAGCCCCTGGTAATGGCGGGGCGCTCGCACAATGTGGCCGCGCAGGCCACCACCCTCGGCAAGCGTTTCGCCTCGGCCGCCGACGAGCTGCTCATCGCGCTCACCCGGCTGCGGGAGCTCATCGACCGCTACCCACTGCGCGGCATCAAGGGCCCGATGGGCACCGCGCAGGACATGCTGGACCTGCTCGGCGGTGACGCGAACAAACTCGCGCAGCTGGAACAGAAGGTGTCGCGGCACCTCGGTTTCGCGGATGTCTTCACCAGCGTCGGCCAGATCTACCCGCGCTCCCTCGACCACGACGTGCTGTCCGCGCTGGTCCAGATCGGTGCGGGCCCTTCGTCTTTCGCGCACACCATTCGCCTGATGGCCGGGCACGAACTGGTCACCGAGGGCTTCCAGGCCGGGCAGGTCGGCTCATCGGCCATGCCGCACAAGATGAATACCCGCTCCTGTGAGCGCGTCAATGGCCTGCAGGTGGTGCTGCGCGGCTACGCCTCCATGGCGGCCGAGATGGCGGGCGCGCAGTGGAACGAGGGCGACGTGTTCTGCTCGGTCATCCGCCGCGTCGCGCTCCCGGATGCCTTCTTCGCCGTAGACGGCATGATGGAGACCTTCCTGACGGTGCTCGCCGAATTCGGTGCGTACCCGGCCGTCATCGACCGCGAACTCACCCGCTACCTGCCCTTCCTCGCCACCACGCGCCTGCTGATCGCCGCGGTGCGCGCCGGTGTGGGCCGGGAGACCGCGCACGAGGTCATCAAGGAGCACGCGGTCGCCGTGGCGCTCGCCATGCGTGAGCAGGGCCGCGAGCCCGATCTGCTGGACCGCCTCGCCGCCGACGACCGCATGCCCCTGGACCGCGCCGGTCTCGAGGCCGCCCTGGCGGACCGCTCCGCCTTCATCGGCGCGGCGGAGGCGCAGACCGCCGAGGTCGTCGCCCAGGTCCAGAAGCTGGTCGACGCCAACCCCGAGGCCGCGCGGTACACGCCGTCGCCGATCCTCTAGGCAGCAGGCAACTCTCGCACCCGGCTCCTGACGGAGCCGGGTGTTGTGCGCCTTAGGCTCTCGGCATGAATCCGTACACGATCTTTGCCGATATCGTTGCCGGTCGGGCGCCCTCCTCGAAGGTGTACGAGGACGATGACGTGTTGGCGTTCATGGATATTCGGCCGTTCACGCCGGGGCATCTGCTGGTGATTCCGAAGGTTGCGGCGCGGAGTCTGGCCGAGTTGGATCCGGAGGTCGGCGGAAAGCTGTTTCGGGTGGGGCAGCGGTTGGCCGGTGCGCTGCGGGAGTCGGAGGTCGGCTGTGACGGCGTGAACCTCTTCCTCGCGGACGGGGTTACGGCGGGGCAGGAGGTCTTCCATGTGCACCTGCATGTGATCCCGCGCACGCCCGGCGATGGATTCGGACTGCGGGGACGGCCGACATCGCCGCCGCGTGCGGATCTGGACTACCTGGCGGGGTCGATTCGGGGGGTGTTGGAGCGAGGTCCGGTAATAGCTGAATAGCATTACCATATGCGTACCAGGCGGTTTGCTACCGACACGCCGTATTCGCTGTTCTCGGGCTCTGAGGTCATCTCTTCGGTTACTTTGGGAGGCCGAGTGTGGTGGGCATATGGAGGTGGGGACATGTATCGAAGAAGTGTTGCGGCAGCGGTGCTTTCGATCGCTGCTGGTTTGCTGAGTCCGGTATTGAGTAGTCCGGCAACCGCGGCTGCCGCGCAGGTGGTCCGGATAGATGACCTCGGTGCGACGCGCAGCGCGGTCTTCATCGACTCCCCGGCCATGGGCCGCACCATTCAGGTGCAGGTCCTGCACCCCGCCGGGGGCGGCTCCCGGCCCTCCTACTACCTGCTCGACGGCCTGGATCCGGGCGCGACTCAGAGCACCTGGACCAATGCCACCGACGCCGAACCATTCTTCCGCGGCAAGAATGTGAATGTGGTGCTGCCGATGGGCGGGCAGGCCAGCTATTACACCGACTGGATTACCGACGACCCCAAATTCGGCCGGTACAAGTGGGAAACCTTCCTGACCCAGGAACTGCCGCCGATTATCGACGGCCATTTCGCCGGAAACGGCGTGAACGCCATCGGCGGACTGTCCATGGGCGGTCACGCCGCCTTCGCCCTCGCGGTACGCCGTCCGGACCTGTACCGCGCGGTCGCCGGCTACAGCGCCTGCCCGGACTCCTCCATCGCACAGGGCGCGATGCTCTTCTCCATTGCCAACCGCGGCGGCAACCCCCTCAATATGTGGGGTCCGGTCACGAGTGCGGCATGGGCGGAGCACAATCCGGCGGCGTTGGCGGAACGGTTGCGCGGTAAGACCATCTATCTGTCCACCGGCACCGGTCTGCCCGGCCCGCACGAGCTGGAGATCAAACCCCAACTTCCGGAGAATGTCTTCTTCGGTGGTCCCATCGAGTTCGGCGTCGCGCAGTGCGTGGTCTCATTCGAGGGACGGCTGCGGGAACTGGGCATTCCGGCGCGCATCGATTACAGCCCGGTGGGCACGCACTCCTGGTCCTACTGGCAGGACACCCTGCACGCCTCGTGGCCCACCATCGCCGGAGCCATCGGCGCCTGAGCCGGAGCGTTAGGGGCCCTGAATCAGCTTCGGGGACGGTTGAATTCGCCGTCCTTGGCCCCGGCGACGAAGGCCTCCCACTCGCCGGGGGTGAAGATCAGCACCGGTCCGTCCGGGTTCTTGGCATCGCGCAGCCCGATATTGCCGCTGGTGAGGAAGGCGATCTCCACCCCATCCCCACTGTCGGTGCTGCGCCGCCAAACGGCATCGGGTTCGATATCGCGGTTCTTCGCTTCCACTCCGGACTCCTGTGCGGCATGCGTACTGGACGGTGATCTGGATCGCACTCATACTGCCAGGGTTTGCGGGAGGTGTGGATCGGATAACCCACTTTGTATCAGCAGGAAGGAGGCAAGGTGCGCACGCAAGGGTCCCCTCAGCGAGCAGCCCCCATCTCCGATAGTTGTGCGGCTGTGCCCAACCATTTCACGGTTGAGCTCGCCCACAGCATTTTGCGAATCCATCGAAGTTGCCCGACCGATCAGTGCGCACGGCGCAAGGCGGCCGTGTTCTACCTCTACGACCAGAGCCGCCATCTGGCGAGCAACGGTCGCCGTCGGGGAGTGCGCTAGCCGCTGCTGCGCTAGCAGCACTGTCGATCATCCACATTGTCGCGGGTGCGCGCCGGTCGGCCGGGCCTCGGCATTACGGTAGTTCGCATGGCTCTGGATAGTGGTAGCGCAGCGAACTCCGACTCCGGTGCGACGGTGACCGCGCCGATCGCCAAGACGGTGCCCACCGAGCGCGCCCATCACGGTGACGTGTTCATCGACGAGTACGAATGGTTGCGGGACAAAGAGAGTCCCGAGGTCATTTCCTATCTCGAGGCGGAGAACGCCTATACCGAGGCGCAGACCGAGCACCTGGCACCGGTGCGGGAGAAGATTTTCGACGAGATCAAGTCGCGGACGCAGGAGACCGATCTGTCGGTACCCACCCGCATGGGCGACTGGTGGTACTACTCGCGCAGCTTCGAGGGTAAGCAGTACGGCGTGCACTGCCGCTGCCCGATCGGCGCCCCGGACGACTGGACTCCGCCGCAGCTGGAGGCCGGTGCGGAGGTGCCGGGCGAGCAGGTACTGCTCGACAGCAATGAACTGGCGGAGGGGCACGATTTCTTCGCGCTGGGCGCATTCTCGCTCAGCCACGCGGGCGATCTCCTCGCCTATTCGGTCGATACCGTCGGCGATGAGCGTTATGCCCTGCGGTTCAAGAACCTGGAGACCGGCGAGCCGCTCGCCGACGAGATTCCCGGTACCGCGCCCGGCGCGACCTGGTCCCTCGACGGCACCCACGTCTTCTATCAGACCGTCGACGAATCCTGGCGGCCCGATACCGTATGGCGGCACCGCCTCGGTACCGTCCAGGACGCCGACGTGAAGGTCTTCCACGAGCCCGATGAGCGCTACTGGGTCAGCATCGGTGCGACCCGCTCGGAGAAGTATCTGGTCGTCTGGGTCGGCTCCAAGATCACCACCGAGGGCTGGATCCTGGAATCCGATAATCCCGAGGGTGAATTCCGGGTATTGATGCCGCGCCGTGACGGTGTGGAGTACTCGGCCGAGCATGCCGTCATCGGTGGCGAGGACCGGCTGCTCATCCTGCACAACGATGTCGTCGACGGGGTGAAGGCGGAGAATTTCGTTCTCACCGAGGCCCCGGTCGCCGATCCGGAGAACCAGACCATCCTCATCGGCCACCGCGATGATGTGCGGCTCGAGGATATCGACGCCTTCTCCGATAAGTTGGTGCTGTCCTACCGCCGCGACGCACTGCCGCGAGTCGCCATGTGGCCGTTGACGTCCGACGGCTACGGCGAGCTGAAGGAAATCCCGTTCGGCCTGGAGCTGTTCTCCGCCGGTCTGGGCTCCAACCCGGAATGGGAGCAGCCGACCCTGCGCATGGGCGTCACCTCCTTCATTACCCCCACCCGGGTGTTCGACTACGTGCCCGAAACCGGTGAGATGCTGCTGCGCAAGGAGCAGCCGGTACTCGGCGGCTTCGATGCGGGCGAGTACGAGCAGCACCGGGATTGGGCGGTGGCCGCCGACGGCACCCGTATCCCGATCTCCATCGTCAAGCGAAAAGACGACGGACGACGGGCTGAATCCGATGATCGCTCCGCGAGCTCCGCTCCGAAACCCTTGCTGCTCTACGGCTACGGCTCCTACGAGGCCAGTATCGATCCGGGCTTCTCGGTGGCCCGACTGTCGCTGCTCGATCGCGGCATGGTGTTCGCGGTGGCGCATGTGCGCGGCGGTGGCGAGATGGGTCGGCTCTGGTACGAGCACGGCAAGACCCTCACCAAGAAGAACACCTTCACCGACTTCGTCTCCTGCGCACAGCATCTCGTCGATACCGGCGTCACGTCGGCGGATCGTATGATCGCCGACGGCGGCAGCGCGGGTGGTCTGCTGGTGGGCGCGGTGGCCAATCTCGCGCCGGAGCTGTTCGCGGGCATTCTCGCCAATGTCCCCTTCGTGGACCCGCTGACCTCCATCCTCGACCCGTCGCTGCCGCTGACGGTCATCGAATGGGACGAGTGGGGTAATCCCCTGGAGGACAAGGAAGTCTACGAGTACATGAAGTCGTACTCGCCGTATGAGAATCTCGCGGCGGTGAACTACCCGGCCATTCTGTCCATCACCAGCCTCAATGACACCCGTGTCCTCTATGTGGAACCGGCCAAGTGGGTCGCAAAGCTGCGCGCCACCAAGAAGGGTGATTCCCAGCTGCTGCTCAAGACCGAGATGAGCGCCGGTCACGGCGGCGTCAGCGGTCGCTACGAGAAGTGGAAGGAAGTCGCCTTCGAATTCGCCTGGGTGCTCGACACCGTCGGCCTGGCCGACCGGTAACCGATTCGGACGACTGACGCGAAATACGGCGCGGTGGCGAGATATCCGCCACCGCGCCGTACTTCGTTCGTTCGGTCAGACGTTGGTCAGATGTGACCGGTCCGCGCTCGGGCCCAGTGCCTTGGCCTTCACGTCGTCCGGCGGAACCCACGACGGCTTCTTCACGCGCTCGATAATCAGCGGGATGATGCTGAATACGATCGCACCGCCCAGCACCAGGCCGATATAGGTGGCCTTATTGCCGATCGGCAGCTGCGACGGCGGCACGAAAGCCAGCACGAACGCGAAAGCCACTGCCAGGAAACCGATTCCGGCGAACAGCCAGATGCCCACCATGCCACCCGGAATCTTGAAGGCCCGCGGCAGATCCGGCTGGGTGTAGCGCAGCCGGATCGCTGCGGCGTACATGAACATGTAGATGATCAGGTACAGGCTCACCGCCATGGCCGAGATCAGGAAGAACGCCGAGCTGACATCGTCCATGAACAGATAGATCGACGACAGCAGCGACACGATGATGCCCTGGATAATAAGGATATTGACCTGCACGCCACGCTTGTTCACCTTTTGTAGGACGGGCGGCAGCATGCCGTCGTGTGCGGTGGCCAGCACGCCGCGGCTGGGGCCCAGGATCCAGGCCAGCACACCGGCGAGCGCACCGTAGGCGATGAGCCCCGCCAGAATCCGTACCGGCCAACTGTTATGGATCATTTCCGTGAATCCCGCCGTGAAGGCATCGAACACACCGGTATTCAGGTTGATCTTCTCGTAGGGCAGGATGCCCGACACCGCGAGCGCACCGAGGGTGAAGATGGCGAACGCGGTGACCGCGGCGATCATGATCGCGATCGGGTACTGCCGGGCCGGATTCTTCAATTCCATGGCGTGAACACCCTGGGATTCGACACCGGCGAAGTTGAGCAGGATGCCCGCCAGGAAGGCCAGACCGGACAGGCCGGCGAGGTACGGGAAATAGCGGGGCGAGTCGTGCCCGTTGTGCGCCACGGTGACGGCCGGATCGGTGGTGTGCTCCCAGCCGATCGAATGCCCGGTCGAGATCCACCAGATGAATACGGCGACCAGGGCGATGCCCGGCAGTGCGGTGCCGAGCAGGAATCCAGCACTGGTCACCTTCGTCGCGAACTGATTGCTGACGAAGGCGACGGCGGTACACAGCCAGAACGCCACGATCGCGAAAATGCCCACATATATGTGGTTCTCGGCCAGATCCGGTCGGTCGAAGGCGAACGCCACGCCCGCCGCGGCGAAGCTCATCCCGGTGGGATAGAAGACGATCACCTGAATCCAGGACAGGAAGATGATCGCGAAGCCCACCTTCTTACCGAAGGCCCCACTGATCCAGGCGTACAGACCACCGGCCTTCCTGCCGTAGGCGCTACCGAGTTCGGCTGCCACGAGTCCGGCGGGGACCAGGAACAACAGGGTCGAGAAGCCGATGTAGAAGAACATCGTCAGCTCTTCCTTGGCCATCATCGGCAGCCCGCGCAGGCTGGTGACAATGGCCGCGGCGGTGGTGAAGCCGAGCGCCGAGACGCTCAGATACTTGACGGGACCGCTGGCCCGGTGTGCTCCGGTCACGACTTGGTCCCGGCTGAATTGGGCTTCGCCCCGGCCGAATTGGATTTGGCTCCGGCCGAATTGGACTTCGCCTTCGGCGCGGTGGCTTTCGCTGTGGGCACTGCGGCCTTGGCGCTGTGGGTGAAGCCGCCCGCTTCCTCCCTGGTGAGCGGTTTCGACCTCGGATTCTTCCGCAGCTGCTCGATACTGCGCTCCATATCGGCAAGCAGCAGATCGATGATGTCGATACTGAACCCGTGTCGCAGCACCGCGCGCATAATGGGCTCGTCCTCGCGATCCGCGGGCAGCGGATAGGCGGCGATGAGCCAGCCGCGGGTGCGCAGCCGGTCGGACAGGTCGTAGAGGTTGAAGCCGGGGTCGCTGTCGGTGAGTTTCCATGACACGGCGGTGATTCCGCGCTGCGGATTGCCGTCGTGGATCATCTCGAAGTAGCCAGTGGCGGTCAGCCCGGCCGCCAAATGCTGTGCGACGTGGTAGATCTGCTCCTGCACCCGGGTGTAGCCGGTGCGGCCCAACCGGATGAAGTCGTAGTACTGGGTGATCGTCTGGCTGCCCGGGCGGGAGAAGTTGAGATTGAAGGTGGCCATATTGCCGCCGAGATAGTCGACATTGAAGATGACCTCCTCCGGCAGATCGGCGGCCTCGCGCCAGATGGCCCAGCCCGCGCCCAGCGGTGCGAGACCGGTTTTGTGGCCGGAGGCATTGATCGACTTCACCCGCGGCAACCGGAAATCCCACACCAGATCGGGCGCGCAGAACGGCGCGAGGAAGCCGCCACTGGCGGCGTCGACGTGCATCGGGATATCCAGGCCGGTCTTCGCTTGAATATCGTCGAGAGCCTCGCTGATTCCGGCGACATCCTCGAACAGGCCGGTGAAGGTCTGGCCGAAGGTCGGCACCACCATGATGGTGTTCTCGTCCACGTGCGTGGCGATATCGTCCGGATGCATGGTGAGTCGGTCACCGCGCAGCGGGATCTGCCTGATCTCGACATCGAAGTAGCGGGCGAATTTCTCCCAGCACACCTGGACGGGACCGCAGACGAAGTTGGGGATGCCGGTGCCGCCGCGCTTGCGCCAGCGGAACTTGGCGGCCAACCCGCCCAGCATGGCGGCCTCACTGGAACCGGTGGTGGAGGTGCCCAGCGTGCGGCTCGCATCGGGGGAGTGCCACAGATCGGCGACCATTCGCACACAGCGCCGCTCGATTTCGGCGGTCTGCGGGTATTCGTCCTTGTCGACAATGTTCTTGTCCAGGGATTCGTTCATGAGCCGCCGGGCCTGGTCGTCGAGCCAGGTGGTGCAGAAGGTCGCGAGGTTCATGCGGGAGACACCGTCGAGCATGAGTTCGTCGTGCACGATTTCGTAAGCGACCTGGGGAAACATCTCCGAGGCTGGGAATCCGCCCTTCGGGGCGGTCCGGCTCAGGCCGGGCATTGCGAATATATCGTCGGACTGGGAGCTGTTGGCCATTGCGCCTCCGGATCTCAGCAAATAGTTGCCAGCAACCGATGTAAAGCACAGACACCCGTGAAATAGGTTGAAACACATACCGTTTCGTAACGTCTGTTCGATTGCTAGACAATTACTATCCCGTACATGGACTATCAGCATGTCATAGAGCAAGTGATGTCCGCCACGAAGCCACACGTCGGCGAGGGAAAAGTCGCCGACTACATTCCCGACCTGGCGCGGGTGAATCCCAAGCAATTCGGATTCGCGATCGCGACGGTCGACGGGCAGGTCTACAGCGACGGGGACGTCGACGTTCCCTTCGCCATCGAGAGCATTTCCAAGGTTTTCGCCCTCGCCCTGGTGCTGTCGAAAGGCGACGACAAGATCTGGGACCGGGTACGACGCGAGCCCTCCGGCCTGGCTTTCAACGACCTGATCGAACTGGAGGTCGAGAACGGTATTCCGCGTAATCCGTTCATCAATCCCGGTGCCATCGTGACCGCCGACCAATTGCTGGTCGATACCGGCGACGCCGTCGCGGCACTGCGTACCCTGCTCCGCGCGGAGACCGGCAACCCGAAACTCGAGGTCGACAGCGTCACCGCCGAATCCGAGCTCCGCACCGGTGAGCGCAATCGCGCCATCGCCTACCTGATGTCGAGCTTCGGCAATATGGTCAACCCGGTCGATCTCGCGCTGGACCACTACTTCCGGCAGTGCTCGTTCAGCATCACCTGCGCCGAACTGGCCAAGGCCGGTCTCATAATCGCGCGGCACGGCCTGCGCGCCGATGGGTCCCGGCTGCTGGAGCGCTCCGACGCCCGTCACATCATCGCCCTCATGGCCACCTGCGGCACCTACGACGAGGCGGGCAATTTCGCCTACCGCATCGGACTGCCCATCAAGAGCGGTGTCGGCGGCGGTCTGCTCGCGGTCGTGCCGGGCAAATGTGCGGTGGCGGCCTGGGGCCCCGCACTCGATCCCAAGGGCAATTCGGTCTCGGGTGCGGTGGCACTGGAGACCTTCGCTCAGGTCAGCGGATTGGCGGTGTTCTGAACGATGACCGAGTCCGCCCCGAATCAGACACCGCCCAGGATGGTCAGCAAGACGCGATCGGCCACGGTCTGGATCCATGGCTCGCCGCCCGCTGATGCCTCGCCTCGCCTTCTGAAGTGGACCGGCACTCGGAGAACGGGTGGCACAGTGAAAACCGAAGACGCCCGTAATTGGAGGAGCTCACTATGGCCGATGCCGCCGGTGTCGACGATGATGCCCGGACCGCCGCGCTTCGAGCGGCGGTCCACGCCCTGATGCCGCGGGCGAAAGCCGATCTCACCGAACTGGTTTCGTATGAATCGGTGGCCGATCCGCGCCAATTCCCGGTGGCGGAATGTCGCAGGACCGCGCAGTGGGTGGCCGATGCCTTCGCCGCCGAGGGGCTCACCGACGCCGGATTGCATGCGACGCCCGACGGCACCGATACCGTTGTGGCCCGGTATCGCGCGCCCGCCGGTCAGCCCACCGTCATGCTGTACTGCCACTACGACGTGCAGCCGCCGCTGGATGACGCCGCCTGGCATACACCCGTCTGGCAGCTGACCGAGCAGGATGGGCGCTGGTACGGGCGCGGGGCCGCCGACTGCAAGGGCAATATCGTCATGCAGCTGACGGCACTGCGGGCACTGCGGGAAGTGCTGGGGGACAAGGGCTTCCCGGTCGGTCTCACGCTGGTGGCCGAGGGTTCCGAGGAGCAGGGCACCGGCGGGCTGGAACAGTTCGTGCCGCAGCATGTCGAGTTGTTGCGCACCGACACCATTCTCATCTGTGACACCGGCAATTTCGCCGTCGGTGTACCCACCTTCACCGAAACCCTGCGCGGCAATGTGAATGTGGTCGTCACCATCGAAACCCTCGGCAGCTCCATGCATTCCGGCATGTTCGGCGGTGCCGCACCGGACGCTCTCGCCGCGCTCATCCACCTGCTGGCGACGCTGCGTGATGAGCACGGCAACACCACCATCGACGGACTCGCCAATAATCAGGTCTGGGACGGTGTGCAGTATCCGGCCGAACAGTTCTCCGCCGACGCCACCGTGCTGCCCGGTGTGGAACTCCTCGGTAGTGGCAGCGTGGCCGATATGTTGTGGGCGCGACCGGCGATCACCGTGCTCGGTATCGACGCGCCGAAGGTGATCGGGTCCTCGGCCGCCATCCAGCCCAGGGCCGCCGCCCGGCTGAATCTGCGCATCCCGCCGGGCACCGATCCGCAGCAGGCGCTGAAACTCCTTACCGCACACCTGGAAACGCATACCCCCTGGCACGCCAGGATGACAGTGGAAACGGAGGCGGTCGGCGCACCCTTCAAATCCGCCGCCGGAGGTCCGGCGCGCGCCGCCATGGAGTCCGCCCTGGCCGCTGCTTACGGTCGGCCTACCACCACCGAGGGTCAGGGCGGAGCCATCCCACTGTGCAATGTCTTCGCCGAGACCTATCCCCAGGCGGAGATCCTGTTGATGGGTGTGGAGGAACCGCAATGCCTCATCCACGCCCCCAACGAGAGCGTGGACCCCACCGAAATCGAGCATATGGCGCTCGGCCTGGCACTGTTCCTGGCATCCTTCGCGGACTGACTCCCGGCTGGACCGACCTTCTCGTCATTCCGGCGTGCTTTTGGCCGGAATCCACACCATCGAAGGTAGATCCGGCCGAGAACGCGCTGGGATGACGGATCGGGCCGCGCCGGATGGCGGAGCGCGGACTAGAACTCGGCGTGATCCTCGGGCTCGATAACGCGGAATTCCGTATTGGCGGGCCCCATTTCATTGAGCCGACCGAAGTAGATGCCCTGCGCCGCCGCCGCGATGATCCCGTAGTGGATGGGGAAGGCGGTGCGGGGATTGACCGCGCGCAGGTAGTCCACGGCCTCACTGAGCTTCATCCACGGCGCGACAGCGGGGATGGCGAGTACACCCACCGGTGTCGACGGCACCCATAGCGAGTCGCCGGGGTGGACCAGTTCGGTCGGATCATCCGGGGTGCCGAGCTGGAACACCGTATTGTCGATGACCGGAATGTCCGGGTGTATGACGGCGTGCCGACCACCGCCACCGGTGATCTGAACATTGCCGACCTTCAGCACGTTCCCGGCGTGCACCGCCTCCCACGCTTCCGCACGCTGCCCCGCGGTCTGCGGATCCGAGAGCAATCGCGCCTGCGGATTGGCCTCGATCAGCGCGGTGATCCGATTCGGATCGATGTGATCGGGGTGCTGATGAGTGACGGCAATGGCATCCAGTCCGGTAATGCCTTCGAATCCGTGCGAGAAGTTGCCCGGGTCGAAAAGGATCTTCGTACCGTGCAGTTCCACCAGAATGCAGGAATGTCCGAAGTGGGCTATGCGCATATTGCCACGGTAGTACCCGGATCGGCCGCGGTGAAGGACTGCTGGGGCAACGTGCGATGTCGGTCGAGCGCCATCCCGCTTGCCCACCCCGAGCGTCCCCGACACACCTTCCCGTCATCCCGGTGCGCGCACACCTTCCCGTCATCCCGGCGTGTATTTGGCCGGGATCCACTACCGCTGAGAGGTGGATTCCGGCCAAAAGCACGCCGGAATGACGAGAGGGGATATGCCGGAGTGACGGGAGGGCACACGCCGGAGTGACGGGAGGGGGCATGCCGGGATGACGAGGGGGAGGGGCATCATCGCAGCCTGAACCCGAGTGCCGGATCGGTACGCGGCGTTCACCACTGTGGCGGGCGGCACTCCGACCTGACCCGGCGCGGTGTAGCTGAGCGGCGGCAATTACGCTGACCAGGTAAACCCCCACCAGCTTTAGGAGCTACACGTGGCACGTGTCGTGGTCGAGGTGATGCCGAAGGCCGAAATCCTGGATCCGCAGGGTCAGGCCATCGTCGGCGCACTCGGACGCCTGGGACACCCCGGGATTTCGGATGTGCGTCAGGGCAAGCGATTCGAACTCGATGTCGACGACAACGTCAGTGACACCGAGCTCGAGCAGATCGCCGAAGCATTGCTTGCCAACACCGTCATCGAGGACTGGAAGGTAGTCCGGCTGTGAGCGCGCGCATCGGTGTCATCACCTTCCCGGGCACGCTCGACGATGTCGATGCTGCCCGTGCGGTGAGGTTGGCCGGTGCCGAGGCCGTCAGTCTCTGGCACGCGGATGCCGATCTGAAGGGTGTCGACGCGGTCATCGTGCCCGGCGGCTTCTCCTACGGCGACTACCTGCGCTGCGGCGCCATCGCGCGCTTCGCACCCGTTATGGGCGAGGTCGTCACGGCCGCGGGTGCGGGAATGCCGGTGCTGGGTATCTGCAATGGCTTCCAGGTGCTGTGCGAGGCTGGGCTGCTGCCCGGCGCGCTCACCCGCAATGAGGGCCTGCACTTCATCTGCCGCGATCAGTGGCTGCAGGTGGAGACCGCGAACTCCGCGTGGACCTCCCGCTACGAGCCGGGCGCGCAGATTCTCGTCCCGCTCAAATCCGGTGAGGGTCGCTACCAGGCGTCCGAGGCCGTACTCGACGAACTCGAGGGTGAGGGTCGGGTGGTGTTCCGCTACGCGGGCGACAACCCGAACGGTTCGCAGCGCGGTATCGCGGGCGTCGCGTCCGCGAACGGTCGCGTCGTCGGCCTCATGCCGCATCCGGAGCACGCCACCGAGGCGCTCACCGGCCCCAGCGATGACGGTCTGGGCATGTTCCTCTCGGTGCTCGACTCCCTCGTCTCGGCCTGACCCCGTCATCCCGGCGTGCTTTCGGCCGGGATTCACACCCGTGGGTCAGCAGATTCGGTCGAGTATTTCGAAGTCGACCCCGTCGACCGCGGCGATATAGCCGGGCAGCACCACCTGCTGTCCGGCGAAACGCCTTTCCCCGGCCGGGGTTTCGAGTACCCGCCCGTCGTGGACGGCCTCATGCACGCTGGACACATCCAGGGACCCCGCCGCCTCTGCCATCGCGCGCAGCGTATGAATCGCCTCGTACTCGGTATTGCTGAAATTCGTGAGTGCGGGCGCGAATTCACCGTGCAGCCGCCGATAGCGCGCCAGCCGGTCCGCGCTCTCCGGTGCGGTCACGAAGAAGCTCGATGGCACGTACAGATTCCGATTGGCTTGTGCGCCACCGGAAAGCAGCACATTCTGATCCACCGCCGGACTCAGCCGCAGCTGCCGTTGGTCGCGCCCCACCCGGGCGAACTGCCGATTGAAGCGCGCCACATCCGCACCGACCAGCAGCACGATGACACCGTCGGCCCGGTCCAGTCGCGGATCGGCGAGAAAATCGGTGAAGTCCTCGGTGCCCAGCGGGAGGAATACCTGCAACGGCACCGGCGGTTCCCCCGGCTCATCGCGCTGATGGCTGATGTGGCCGCCCAGTTCGGCGCGCACCGCCTCGGCGGTGCGGCGCGGCCATGAATAGTCATTGCCGATAATCGCCCAGCGCCGCGCCCCGAATTCGCGGCGCAGCCAGCGCAGCGCGGGCAGAATCTGGCGACTCGGATCCGCACCCACCATGAACAGTCCCGGTGGTGCCGCGTCGAAACCCTCGTGATCGGTGGCGAAGAGATACGGCACCCGCCGCGCCGTCACCCGCGCCACCGCGTGCCGCACCGCGGAGGTGTGCCAGCCGGTGACCGCGTGCACCATGCCGGTGGCGAGCAGTGCCTCGACTTCCCGGGCCACTTCTTCGGGCTCGCGACCCCCGTCGATGTGGGTGGCCCGTGTTTCTCGACCGAGAATTCCCGAACCACCGTTGATTTCTTCGACCGCCAAAGAAATTGCGGCCTCACATGAAGGCGCGAAGATACCGCCGGGCCCCTGGTGCGGGACTATGTTGAGGATCTCGATACTGTGATCGGGATTCTCGCCGAACGGTACCATCGGTTACTCTGCTTCTCGTTAGAGCGGAATTGATGGGCGGGAATATGGCGACAAGTGTAAGCGGCATTTACACACTGCATGGTGCCCTGCGAGCCGCGGAACGCAGTTGGCTGGTTCAGCTGGAAGCCTCGCTCTGTGCCCGCCGCCTTACCGCCGATCAGTGGTCCATGCTCTCGAATCTGTCCGCTGACACCGGCATCACCATGAGCGAACTGGCCGCCCGGGCGCAGCTCGCCCCCTCCTCGGCCACCCGGCACGCCGACTGTCTGGCCGAACGCGGCCTCATCTTCCGGATCGCCGCCGCCGACGACCGCCGCCGCATCCTGATCGGTTTGAGCCGCCGCGGTGTGGACCTGGTGGCGGAGGTGCGCACCGAGGAGATGCGCGCCGAATCCGAACTGCGTCGACATCTCGGTGGACCGGATTATCTGGAGCTCATGCGCCTGCTCGAACGCGTCGCGGAAGCCCCGCTGCCCGACTGATTACCGGCGGTGCCGAGCATCCATAGCTCCACACCATTTTTCGGCCACCCTGCTCGTGCCGAAATAGATTATTGCCCAAATGAATACAACTCGGGCACGGCACTCCGAACAACGGGAAACGGGACGCGGCGCGCGACCGACGGACGGGACCATCGCCCCGAACAGAAGTGTGGTTGCTTAGGATCGCCCTATGCCCGTTTCCGTCACCGCTGCCACCGCCGCCGGACTGTGCGAATTCATCGACGCCTCACCGTCTCCGTTCCATGTGTGCCGGACGGTCGCCGGCGAACTCGATGACCACGGCTTCACCCGGTTATCGGAATCGGCGCCCTGGCCCGCCAGTAGCGCCGGGCGCTATTACGTGGTGCGCGGCGGGTCGCTGGTGGCGTGGGCCGACGGCGGGCCGGGCGCGCCGACCGGATTCCGCGGCGGTCAGGCCGCTCCGTTCCGGGTGGTCGGCGGGCACACCGACAGCCCGAACCTGCGCGTCAAACAGCATCCCGATCTGGCCTCGGCGGGTTGGCAGCTGGTCGGTCTGGAGCCCTACGGCGGAGCCTGGCTCAACTCATGGCTGGACCGCGATCTCGGCGTTTCCGGGCGGCTATCCGTGCGGGACGGAAATGTGCTGCGGGAGCGGCTGATTCGCATCGACGAACCGATCCTTCGGGTGCCGCAGCTGGCCATCCACCTGTCCGAGGATCGGCGCGGGGTCACCCTCGACCCGCAGCGGCACGTCAATGCGGTGTGGGGGGTCGGCGGGGAGCCGAGCTCCTTCCTCACCTTCGTCTCCGAACGTTCCGGTATCGAACCGGATGCGGTACTCGGGTGGGAACTCATGACCCACGACCTGGTGCCCGCCAAGCTCATCGGCCGCGACCTGGATCTGATCAGCGCGCCCCGCCTGGACAACCAGGGCACCTGTTACGCGGGACTGCGTGCCTTCCTCGCCGCCATCGCCGAACCCGGTGCGGCGGTGCCGGTATTGGCGCTGTTCGACCATGAGGAGGTCGGCAGCCAGTCCGACCGCGGCGCGCAATCCGGGCTGCTGCCGACGATTCTGGAGCGCATCGTCCTCACCCGGGGTGGCGGTCGCGCCGAATACCTTGCCGCACTCGCCGGTTCGGTCTGTGCCTCCGGAGATATGGCCCACGCGACCCACCCCAATTACCCGGACCGGCACGAACCCGCACACAAGATCGCGGTCAACGGCGGCCCGGTCCTGAAGGTCAACCAAAACCTCCGCTACGCCACCGACGCCACCGGCGCGGGCGCCTTCGCCCTGGCCTGCTCCCAGGCCGATGTGCCACTACAGCGCTACGTCCACCGCGCCGACCTGCCCTGCGGCTCCACCATCGGCCCCATGACCGCGGCCCGCACCGGTATGCCGACGGTCGACGTCGGCGCGGCCCAGCTGGCCATGCACTCGGCCCGCGAAATGATGGGCGCCGCGGACGTTCCCGCCTACGCGGCCGCCCTCGCGGCCTTCCTGACCCCGGAGATGGCTCGCTGAGCGGGCTGGCGGAAGTACGGAGCTGGCTCGCTGAGCGGGCGGCCGGAAGTGCGGAGCTGATTCGGTGGG
>NZ_BDCE01000037.1 GCF_001613345.1 Nocardia uniformis NBRC 13702 | reverse complement strand
CGTTGTGCTCGGGACTTCTGGCCATGCGCTTAGGCAAGATCGCTCGAGGCAGCGCTTAGGCAAGATTGCTTAAGCACCGCAGCCGGGGTTGAAAGCACCGGCCGCGAGGTTGTTCGGAGGCGGCCTCTGCCCCTGACAGCTTCGGCCGCGAGGGTTGTCGGAGGCTGCCCGGTCCCTCGAGAGCCTCGGCCACGAGCTCGGAGGCTGCCCTGACAGCCTCGGCCGCATCGTTGTTCGGGGGTTCGGGGGCGGAGCCCCTGAGAGCCCCGAGAGTTGGGCTAACCCGTTGCCGCGGCGGGCTTCGCGGCCCGCGCCGGATGGTAGGTGACCACCGCGACCACGAAGATCGCGAACGTCACCAGCACATAGCTGCTGCCGATGATCTGCTCCCACCACGACCAACCGAGTTCCCGGTCGCGGTCGTGCGGCAGCACCCATTGCGGGCCGACGAAGAACATGACGGTCACCAGGGCCACGGTGCCGATGAACCACCGACTGCGGCGGCCGCGCGCGATGGCGTCGAACGCCACCACCAGCGCGGGGGCGATCCAGACCCAATGGTGTGACCAGGAGACCGGCGAAACCAGCAATACCGCACCGGCATTCACCATCAGCGCGGTCACGGGGGACCCGGCGTCGATGAGCCGCTTCATCCAGATCGCCGCCAAACCCACGGCGATCAGCGACAGTACGAGCCAGAGCGCGGTCGCGGCCGATTCCGAAACACCGAGGCGGAAGGCGAAACCCTTCAACGACTGATTGCCCGCGAAATGCGGCGGACCGATCCGCCCAGTATCGGACAGGGTATGGAACCAGTACTGCACCGACTCGTGCCAGAAGAGCAGGAAGACCACCCCGACCGCGGTCAGGGTCGAAAGCACCAGCGTGAGTGGTGATTTCCAATCCCCGCGCGGTAGATAGCGGCGCAATCCCGAGGACTCCGGCCACCCGCCCCGCGGCGGGTACTGCAGGCACAGCAGGAAGAACAGCAGATAGGCGGCCGGGGTGAGCTTCACCGATACCGCGATACCGATCAGCATGCCGCGCGGCCAGAATGGCTTGCGCACCAGGCAATCCAGCGTAATGGCCGCCATCAGCACCAGATTGATCTGCCCGAACCCGTAGGTCTGGCGAATCGGCTCCAACCACTGGAATACCGCGACCGCGCCGATGACGACGGCCAGCCGTGTCGGCCGGTCCATACTGGGCCGCAACCGTTCCAGCACCACCCACAGCGTCACACCGAGCGCGACAATGGAGGTCGTCAGCACCAGTACCTCGGCCACCGCCAAGGGCATGAGGGCGAGCGGCGCGAAGAACAAGGCGGCCAATGGGGGATAGGTGAACGGCAATCCGATCCCGAATACCTCGGGCATCGGGCCGTACAGCTCCCCGCCGTCCATCCAGACCCGCGGCCCATTGCGGTAGACCTGCAGGTCGATATACCCGTGCCAGATCTTCCCGTAATGGCTGATGACGGCGGACACCGCGAACATCGCGAGTGCGATCACCAGCAGCCGGACCTGACGTGCGGTCAATCCCGCGACCCGTCCAGTCGTGGTCACGGGTTTATCGGTCGGATCCGCGACCCCGGATCGATCGTTCACCGGGCAAGAGTAGCTGGCCACCCGCCCTGGACCTCAATGCAAGGCCGGGAGTCCGCCACCGTGTTCTTACCCACACCGCGCCCCCGGTACTCCTACTGTGTCGAACCTCTCCTCCGGCCTACCGAGGTTCTCCGTGCGATATCGCCGACCCGCCGCCATCCAGGCGTGCTTCTGGCCGGGACGCGCTACTGATCAGAGGTGGATTCCGGCCAAAAGCACGCCGGAATGACGGAGGCGGCACGCCGGAATGACGAGAGGGCGGGCGGCACTACGTATTCGAGCTCGGTAACCACTCGGCACGCCGTTCACATGGACACGACGACTGATCTCGTGAGAATCGGGGTAACTCGTCGGGTACGCCCAGAATCGGTTCGGCTCCCAACCGCCGGCACGCGTACACGAATGCCAACGGCTCTGCGCCGGGCGCTGAAGATTCGGAGAGGCGGGGGAGCGCGCTGAAGATCCGGGGAGGCGGGGGAGGGAGGCGGGGGAGCGAGGTGGGGTAGTCGCTAGACTCGGCGCTAATCCCGCCGTATCCAGCATGCCGGTCTGTGTCCCGTTCCGGCCGAAAGGACTCTGGTATTCCCGTGACCACCCACGTCGATACCGTCAGCGCCGCCGCGGCCAGCCCGGATCAGTCGCAGCCCTACAAGGAGCTCGGCCTCAAGGACGACGAGTACGCCCGTATCAAGGAGATCCTCGGCCGGCGGCCGACGGATGCCGAACTGGCCATGTACTCGGTCATGTGGAGCGAGCACTGCTCCTACAAATCCTCCAAGGTGCATCTGCGCTACTTCGGTGAGACCACCACCGATGAGATGCGCAAATCCATGCTGGCCGGTATCGGCGAGAACGCGGGCGTGGTGGACGTCGGCGATGGATGGGCGGTCACCTTCAAGGTGGAATCGCACAACCACCCGTCCTATGTGGAGCCCTATCAGGGTGCGGCCACCGGCGTCGGCGGCATCGTCCGCGACATCATGGCCATGGGTGCGCGCCCGATCGCGGTGATGGATCAGCTGCGCTTCGGTGCGGCCGATCATCCGGATACCCGGCGTGTGGTCGATGGCGTGGTGCGCGGCGTCGGCGGCTACGGCAACTCCCTCGGCCTGCCGAATGTCGGCGGCGAGACCGTATTCGATGCCTCCTACCAGGGCAATCCGCTGGTGAACGCGCTGTGCGCGGGCGTTATGCGGGTCGAGGACCTGCACTTGGCGTTCGCCTCCGGAGCGGGCAACAAGATCATCCTGTTCGGCGCGCGCACCGGCCTCGACGGTATCGGCGGCGTCTCCGTCCTCGCCTCGGACACCTTCTCCGGCGACGAGTCCGGTTCGGGCCGCAAGAAGCTCCCCAGCGTCCAGGTCGGCGACCCGTTCACCGAGAAGGTGCTCATCGAGTGCTGTCTCGAGCTGTACTCCGCCGGACTCGTCGTCGGCATCCAGGACCTCGGCGGCGCGGGACTGTCCTGCGCCACTTCCGAACTCGCGGCCGCCGGTGACGGTGGTATGCATATCGCCCTGGAACAGGTGCCGCTGCGCGCCGCCAATATGACTCCCGCCGAAATCCTTTCGAGCGAGTCGCAGGAGCGCATGTGCGCGGTCGTCACGCCCGAGAATGTGGACGCCTTCATGGCTGTCTGCAAGAAGTGGGACACCCTCGCCACCGTCATCGGTGAGGTCACCGATGGCGACCGCCTGGTCATCACCTTCAATGGCGAGACCGTGGTGGATGTCCCGCCGCGCACCGTCGCCCACGACGGCCCGGTCTACGAGCGCCCCGTGCGGCGCCCCGATTCCCAGGACGCGCTGATCGCCGACAGTCCGGACAAGCTCAACCGGCCCAAGACCGGCGACGAACTGCGCGCCACCCTGCTGAAAATGGTCGCCAGCCCGGCACTGTGCTCGCGCAAGTGGATTACCGAGCAGTACGACCGCTACGTGCGCGGCAATACCGTGCTCGCCGAGAATGCCGACGCCGGTGTGATCCGCATCGACGAGGAATCCGGCCGCGGTATCGCCCTGGCCACCGACGCGTCGGGCCGCTACACCAAGCTCGACCCGTACACCGGTGCGCAGCTGGCGCTGGCCGAGGCCTTCCGCAATGTCGCCACCACCGGCGCCACCCCGAAAGCCGTCAGCAACTGCCTCAACTTCGGTTCGCCCGAGGATCCGGGCGTCATGTGGCAGTTCCAGCAGGCCGTGCGCGGTCTGGCGGACGGCTGTGTGGCCCTTGGTATTCCGGTCACCGGCGGCAATGTGTCGTTCTACAACCAGACCGGCCAGACCGCCATCCTCCCCACCCCGGTGGTGGCCGTGCTCGGCGTCATCGACGATGTGCACCGCCGCATCCCCACCGGCCTCGGCCTGGAGCCTGGCGAAACCCTGATCCTGCTGGGCGATACCGCCGATGAGTTCGGCGGCTCCATCTGGGCGCAGGTCGAACACGATCATCTCGGCGGCGAGCCCCCGAAGGTCGATTTCGCCCGCGAACAGCTGCTGTCGGAAATCCTGCTCGCGGGTTCGCGCGACGGCATGATCAGCGCGGCGCACGACCTTTCCGAGGGTGGTCTGATCCAGACCGTCGTCGAGGCCGCGCTGGCGGGTGAAACCGGTTGCCGCATCCTGCTTCCCGAGGACGCCGACCCGTTCGTCTCGCTGTTCTCGGAATCGGCGGGCCGTGTGCTGGTCGCCGTACCGCGCACCGAGGAGACCCGTTTCACCAAGATGTGCACCGCCCGCGAACTGCCGTGGGTGCGCATCGGTGTGGTCGATCAGGGCTCGGATTCCATTGAGGTGCAGGGCCAGTTCACCATCCCCATGGCCGAACTGCGTGCCGCCTCCGAGGCCACCCTCCCCGCTCTCTTCGGTGACTCGGACCACTGAGCCGCATCGGGAACCGAATACGAGTAACACCCCGCCGGGCCTGGACCCCTCGTAACTACCAGGCTCAGCGGGGTGTTTCGTATGGGTGGGACTCGGTTCCCACCGTTTACATCACTTTGAACGGATCGTGTTCGGCTATCAGCTTTTCCAGCCGGGCTTCGTCGATGCGGCTGTGCACCCGCGAGGCCTCGTGCTGATCACGTACCACCTTTGCCAAAGTAAAGGTGCTGCTGACCAGAAATAAGCCCGCCATCAGCAGGAACCCCCGCTGCCAGATATCCAGCGGGAGGTAGAGGATGCCGACGATGGTGCCGGAGAATGCGATTCCGAACGCAATGGCGGCCTGGGCCAGAAAGGCCTGGGTGCTCTTGGTCGGTGCATTGGGAGTATTGCTCATGGTTACCGAGTCTGTCGGTTGCCGGGTCGCCGCGACCGAGTACTACTACTCGAGTCGCCATGGGTACATATCGGGCGTCACCGTTGTGCCACATCACCCGACCGGATCCCCGCTTTCCGGCGTCCGACCGCCATACTGATCGGGTGCTCGACACCGCCGACGCCCTGACTCGGCTGCGCACCACCGGCGCGGTCGCGGTCGCGCCTGTGTCGAAGTGGATCCGTAGGGTCGCGCCGGTATGGCGTCGCGTCGAGGAAATCGTCGACCTCAACCATGTGGGCCTGGTGGTGGCCACGCTGTTCTTCGCCTGGTCGGTCACGCCCTCACTGGTACCGCGCGACTGGCTGTTCCAGGGGCTCGTCTCCGGTGTGAACGCGGCGCTCGGCTACGGCGTCGGATGTGTGCTGCTGTGGTTGTTCCGCAAGTGGATTCGCCCCCGGCTGAAGATCGGGACACCGCCGATGTGGGTGCGTGACGCCGTGAAAACCGCGGTAGTCCTCACCTGTGTACTGGTCGCGGCCTACATGCTGGTGCTGTCGGCGAGCTGGCAGCGGGAGATCTTCGCGCTCATGAGTATGCAGGGCACCGATACCTCCGCCTACCTGCGCACCGGTGGACTCAGCTTCCTGGTCGGTGCGCTCGTGGTGGCGGCGTACCGGACGCTGCGCACGATCGTGCGCTACCTCGCCCGACTGCTCAGCCACTGGGTGCGGGTACCGCCCCGGTTCGCGCCGACCCTCGGAGCGCTGCTGCTGGCCCTGCTCGTCATCACACTGTTCAACGGTGTTGCCACACAAGCCTTCTTCGCCGTCGCCAACTCGGCGTTCAGTGTGCGCAACGACGAGCTGGCACCCTTCGCCACCCAACCGGTGCTCCCCGAGCGTTCGGGCAGTCCGGAATCGCTGGCCGAGTGGGAGACACTCGGTTCGGAGGGGCGCTGGTTCGTATCGCACGGGCCGGACCCACTGCTGATCAGTTCCATTACCGGGCAGCCCGCGAAGGAACCGATTCGGGTGTACGTGGGACTGGAGTCCGCGTCGGGGGATATCACCGAGGAGGAGTTGGCGGTCGCCGAGCTCGAGCGCACCGGAGCATTCGACCGGAAGGTGCTGGTCATCGTCACCACCACCGGTACCGGCTGGGTGAACTCCATGAGCGTCGCCGCCATCGAGTACATGTACGGCGGCGATACCGCCATCCTGGCCTCGCAGTACTCGTATCTGCCCAGCGTGCTGTCCTTCCTGGCGGACCGGCAGAAGGTCGCGGTGGCCGGGAAGAAGATGTTCGACGCCGTCTACGACAGGTGGTCGCAGCGTCCGGTGGATCAGCGGCCGAAACTCCTGGTGTACGGGGAGAGCCTGGGGTCCCAGGGTTCCGAGGCCGCCTTCGACGGACTGGCGGATCTGCGGTCCAAGGTGGACGGGGCGCTGTGGGTGGGCCCGCCCAACTCCAACCGGCTCTGGGAGCAGTTCGTCTCCCGCCGCGATCCCGGCACCCGCGAGGTCGAACCCATCTACGCCGACGGCCTGGTGGTGCGTTTCGCCGCCGACGCCGAGGATCTGTCCAAACCGTCCCCGGACTGGCGGCATCCGCGCATCGTCTACCTGCAGCACGCCTCCGACCCGATTGTCTGGTGGTCATCGGATCTCGCGTTCTCCCAACCCGATTGGCTTTCCGAACCCCGCGGCTCCGATGTCTCCTCGCAAATGCGCTGGTGGCCCTTCGTCACCTTCTGGCAGGTAGCCGCCGACCTCACCAATGCCCAGGGCGTGCGCGACGGCCACGGCCACCGGTACGGCTCGCTGGTCCTCGATGGCTGGGAAGCCATTGCCGCACCACAGGATTGGACTCCGGAACTGCGGGAGAAGATCCGCGTCCAGATCGAACTGGCGGAGGACTTCGAGCGAGTGGTGAAGTAGGGGCGGGTGAGGTTGAACGCACAGTGTCGGCATGGTCCCCGCACGTTCTCGGCCGGGATCCACTACTGGGGGGTTGTGGATCCCGGCCAAAAGCACGCCGGAACGACGAGGGCGGCCGAGCCGGATCGCGACCCCGGTCCGAGTAACCGGCGGGTTGTCGGATGAATCGCGACATTCGTGCGTGGTCGAAAACCGCTGTCGCCATTGCGCTTCCACTGCTATGGAGCAATCGGGTGCTGCCCGGGCTGAATCTCGATATGCGGGGGCGCACGGCCGCGAATGTGGCCTTCGCCAGCGCATACGCCTTCACGTTCGGCGGTCGCCCGAACTGGCTGTCGCCTCGGGGGCGACGGGTCGGAATCACCGCCGCCGCGGTTGTCACGTCCGGATACGCTGCCGCCCTTGCTATTCCGGGCATCCGCCAGCGGCTGGTCGCAGTCCCCGATCGCGCACCTGAAGTCACCGACCTCGAATGGGTTTCGCTCCACATTCCACTCGGCACCGTCTACAGCGAGGAAATGATCTTCCGCGCCACCCTGTCCCCGATACTCGACGGTACCGCCGGCCGCTTCGGGAAATGGCTCAGCGCAGCCACTTTCGGTCTCTGGCATATATATCCCGCTCGCGCGGCCGGGGACTCGGTGCCCGGTGCCGTGGCGGCCACGGCAGCCGCCGGACTCCTATTCGACGAACTCGGCCGCCGCACCGGCAGTACCACTGCCCCGGCCCTGCTGCACCTGGCCGTCAACGCGGGCGGTGCGCTGGTCCGACCACTGGCTCGTTTGCTGTCCGGCTCGGACCCTCATGAGGGCGACCTCGTTGTCCGCGCGCCCCGGTAGCCTCACGAACGTGGCACGACAAGCGGCGGTGAATCCGGAGGAACTGCGGGCGGCTTTGGCGGCTGTCGAGGCGTGGTTGCGGAACGAGTCCGAGCCCGCACCCGCGCGGACAGTGCTGGCCGCGGCGGTGCGGGGCAGCGCTCGGACCTTGGCGGCGGATGCGCCCGGGGGTTCGGTCGAGGTGCGGGTGCCGCCATTTGTGGCGGTGCAGTGCATCGAGGGGCCACGGCATACCCGGGGGACCCCGCCCAATGTGGTCGAAACCGATCCGCGCACCTGGCTTCTGCTCGCTACCGGGCTGTTGGAATTCGAGACGGCATTGGCATCGGGCGCACTCACCGCATCGGGCAGCCGGGCCGCGGAAGTGGCGCGCTGGCTACCGATCTCGCGGTTGGGCTGACGCCCGGCGCGCGTGTTGTGGTCGCGCTGGGCACCGGCGACTACGCCTGGTGACGCCGCGACTATGCCTGAGGTGTCGCCGCGGTGCGGTCGTTCGACGGTTTGCGTTCCAGGCCCTTGCGGTCGTAGAAGTGCGTGATCACCAGGCCGAAGACGACGCCGATGGCCAGTCCCAGGGTGGACATCCATACGCCGCGACTGAGTCCGGCTTCGGCACTGCCATTGAAATAGAGGATCGAGCGGGTGCCCATGAACACCTGATGCATCGGCTCGAAGTTGGCCAGCCAGCCGAAGTACTTCGGTGTCGCCTCGATCGGCACCGTGCCACCGGATGACGGCAGGCCGAGAATGACGAAGATGATCAGGTTGATGATCAGGCCCGCCGTACCCACCGCCGCCAGGATCGAGGTGCAGGTGACACCGACGGCGGTGATGACGAACGCGCCGTACATGAACAGCAGCAGCGGTTTGTCGATCGGCATGCCGAGCACCTTGCCGATGCCGAGCAGGGCGGCCGACACGGTTATCGACATCACCACCACCGCGGACCATTTGATCAGCAGGGTGCTCACCCGCGAGATGGGCGCACGCGGGAAATGCAGGTACCAGGGTCCCCATTCGGTGGGCAGGAATCCGAGCGCCGAATCGAGCAGCTGGTGAATGATCATCGCACCGACCATGCCGATCAACAGCAGCAGCAGGCTGTAGAAGAACGCGGTCAAACCCTCACCCGAACCACCCGGGAGCGGCCGGAACTGCTCGACCACGATATCCAGTGGCTGCGCCAGCGCCAACCGGGTGGCACCCGACAATTCGGGTGCGGGCGGGCCGTCCGGTGGCGGCGCCAACTGCTGCTGGACCTGTTCGGTCAGCTGCTGTCCGACCTGGGTATTGACCTGGGTGAGTGCTTCGGCCCCGAACTTCTGCGTAATCGCGGTGGCGAACGCGCCGGTGCGCGGATTGGTCTGCAGGGTGATGGTCGGGTTCGAGATATCCCCGGGGATCACACTTCCCACGCCGAGAATCCCGAGCCGCTTGGAGAAGTCGCTCGGGATGATGATGGTGCCGTACACCTTCGCCTGCTGCATCTGCAGCTGGGCCTCATTGATACCGAGCACCCGCAGATCGATCTTGTCCGCTGGCACCGCCTGGCGCAGACCCTCGGCGACCTGATCGCCGAAATTGACCCGCTGCTCCTGTCCGGGCGCGCCGATCGTATCGCCGACATCCTGATTGACCAGTGCGATCGGGAAGTCGTGCAGATTCTTCTCCGGATCGACGACGTAGTCGAGATACATCACACCCAGCAGGGAAGCCAGCAGGGTGACGACAATGATCGGGAAACCCCACTTGATCGGGGTCAGGTGTCGACGCGTGGTGGCAGCTGGAGTATCGGTGGGCGTCACATTGGGAAGCTAACAGCAAACGGCGAGCCATCCGGGTTATCCCAACGGTGGGTTGCCGCGTCATTACCCGTAGACTGGGCCCTGCCCCCCGCCCGCCGAACAGGGAGCAAACGGTGAATCTGCCCCCCTCCGCCGCCGTAGCCGATCAGGACGAGAACGAACCGCGCGAAGAGTGCGGCGTTTTCGGTGTCTGGGCACCGGGCGAGGATGTTGCCAAACTCAGCTACTACGGGCTCTACGCCCTTCAGCATCGCGGACAGGAAGCGGCCGGTATCGCCGTTTCCGATGGCTCGCAGATCCTGGTATTCAAGGACCTCGGCCTGGTGAGCCAGGTGTTCGACGAACAGACTCTCGCGGCAATGCCCGGTCATGTCGCTGTCGGGCACTGCCGCTACTCCACGACCGGATCCACCACCTGGGAGAACGCGCAGCCGATTTTCCGTACCACCGCGGTCGGAACCGGAATCGCGTTGGGTCACAACGGAAATCTCGTCAATACCGCCGAACTGTCCGCCCGCGCACGGGAACTCGGCCTGATCAGCGGTCGACTCTCCGGCGGTGCGATGGCCGCCACCTCCGACTCCGATGTGATGACCGGGTTGCTCGCGCACGCGGCCGCCGACAAGAGCATCGAACAGGCCGCCATGGAGTTGCTGCCGACCCTGCGCGGTGCCTTCTGCCTCACCTTCATGGATGAGCACACCCTCTATGCTGCGCGTGACCCCTGGGGCGTGCGGCCGCTGTGCCTGGGACGCCTCGATCGTGGCTGGGTGGTCGCCAGCGAAACCGCGGCACTCGATATCGTCGGCGCTTCCTTCGTCCGAGAGATCGAACCCGGCGAACTGCTGGCGATCGACGCCGACGGGGTGCGGTCCATGCGCTTCTCGAATCCGGAACCCAAGGGTTGCGTGTTCGAATTCGTGTACCTAGCCCGGCCCGACAGCACCATTTCGGGCCGCTCCGTGCATTCCACCCGCGTGGAGATCGGCCGCCGCTTGGCTGTCGAGCATCCGGTGGACGCCGATCTCGTTATCCCCGTACCGGAATCCGGAACGCCCGCCGCGGTCGGTTACGCGCAGGGCTCCGGGGTGCCCTACGGCCAGGGTCTGATGAAGAACGCCTACGTGGGCCGCACCTTCATCCAACCCAGCCAGACCATCCGCCAGCTCGGGATCCGACTCAAACTCAATCCGCTGCGCGAGGTGATTCGCGGTAAGCGACTCATCGTGGTCGACGATTCCATCGTGCGCGGCAATACCCAACGCGCCCTGATTCGCATGCTGCGCGAAGCGGGTGCGCTGGAAATCCATGTGCGCATTGCCTCCCCGCCGGTCAAGTGGCCCTGCTTCTACGGCATCGACTTCGCCTCCCGCGCGGAATTGATCGCCAACGGTGCGGGCCCCAAGGGCATCGACGAGGGCAGCTACGACGACATGGTGGAGGGCGTACGCCGCTCCATCGGCGCCGACACCCTCGGCTACATCTCCACCGAGGCCATGATCGCCGCCACCGAACAGCCCCGCACCCGCCTGTGCGCCGCCTGCTTCGACGGCGAATACCCGATCGCCCTCCCCACCGAGGTGGCCATCGGCAAGAACCTGCTCGAGGGCATCCTTACCGGATCGACCGAATCGGAACTGCTGGCGGACAATGCGAACGCGAGCGCGTTGAGCAGGCCGTAAATAGCTCTGGGTCTCGTGCCCGCCCGCCTTACGGCGGGCGGGCACAGCTGTATGTGGGGGAGTGGCGGCCCCGCCCGCGCGAATAGGTGCGCGGTGCGGCCGCGACTACCGCGGTGAAGGCGTGGCTTGGGTGCGCGGTGCGGCCGCGACTACCGCGGTGAAGGCGTGGCTCCGGAACAGCCCCCGTCCTCCTGGTGTGAGCTGCGTCGTCCTGGGGTGAGGGGTGGGGTTGTTCGGCCGTGACAGCTGGGGTTGTCGTGGGGTGAGAGCTGGGTTGTTCGGCCGTGACAGCTGGGTCGTCCTCGAGTGACAGCCCCCGTCATCCCGGCGTGCTTTTGGCCGGGATCCACTGCTGCGGAAGTGTGGATTCCGGCCAAAACACGCCGGAATGACGAAGGCCGGCGGGCGACATCGCGACGCCGACCTCGATAGTGCGCGGTGGGGTCGCGAATTGCGCGCTCGGCGACGGCCGCGAGCTGTGCGCTGAGGGGTCGCGAGTTGTGCGCTGGGTCGCGAATTGTGTAGTTGGAGGTGGCCGCGAGCTGTGCGTGGGGGCGTGCGGCGAGGTGATCGCGCGCAGTCCTGATCGGGCTCTCTGGGCGGAGCCCCGAGTTCTCCGCGAAAGCGGTTCTCCTCAGGGAGATTCGGGCCGGCGGAGGATTCCGCTGACCAGCAGGAGTAGGGACTGCTCGGCTTCGGCGGCGGCGCGTTCGGGGTCTTCGGCGTGGGCGACGATCATGCCCGCCTCGGTGATCGCGCTGAGAATGAGTTGCGCCAGGACCGGCAGGGGAGCGCCGGGAGCTATGAGTCCGGCGGCCGCTGCGGCCTCCAACTGCTCGACGATCATCCCCAGCCCATAGCGCGCCTCCAGCTCCCGCCAGGCCTGCCAGCCGAGTACCGCCGGACCGTCGGCCATGGAAATGCGCGCCACCTCGGGTCGGCGGCTGATCTCCAGGAAGGTGCGCAGGCCCACCGCCATGGCGGCGAGTGTGACTTGCGGGTCGGACTGATCCATCGAATCGGCAAGGGCTTCCACGGCTTTCGCCACCTCCGCGGTGGACTCCGCCTCCACCTGCTCGAGTACCGCCACGAACAGCCCGCGCTTATCGCCGTAATGATGGTGCAGGGCACCGCGGGTGACACCGGCCGTGGTGACGATCTCCTCGGCCGAGACACCCGCGTACCCACGTTCCGCGAACAACCGGCGACCGGCCTGTTCCAGCGCGGCCCTCGTGGTGCGGGAACGGTCCTCCTGACTACGGCGTGGCATGCAGCCGAGTGAACTCCACGATCATCTCGGTGAGCAACTCGGGCTGGTCTTCGGAGACGAAGGTGTACGCGTCGTCGATCTGCCGCAGTGTCGCGTTGGGGAGTTCCCGCTCCACTCGCTGTGCCGACGACAGCTTGAACACCTTGTCCTCGGTGGCCCAGGCGAGCAGGACCGGAATATCGATGTCGGGAAAGTGCTGCGCGGCTTCGACGGTGTACTTGCCGTCGATACCTTTGAGGAAGCGCCGCAGATCTTTTCGAATAGCGCCGCTGTTGCGGCTGGGTAGCAGATACGAGTCGGCGATCTCGTTCGGCTGGCCGTGCTTGACCACCCAGCCGAAGGCGATCGGCAGCCGCTGTACCGCGCGTATGCGCATCGCCGCGGTGAGCGGTCGCATGGATCCGGGAATCCGCGCGAGCCATTGCAGGGGTGCCAGCAGGGCGGGGAGAAACGCCTCGTAGGTGTCCGAGGGCGTCAGTACGACCCGTCCGATACGAGACCGATTGCGCGCCAGCAGGATCTGGGTCAGCGCGCCACCGGAGTCATTGGCGACCACGGTCACATCGTCGAGGTCGAGCCGTTCCAGGAACGCGGCGATGAGATCGGCCAACCCGGTCGGAGTGAGATCCGCATCCGGCACTGGAATCGAATGCGCGCCCAGCGGCCAGTCCGGGGTGAGACAGCGATGCCCGGTGGCCACCAGGCCCGGCACGACCTTGCGCCAGAGGTCGGCATTGACGAGCAGTCCGTGGACGAAAACCACCGGGGCGCCCGATCCGGTGTCGTGGTAGCGAATGCGGCCGCCGGGCAGATCCACCTCGTGCGCTGGGCCGAGTGCCTTGCTGATTCCCATGATTCGTGCCTTCCGAAGGGCGTTGGATTGTCCACCCAGATTCACATACGTACGGTATGTATGTCAATGCGTACGGAATGTATGTAAGCGGGTATTCGGTGGGGTCGGCAAGGTGGACTTGCAGACCGAAAGGTTTGTCAACCCCCATACCCGATACGGGTGCGATGTCGTTATTCGCCTCCGGTAGCGTGAGCAGGCATCTATCCACCGATTCGGCTTGGAGCTCTCCCCGACAATGACTGAACAGACCCCCAGCGGTGCCGGTGCGTCTTACGCGGCGGCCGGAGTGGATATCGAAGCCGGCGACCGGGCAGTCGAACTGTTCGCGCCATTGGCCAAGAAGGCCAGCCGGCCCGAGGTACAGGGTGGACTCGGCGGTTTCGCCGGGCTGTTCGCGCTGAAGGGTGGCTACCGCGAGCCCCTGCTGGCCGCCTCCACCGACGGCGTCGGCACCAAGATCGCGGTCGCGCAGGCGCTCGACAAGCACGACACCGTCGGCCTGGACCTGGTCGCCATGGTCGTCGACGACCTGGTGGTGTGTGGCGCGGAACCGCTGTTCCTGCAGGACTACATCGCCGTCGGCCGGGTCGTCCCCGAGCGGGTCGCCGAACTGGTCTCCGGTATCGCCGAAGGCTGTGTGCTGGCCGGTTGCGCGCTGCTCGGTGGCGAGACCGCCGAACACCCGGGCCTGATGGGCGCCGACGACTACGACCTGTCCGCCACCGGCGTCGGCGTCGTGGAAGCCGATGCCGTACTCGGCCCGGACCGCGTGCGTGCCGGTGATGTCGTTATCGCCATGGGCGCGTCGGGACTGCACTCCAATGGCTACAGCCTCGCGCGCAAGGTGCTGCTCGATATCGACCGCATGTCCCTCACCGGGCACGTCGAGGAATTCGGCCGCACTCTCGGCGAGGAACTCCTGGAACCGACCCGAATCTACGCCAAGGACTGCCTGGCACTGATCGCCGAAACCGATGTGCGGACCTTCTCCCACGTCACCGGCGGCGGCCTGGCGAACAACCTGGCGCGCGTGCTGCCCCCGGGTATGGTCGCCGAACTCGACCGCGGCACCTGGAGCCCGGCCCCGGTATTCAAGATGATCGCCCAGCGTGGTCGCGTCGAGCGCCCCGAAATGGAGAAGACCTTCAATATGGGCGTCGGCATGGTCGCCATCGTCGCCCCCGAGGACGCCGACCGCGCCCTCGCGGTCCTCACCGCCCGGCACATCGACTGCTGGACCCTCGGCACCGTCAAGAAGGCCAAGGACGCCGACGCCGCTCGCGTCGACCTGGTGGGCGAACACCCGCGCTTCTGACGCACGTCACCAATAGCATTGCGGCCCCGACCCTTCCAGGGTCGGGGCCGCTCGCGTCTTACGCGAGTCGCACCGGATGTGCTGGCGCGGAACGCTTCAGGGGTGGTGGCATACGAAAAACGCACCAGCGCCCATCGCGTAGGCGAGGGACGCCGGTGTCATGAAATGCGAGCCTTCACACGGCGAAGCCTCACGGCAGAATGACGAATTCGAGGGGAAGGCCGTGGGGGCCTCCCCTTGAGTGCATCGATTCAAGTCCGAGTCAGCGGCGCCAGTCGTCGTTGTCGTCTTCGTCCCACTTCGGCAACTTGTCGTCCGCGTCATGCTCGTCGGAAAGCACGCCGCTGCGCCTCTGCGTCGGTTCGGAGAATGGACTTCCGCCCGTCGACAGCTCTCGCTGAAGGGTCGCGAAGTCGGTCGGCGTCGAGCTGTACTTCAGCTCTCGTGCGACCTTGGTCTGCTTTGCCTTAGCCCGGCCACGGCCCATGACTGACCCCCTCGCGTCACTGCGGGGCGGCCTGGGGTAGTTGGCGGCCCCGTTCGAATTAATATCTTCCTGACAGATACTTTAGCGTGTGTCAGCCGGTCGCGCTTCCAGGAGTGGGTGAAGAACCTCGCGAGTGCGGTCATGACCGGGGGACGCGATGGCCGCGAGGATCTAGAGCAGGCCGGGGATTGCCCGAATGACGCCGACGCGGGCCGCGCCACCCAGGACCGCCGGGGCCGCCAACTCGGTGTGCTCATCGGTCCATTCGATGCCCATACGCTGCAAAATGGCCAACGTCAGCGGCATTCGCGCGCGGTCGTGACCGTCCGCGATCTTGTAGGCGAAGGCCGAGCCGTCCGGCAGCGCACCCGCGTGCACCCCATCGGCGCCGATCTTGCACACCAGCCCGGGCGTTGCCGTCATGACCCGTAAGTCCGGTCCGTCCGTGCCGGAAATCACTCGGGGATGCGCGCGAATGGCCTCGGCGACCCGACGTTCCGGAGCGTCCGCGGGTGCGGTCGCCATGGTCGCGTAGGCCCGGGCCAGATTCACCAGGGAGATCGGAACGATAGGCAGGCCACAGCCGTCGATACCCAGATCGGATTCCGGTTCGCCGGTGATATCGGCAATGGTCGCGACGACCGACTGCTGCAGCGGGTGACCGATATCCAGGTAGCCGCCGGTGGCCCAGCCGTTGATCCGGCAGGTGGCGAGCATGGCCGCATGTTTGCCGGAACAGTTCATGAAAATGCGGCGGGCGACCTTCGAACGGTCCTGTCCGGCGAGGACATTGGCGCGGGCCTGCTCCTCCCAGGGCAGATCCGGCGGGCATTCGAGGTCGTCCTCGGTGAACCCGAAGCGATCCAGCAGGCGCTGCACGAGGTCGACGTGATCGGGTTCGCCGTAGTGGGAGGCCGTCGCGATGGCCAGTTCGGCATTGTCGAGGGGTTCGAAACCATTCCGCAGCAGGGTGATCGCCTGCATGGGCTTATTGGTCGACCGCGGGAAGATCGGGACGTGGACCTCACCGAGTTCCACGGTCGGCTCGCCATCCGGGCCGAGGATGACCACCGAGCCGCGGTGAACGCATTCGCGGAACCCGGACCGGACGACTTCGACCAGATCCACACTCATGCTGTCTCCTCTGCGCATGAACGGGGGCCTTGCGTGGTAACGCGAGCAGCCTCCGCCAGACCCGGACCGTTCACGTGTTGGCTCCGTTTCGGCGGCGATGGCGCTCGATTTGCATGCGGACATCATCGGAGATGGTGGGCTCTACTTCGAGCAGCAGGTCCAGACGCGATTGGTCCCCGCCGCGGAACAGATCCCGCACCGTGATGCCGTGCTCGGGGGTGTGCACCACCCGGACCTCGTCGCCCGCGCCGACCGTGCCCTCGGTGAGCACCCGCAGGTACGCGCCCGTATCCGATTGCAGGGTGAAGCGTTTCACCCACTGCGGTTCGCCGGACCAATGCTGAAAGCTGGCGCAGGGGACGCGGGGCGCGCTCACCTCGAAGACGGCGTCGCCGATCGCCCAGCGTTCGCCCAGCACCGCATCGCTCACCGGCAGACCGGTAATGCGCAGGTTCTCACCGAACCAACCCGGCGGCAGCTCGCGGGCGAGTTCGCTGGCCCAGCGCTCGGCGTCTTCCTGGGCGTACGCGTAGACGGCCTGGTGCACGCCGCCGTGATGGACGGTATTGCAGACGTGGTCGCCGTCGAGACCGAGGCGGTGCGCGCGAACCCGGTGCGGCACCGGACCCTTGTTGATGGCCGAGCGCCCGACTCGACCCGGCACCTCGATCTCGGCGTGCACGACGCACACAGCGAGGACCCGTCCCACTGTGCCGCCGTTCACCGGCCGCGCAGCTTGTCGATGGCGAGCCGCCCCGCCTGCGGCTCATCATGGGCGGGAATGGAATCCGGATCGATGGACGCGGCGCACGGTCCGGCTTCCAGGGCGGTATCGGCGGGGATATTGCGCTTGATCAGCGCCAGGGCGATCGGCCCGAATTCGTAGTGGTCGATCACGGTGCCGAGGACACCCACGGCGCGACCGCCGGCGGTGACCGCGTCACCGGGGGCGGGGCGGCCGTCGGCGGAACCGTCGAGGTGCAGCAGTACCAGGTGGCGCGGGGGCTTGCCCAGATTATGGACGCGAGCCACCGTTTCCTGGCCGCGGTAGCAACCCTTCTCCAGGTGCACCGCGCCGAATTCGGCGGGACCGCCGATCCAATTCACCTCGTGCGGAATGGTGCGGTCATCGGTGTCGAGGCCGATACGCGGGCGCACAGCCGCCACCCGCAATGCCTCGAAGGTCCACATGCCCGCCGCTTCCACGCCCGCCGCGCGCAGGCGGGTCCACCAGTCGGCGAGTTGGTCGCGGGGGACTATCAGGTCGAAGGAATCGTGCGTGGGCCACGGCATCCGGCGCAGGAAGCCGCCGCCGGGCAGCGGTACCGCCGCGTAGATGTCGGGCAGGGCCGCGATGCCCAAGGTTTCGGTGGCGAGGTCGGCCACACCCGGGCCGAGCAGGCTCAGTACGGCGTAGTCGGGAGCCGCCACCGGTTTGGCATCGGCCCAGAACACCATCTTCTGCAGGAAATCGAGCAGTCCCGGACCGCGATCTGCCTCGGTGTCGATCCACACCGTGCCGTCCAGATCGGTCAGCACGAAGTGATTCAGAACCCGACCGTTCAGGTCCAGATCCAGATTCTCCGCCGACTGCCCGTCACCGAGCTGCGCGATGTGCTGGCTGGAAATCGTATGCAGCCAGGTCAGCCGTTCCTTACCGGTCATGCTGATGACGAACCGGTGCGATCGATCCACCACCGCGACTCGTTCCACCGCCGCGCGCTGCTCCCCGAGCGGATCGCCGTAATGCCAGGCCACCGCACTGTCGGGGGATTCAGGCAGCCCTGCGACCGCCCCTGGGAATTGGAGAATCGGACTAGGTGCAACCACAGAGGACACGACTCAACAATAGGCGGTGTCTGATTCGCGCTGCCGCGGCGTACCGCGAACAACGAGGTTTCGGCGTGGTGGAGGGTGGATGCGAGCGGGGTCGCGCCGGGGATGGCGGGCGGGTGACGTCGAGGTTGCGCGGGCGTGATGTATCTGCCGCTTGGCGGGTTTGCTGATGCGGTACGGGTTTACGGACGCCCGATTTGTTCTAGGGTCGTCGCCATGGTGGAACGAGTTCTGGTGACACTCGACGGCGCGATCCGGGATCCGGACGCGCCGTTGCTGTATGCGGACGATATCGGTGTGCTGCGTGGTGACGGTGTGTTCGAAACCGTGTTGGTGCGGGACGGGCAGCCGTGCGCGATCGAATGGCATCTGGCGCGACTACGTAGGTCAGCGGAGGCACTGGAATTGCCCGCGCCGGACCTCGATGCCTGGCGCACGGCCGTGCAGAAGGCGGCCAAGGAATGGGGTGATACCAGCGAGGGGCTGCTCCGGATGGTGCTCACCCGCGGGCGCGATAGCGACCTCGGACGCTACGGCGATCTTTCGGCTATTAAAGATATGTCGCCCGCCGAGGCCGCGTCGACCGGATACGTCCTGGTCGTCCCGGTGGCGGAGCGGGTGAGAACCGCACGTGCCGAGGGCGTTTCGGTGATCACGCTGTCGCGGGGTATCTCGGTGGATCTGGCACAGGCCGCGCCCTGGCAACTGCTCGGGGCCAAAACCCTTTCCTACGCAACGAATATGGCGGCACTGCGGTTCGCTCAGCGAATGGGTGCCGACGATGTGATCTTCACCAGCACCGAGCATCGGGTGCTGGAGGGGCCGCGTTCGAGTGTGGTCATCGTGCGCGATAAGCAGCTGATCACGCCACCCGCCAAAATCGGGGTGCTGCCGGGAACCACGCAGCGGGCGCTGTTCGCCGAGGCGGAGAAGGCGGGCTGGGAGTGCAGTTACCAGCAGTTGTTCATCGCCGATCTGATTACGGCGGACAGTATCTGGATGCTGTCCAGCGTAACCCTGGCCGCGCGGGTCAACTCGCTCGACGGGTTGCGGATGTCGGCACCCGACCATGCTCCCGAGATCATCGAACTGGTGGACCGGGGCGTTGCGCGACCGGGCAGTATTGCCGACTGGTAATGCGGTTCGGGCACCCTGTCCAATGACCAACAGCTGCGTTCGGTGATGACGAACGGGCACAGATTCGGGACTTTGGTCCTCGATCAGCAAACTCGCCGCGCATTGTGGCGCGTCACATGTTGATCTGATCCTCAGCGGGCGTAGTGTTTGTTACTACGTCATGTCGTAGATCGGCAGGGAGGTCGGATGGACGTCGTTGATGTCGCACGTTGGCAATTCGGAATCACCACCGTGTACCACTTCATCTTCGTGCCGCTCACGATCGGCCTCGCGCCGCTCGTCGCGGGTATGCAGACCGCGTGGGTGATTACGGGCAAGGAACACTGGTATCGACTCACCAAGTTCTTCGGGAAGCTCTTCCTGATCAACTTCGCGCTCGGCGTCGCGACCGGCATCGTCCAGGAATTCCAGTTCGGTATGGGCTGGAGCGAATACTCCCGCTTCGTCGGTGATGTGTTCGGCGCACCGCTGGCGATGGAGGCCCTGGTCGCCTTCTTTATGGAGTCGACCTTCCTCGGACTCTGGATCTTCGGCTGGACCAAGCTGCCGAAAAAGGTGCACCTGGCCTGTATCTGGCTGGTCGCCATCGGCGTGAACGCCTCGGCGTACTTCATTGTCGCCGCCAACTCGTTCATGCAGCATCCGGTCGGCGCGCGGTACAACCCCGATACCGGACGCGCTGAGCTGTACAGCATTTGGGAAGTGATCACCAATGTGACCACGCTCGCGGCCTTCCCGCACGTGGTCGCCGGAGCCTTCCTGACGGCGGGCACCTTCGTCGCGGCTATCGCGGGCTGGTGGATGGTCCGCAAGGCCCGCCAGGACGCGGCCGGGCTCGAGGAGGCCCGAGTCATGTGGCGGCCGGTCGCCCGGATGGGATTGTTCGTCTCGCTCATCGCCGCCGTCGCCCTCATCTACACCGGCGATGTGCAGGGCAAGCTGATGTTCGAACAGCAACCCATGAAAATGGCGTCGGCGGAATCGCTCTGCCATACCGAGACCGATCCGGACTTCTCCATCCTCACCGTCGGCACCCACAACAACTGCGACAGCGTGGACCACCTCATCGAGGTGCCCTACGTGCTGCCATGGCTGGCCAAGGGCGAATTCAGCGGCGTCACCCTCGATGGCGTCAAGGATCTGCAGGAGCAGTACAACGAGAAGTTCGGCCCCGGCGACTACCGGCCCAACCTCTTCGTCACCTACTGGTCCTTCCGCGCCATGATCGGCTTCATGGCGGGCTCGATCCTGTTGGCGCTGGCCGGATTCTGGTTCACCCGGCGGGGACGCGTACCGGACCAGAAGTGGTTCGGCTGGCTGTCGCTGCTCTGCCTGGCCACCCCGTTCCTGGGCAATATCTCCGGCTGGGTCTTCACCGAGATGGGCCGTCAGCCCTGGGTGGTCGTACCCAATCCAACCGGCGACCCGAACATCCGAATGACGGTGCAGCAGGGCGTATCCGGGGTTTCCGCGGGCACGATTCTCACCTCGCTCATCGTCTTCACGCTGCTGTACGGCCTACTCGCGGTGGCGTGGTTCTACCTGATGCGGCGCTACGTGGTGAATGGACCGGAACCGGCGCATATCGAAGACGACACCCCGAAGATGACCGGGGATTCGGTCGAGAAGCTTTCCTTCGCTTACTAGGAGACTCCCGATGACTCTGCAAGTGTTCTGGTTTCTGCTGGTCGCGGTCCTCTTCATCGGATACTTCGCCCTGGAGGGCTTCGACTACGGCGTCGGCATGCTCATGCCGATTATCGGACGCAAATCCGAGGTGAAGCGCCGCGTCGTGCTCAACACCATCGGGCCGGTGTGGGACGGCAATGAGGTGTGGCTGCTGACCGCGGGCGGTGCCATGTTCGCGGCCTTCCCCGAGTGGTACGCGAGCCTGTTCTCCGGGTTCTATCTCGCCCTGCTGCTCATCCTGGTCGGCCTGATCACCCGGGCCTGCGCCATCGAATGGCGCAGCAAGATCAATGACGACAGGTGGCGACGCTGGTGCGATATCGGCATCGGGCTCGGCTCCTGGATTCCCGCTCTCGCCTGGGGCCTGGCCTTCGCGAATATCGTGCGCGGCGTGCGGCTCAACGAGAAGCGGCAGATCGAGGGCACGCTGTTCGACCTGCTGAATCCGTACGCGCTACTCGGCGGGCTCACCACCCTGCTGCTGTTCCTGCTGCACGGAGCGGTGTTCCTGAGCCTGAAGACCGCCAACGAGGTGCGTGACGACGCGCAGCGCATCGTGCGGGCGCTGTTCGTACCCACCGCGGCCGTGGTGGCGGTATTCGGCATCTGGACCCAGCTCTCCTATGGCAAGGGCTGGACCTGGATTCCCCTGCTGCTGGCGGTGGTCGGACTCGTGGTCGCCGGATTCGCGGCCACCCGGGGGCGGGACGGCTGGGCATTCACCGGTACCGCGGTCACCGTCGTGTCGGCCACCGCGCTGCTGTTCGGGGTGCTCTTCCCGAACGTGCTGCCCTCCACCATCGACGCGGCCTACAGTCTCACCGTCGATGGCCGCGACGGCACCGTCAGCGCGTCCTCCACGCACTACACGCTGACCGTCATGAGTTGGGTCGCGGTGATCATGGTGCCGTTTGTCCTGCTCTACCAGGGTTGGACGTACTGGGTGTTCCGCCAGCGGCTCACCATGGAACAGATCCCGGATCCCATCGGACTGCTCATGGAGAAAGCGCGGGACTGAACCATGGCACGACCGGTCGACCCGCGCCTGTGGCGGTACGCGCACTCGGCACGACGGTATCTCGTCGCGAGTGTGGCGCTATCGCTGGCGATCACGATCTGCATCGTGATCGCGGCCCTGGCCCTGGCGCGGGTACTGGCCGGTGTGATCACCGATCCGGCCAGTCGTGATATCGGCTCCTGGACAGTCGAACTGGTGCTTTTCGCCAGCGCCGTCGCCTGCCGGGCCGCCGCCACCTGGTGGCAGGCCCGGCTGGCGCATCGCGCCGGCGCGCAGGTGGTGGCGGAACTGGAGACGGCCGTGGTGGCCGCCGGAGCTCAACTGTCGCCACGCGAATTGGAGCGGAGGCGCACCGAACTGGCGGTGGTGGCCGGCTCCGGGCTGAGCGGGCTGCGCGCCTACCTCGCCGGATATCTACCCGCACTGCTGCTTTCGGTACTGGTACCGCCGGTGGTGCTGACCGTTATCGTGGTGCACGACTGGGTTTCCGGTGCGATCATCTTCGTCACCCTGCCGCTGATCCCGATCTTCATGATTCTCATCGGGTTGCTCACCCAGGGAAAGTCCAAGGACATTCTGGCCGCCACCACCCGGCTGTCGGATCAGCTGCTCGACCTCTTCTCCGGAATGCCGACCCTGCGCGCCCTCGGCCGGGAGACCGGTCGAGCGGACAGCACTGCCGGACAATCTGATTCGCGCCCGTCGGATTCGGCTCGCACCACCATGGCGCACCGGGTGCGCGACCTCGGCGACGCCCTGCACCGCCGGACCATGTCCGCGCTGCGTATCGCCTTCCTGTCGTCGATGGTGCTGGAGATGCTCGCGACACTGTGCGTGGCGCTGGTGGCGGTATCCATCGGAATGCGGCTGGTCTTCGGCAATATGGGCCTGTACGCCGGGCTCGTCGCATTGATCCTCGCCCCCGAGGTGTACCTGCCGCTGCGCATGGTGGGGGAGCGGTTCCATGCCGCTCAGGACGGAATGGCCGCGGCGGACAAGGCTTTCGCGGTCCTCGATCCGGACGAGGCGGAGGACGCCGAGCCGGACGGCCCTATCGCGAAGCGGCGCGACGACCCCGGAACTGCTGAGCTCGAACACCTGGTGCCGCCCACTCCCTCGTCATTCCGGCGTGCTTTTGGCCGGAATCCACCTTGGGACAGGAGTGGATCCCGGCCAAAAGCATGCCGGGATGGCGGGGGTGGAGTGCGGCGGGATGACGAGGGTGGCAGTCGACACCATACGGTGGATCTCGGTGAATCCGTGGGCCGCATCGAGATTCGTGATCTCACCGTCGCCGCGCGCGACGGGGCCGCACCGGACGCACTGTCCGCCGTATTGCGGTCCGGTGCGGTGACCGTCCTGACGGGTCCGAACGGCTGCGGTAAATCCACCGCGCTGCAAGCGGTGCTGGGCCTGATCACCCCTGATCGTGGGCAGGTTTCGGTGGACGGCGTCGGTGTCGGCCAGCTGGACCAGGACCACTGGTGGTCCCATGTCGCGTGGCTACCGCAGCGCCCCGTCCTCATCCCCGGCACCCTCCGCGAGAACTTGGAACTGCTCGGTGCGTCCGCCGGCCCGGAGCAGGTTGCCGAGGCCTGCGCCGCAACAGGATTCGACGCCGTTCTCGCCGAACTCCCCGACGCCTGGGAAACCATCGTCGGCAGCGGAGGCACCGGGCTATCACTCGGGCAGCGACAGCGGCTCGCGCTCACCCGGACTCTCGCCGCACCACGGCAGGTGCTGCTTCTCGACGAACCCACCGCGCACCTCGACGACACCAGCGAGGCAGCCGTTCTCGCGGCCCTGGTCGCTCGCGCACATGCCGGTGCGACCGTGGTCGTCGTCGGCCACCGCCCGGCGGTACTGGCGGTGGCCGACCATATTGTCGAGGTGCGGGCCACGGCACGCGGAACGGAACCAGGTGCCCATCGGAGCGAGATCCGGCATGACTCGGCCGCCGAGGAGATCGGTCGCGGTGCTGCCCACCCCGCTGCTTCGGCGGCAGGCTCTGAGGGATCGGGAAGCCCAAAGGAATCGGCAGGCACTGAGGGATCGGCAGGCACTGAGGGATCGGCAAGCCCTGAGGAGTCGGCAAGCACTGAGGAGTCGGCAAGCCCTGAGAGATCGGCAAGCCCCGAGGAGGCGGCAGGCCACGAGGGATCGGCAGGCCACGAGGGATCGGTGGGTGTCGAGGGATCGGTACGGTGTCCAGAAACGTCGAACGGCACCCCGTCATCCCGGCGTGCCTCTGGTTGGGATCCGCAGACCGGACTACCACCACTGGATTCGGTGGATTCCGGCCAAAAGCGCGCCGGAATGACGGGGGTGAGTACACCGTGAACGCCACGACCGCGGCGGATGCCGCGACCGCGACGGATGCATCGGGGCGGATGGAAAGCGGTGTGCCGCACCTGGATAGCGGTGCGGTGCGGGTGGACGCGGAAATCGAGCTGGTGTCCAGTGGGGCGACCGCCGGGAGCCGGGATGCCATCCACGCCGATGAGGTGAGCATGCGATGACAGGGTTGCTGACCGATTTTCGTCGTATTCGCGAGCTGCTGGCATTGTCGCGCTGGCGCATGACGATTTCCATCGGCTGGGGCGTGCTGGCCCTCGGCAGCGGGTTGGGGCTCGCGGCACTCGCGGCGTGGCTCATCGCGCGGGCCTGGCAGATGCCGCCGGTGCTGGATCTGTCCATCGCGGTGGTGACGGTTCGGGCACTGGGCATTTCGCGTGGCCTGTGCCGATACCTGGAGCGGCTGGCCACGCACGATGTGGCCCTGCGGGCGACGAGCACCGCGCGCACCACGACGTACCGGGCATTGGCGGGTGCCGATATCTGGCGCCCACGCCGCGGCACCACGTTCGGAGTCGACGAGCCGCCGACCGCCGGTTCGGGTGCGGGAGACGCCGCGCGGCACGGTGATCCGACGCAGCTGCGGCGCGGTGACCTGCTCGGGCGGGTCATGGGGGATATCGACGATCTCGGGGCCGTGGTGGTGCGGGCCTTCGTACCCATTGCCGTCGCGGTGATCCTGGCGCTCTTCGCGGTCGGGCTGCTGCTGCCGATTTCGGTGCCCGCCGCCGCTATTCTCGCGGCCTCCCTCGTTGTGGCCGGGGTTATCGCACCTTGGCTTTCGGCACTGGCGGCCCGGGAGGCAGAGTTGGCGGTGCGGTCCGATCGGACCGAGTTCACCGCTGCCGCACTCACTGTGCTCGATCATGCCCCGGAACTGCGGGTCGCCGGGCGGCTCGACGCGGCACTGTCGACCGCCACCGTGGCCGGGCAGCGGGCGGTCGCCGCCGAGGACAGGGCCGCCTCGCGCAGTGCGTGGGCGGCGGCCGCGACACCACTGTCGATCGGTGTGAGCGTGCTCGGGTCGCTGCTCATCGGAATTGTGTTGTACGGCACCGGTCCTGCCGTCACCACCCTCGGATTCCAGACCGTCGAGCCCGGCGGTATCTCACCCATGGCGCTCACCGTGATGGTGCTGCTGCCGCTGTCGGCCTTCGAAGCGGTCGCGGTTCTCCCCGCCGCCGCGCAGGCGTTGACCAATGGCCGCGCGGCGCTACGCCGGATCAATCGGCTCGAACAGGGCGAATCCGAAAGCCCCCGAATGGATCTCGTCAAATTGCCGGAGGGCAACCGCATCGCTGTCACCGGCCCGAGTGGCGCGGGGAAGACCACCCTCCTGATGGCGTGGGCGGGCCTGTTCGACACCCCGCGGCCCGGTGTCACCTTCTTCGCCGAGGATGCCCATATCTTCGGCACCACCGTCCTCGAGAATCTGCGCGTGGCCCGCGGCGATATCACCTCCGACGAGGCCGTGCGTGCTCTGCGCGCGGTCGGCGCCGGACCCTGGCTGGACGCACTGCCCGACGGCGTGGACACCGAGCTGATCGGCGGTGCGGCAGCGGTTTCCGGTGGTCAGCGCCGCCGCATCCTGCTGGCTCGGGCGCTGCTCTCCCCGGCCCGGGTACTCCTGCTCGACGAACCCACCGAACATCTGGAAGCCGAAGCGGGCACGGATCTGCTGCGCCGCCTGCTCGACGAATCCAGCGGTCTGGTCGCCCCCGGTCGCATCGTCGTGGTCGTCACCCACCAACTCCCGGCGGACCACCGCGCCGACGCCCTCGTCCGGGTGGCCGCGGACGGCCACAGCTCCGTCGAACGATTTATTCCCGCCTGACCTGCGATTTCGCGGTCCGAGAAAATACGTTGCCGCGTTCGCGAACCGTGACTAAGTTCGTCTGTACACGGGAAAGGAGGTGGTTCAAGAGATGGTTATTTCTAGGACGCGTGAGGTGGCTGCCAGCTAGGCGCTACCGCTGCAATCGGATTCCGCTTCGCGCGAGCGCCTAGCGAATCCAAGGCAGTCACCCGGCCCCCGAGTCTCCCGATCTGTCCGATCGGGATCTGCGTGAAGTTGCATCCGCAGAAGGACTCGGGGGCCGTACCGTTTTCCCGGTGAGTCTTCTCTGATCAGGGGTTACGCTGAGGTCATGACCGTTGAACCGGTGCCGGACTGGCCGGATTGGGTGATCCCCCCCGTCGGGGGGTTCACTGTTGAGCGCTTTCTACAACTGCGTGGTCTTCCCCGGCACACCGAACTGATCGACGGGAGCCTGATATTCGTGAGCCCGCAGGAGAAGTGGCACAGCCGTGTCGTATCTCTGTTCGAGCGGGAACTGGAACTACAGGTGCCGTCCGGTCTCCGTGCCGAACGTGAGATGGCGGTCCGGCTCGGCCAGCGGCAGATGCCGGAGCCGGATGTTGTGGTAGTCACCGAAGAGGCGTTCAACCGCGACGACCCATCCACGTACTACTTCGCGGAGGACGTCATCCTCGCGATTGAGGCGGTATCCCCCGATTCGGTGGAACGGGATCGAGAGGTGAAACCCCTCAAATACGCGAAGGCTGGAATCGAGCATTACTGGCGGGTCGAGCGCCGCGATGCGGATGCGATCGTGTACACCTACGAACTTGATCCAGCTACCAAAGGTTATGTCCCAACAGGCATCTTCCACGACAGACTGTGTGTTTCGGCACCGTTCGCCGTTGATATCAATCTGAAGGAGATCGGGAAACGTAACTGGGCGGACTAACCGATAAAGCGCTGCAAGCGGGCCGACAGCCGAGGCTCCAACGCCCCGTCCGCCGCGATCCGCTCCTCGACATAACCGAGGTCGCCGCCTTCGACAATGCCGTACAGCCGCTTCGCGCCGCCGACCACGAGGCCGGACTGGCTGCGGATCACCACATCGGTGGCGAGTTCCCAGGAGGACTGGGTGAGGGCCTGGCCGTAGAACAGTTCCACGATGCCGGACGAGTGGGTCAGCAGGAGTTCGAGGACCTCGTCGTCGCCGTCGATGCCCACGCGCCAGAAACCGCTCTCGCGCAGATCCGGACCGCCGTAGCTGCTGTCCTCATTGATGACCCAGGAGCGGGACTCCCAATTGAGGTAGTCGCCGCCGTCATGGGAGACGATGATCTGCTGGCCGAAGCGGTAGTCGCCGGTCTCGGGGTGGTTACCTTCGCCCTCGCCGCGCCAGACGCCGACCAGCGGCAGCAGCGCGAGCATGGAGGAGCTCAGATCCGGACCCAGCCGGAGATTGGCGGTGTCCTCGGGCAGCGGGAGGCCGGGGAGTGCGGGAACATTCATGCCACCGGTTGATTTCGCCTTGTCGACGGCCTCAGCCACGGCTTGATCACCGCTGCGGCGGGCAGCGGTGGATTCCGGCGTCGTTCCATTGAGGACGCCGTTTTCGATGTTCTCGCTCGCCGGCTCGCTCACGACTCGGTGAACAGCCGGTAGAGCACGTACAGACCGAACCAGGCGATCAGCACGGAGACCACAACCAGCAAAATCTCGAAGGCAAGAACCACGGCCCGAAGTCTAATAGCAGCTCGTTCCGGGCACGAAAACGGCCCCGGGAAAACGAATCCCGGGGCCGCTCGCGCAGGTCGTGCTACTTACTTGGCGACGAGGACGTCCACATTGTGGATGCCCGCACCCTCCGGCTTCACCTCGGCGGTGCCGTTGCCGGACGCCGACAGCGCCCGCACGGTCCACGCGCCCGGAGCGGCGAAGAAACGGAAGTCACCGGTGCCGGAGGCGACAACCTCGGCGGTGAAATCGCCATTGCCGTCCAGCAGACGCACGAACGCGCCACCGACGGTCTGGTCGTCAGTGGTCAGTACGCGGCCGGTGATGACCGTTTCCTTCTCCACATCGACGCCGGCGGGAATGGCCTGGCCCTGGGTAGGTGCTGCACACATATTGATTACGCTCCCAACTCGATCGGTGCACCGACGAGGGAGCCGTACTCGGTCCAGCTCCCGTCGTAGTTCTTGACGTTCTTGTGGCCCAGCAGCTCCTGCAGCACGAACCAGGTGTGCGAGGAACGCTCACCGATGCGGCAGTAGGCGATGGTCTGCTTCTCGCCGTCCAGGCCCGCGTCCTTGTACAGCTCGGCCAGGTCCGCGTCGGACTTGAAGGTGCCGTCCTCGTTCGCGGCCTTGGACCACGGCACATTGATGGCGGACGGGATGTGACCCGGACGCTGCGACTGCTCCTGCGGCAGGTGCGCGGGAGCCAGGATCTTGCCCGAGAACTCGTCGGGGGAGCGCACGTCGACGAGGTTCTTGGTGCCGATGGCGGCGATGACCTCGTCGCGGAAGGCGCGAATGGACAGGTCCTGCTCGCTCGCCTTGTAGCTGGCGGCCGGACGGTTCACGGCGTCACGCGACAGCGGACGGCCGTCGAGCTCCCACTTCTTGCGGCCACCGTCGAGCAGCTTGACGTCCTGGTGGCCGTACAGCTTGAAGTACCAGTAGGCGTAGGCGGCGAACCAGTTGTTATTGCCGCCGTACAGGACCACGGTGTCGTCGTTGCTGATACCGCGGGCCGCGAGCAGATCGGAGAACTGCTCCCGGTTCACGAAATCGCGACGGATCTGGTCCTGCAGATCCTGCTTCCAGTCCAGCTTGACGGCGCCCTCGATGTGGCCGGTGTCGTAGGCGGAGGCATCCTCGTCGACCTCGACGATGACGACGCCCGGGGCGTTGAGGTTCTCTTCGACCCAGTCAGCGGAGACCAGGACATCGGAGCGAGCCATGTTGTTCCTTTCGAAGGTGGTGCCAGGGTCAGGCGGTGGGATTGGGATTGTTCGGCACGGCTTTCGGAAGAAACCGCGTGACGAGGGGGTAGAGCTTGCAGCCCAGGCAGATGCCGAAGGCGGCGTTGAGGAACGCCGCGAACAGCGCAAAACCGGTGAATACCGCACCGGCGACGGAGCTCGAGGAGGCGAACCCGATCACGCCGAGTACGGCGAAGACCAGGCCGACCAATTGGGCGAACCGCAGTGGCGCGACGGGTTCCAGCTCGGGGGCCGGACCGATGCGCGGCAGCACCAGGTTCTGGTAGATCAGCCCGTAGGGGCTGCGGCTCGGACCCTGCCACGCGCCGAGCGCGAAGACCACGGCCTGCGCGGTCAACAGTACGGCGGCGGCGGTGAGGGAGAAGTTGGCGAGAATCAGAACCAGCGCCAGGACGGCGGTGGTGACCCAGGCGGCGAAACGGGGGCCGCGAACATCGACCTGGCCGGAAGGAATGCGAGTACCGACCGGTTGGGTAATGGTGGGATTGGGCTGTGACATGTTCGTACTCCTGCGCTGAAGGATTTCAGTTGGCCAGAACGCCGGAGGATCACAGAGATCTCTCTACGACGGATACATCCGGTCGGCGACAGCAGAGTCGAAAGGCCGACCGGCTAGCGGCACAGGCAGCAACAACCACCGAGGCGGCACAGATCTACCGTGCGGCGTCGGGTGAGCATCAGCTCGCGGTTGGATTGCACGAGTTGGAGTTTACCCGGTTTTTCGGGGGAATTGGACCCGGGGTCCGTAATGCTGGTCACTCGGCGGCATTCGGCCTGGTTAGCGGTGCCAACGCCGTGCGCAGATCGGCGGCCTTCGGGACGCCGGAGATACGGAAGCGCTCCCGGCCCGCGGTATCGAAGACGAAAGTGGTCGGCAGCGACAGCACCGACAGCTCCTTGGCCAGGGCCGGATCGGCGTCGATATCGACCTCTATATCGAGGGGTGCCGCAGGGGCGTCGGCGAATTCGGTGACGACGGCGGCGACCACCCGTCGCACCGCGGCGCACGGGCCGCACCAATCGGCCGAGAAATGCAGTACGGCAGGACGATTCGCGGCGAGTCCCACGGCGGCCAGCAATTCGGTCCGCGGCCCCGACGGGTCCGCGCCATCCGTTGTGGTGCCCTCGGCGACGGTGCGGACCCGGCCCTCGTTGCGGCGCACCAGAATTCCCACCCCCGCGGCGGCTGCCACGGCGATGGCGAGGACGACCAGTTCGATCATGGCTGCTGGAGACGATCCAAATCGATGGTGACGTTCTTGCCGACGCCCTCCACCACGATCTGCCCGCCGCTGGCCTCCACCTTCATGGGTCGCACACCGAACGGCAGGTCTCGAGTATCGATGGTGCGGGTGAACTTGGCCAGCACCAGCTCCCGATTCACCTCCGGCACCATGGCGGCCGGGGTGGCCTCGTCGCCGTAATAGATATCGGTGGCGACGATCTGGATCTGGCCGTCGGCATCGAGCCGCAGATCGGCGAGCACGCTGACCGGCTTTCCGCTGTCACTCGTGCCCGGCACCGGGTTGGTATCGGAGGTCAACGACACCGTGCCGGTCAGGATGATCGGCCCCGACGTGGTGACACCGGTGCCGCCGGACCCACCCGAGCCATCCGATTTATCGGCGGGCGGACCGAACACCTGCAGATCCGGAATCTTGAACAGCCGTCCCAGCTCGACCGGTTCGATGCGCATGAGGGCGTGGACCTCGTCCACGGGCACCTTGCGCACATTGCCATCGACCAGATCGCCCAGCGGTGCGTGGACGCCGATCAGACCGGCCTCGACCAGGATCTCGCCCGGAATATCCGGCCGCACGGCACGTGCCCGAATATCGATATCCCGGAACTGGCCGTCGAGCGCCTGCGCCACGAACGGAAACCCGTGAAAGGTCACCTCCGGATCCGCGCCCAGGTCGGAGCCGTCACGCAGCAGCCGCGACACCCGGTACTCGGAGTAGGCGGCCGCCCCGAAATCGAGTACGACCGCCAGACCCGCCAGGCAGAGCAGCCCGATGATCACCCTGCGGAAACTCATGGGGCAACCCTACTGGGGCGGCCCGCCCCCGTCCGCCTCGCCGCCACCACACCGGTGACCGCCACGCCGAAGAGTGTGTGCCGTTTCATAAGCGCGCGCACAGGGATATATGACAGGCGCTGCGGCCGGTAGCCGCTGTCGAGCCGGGTGCACCGCTGGGCCGGGCCGACCGCGCTGAGCGCATCGGCGACTTGCCGAAGGCCCACAACGCTTCTGGTCGGCGGCTGTCTCGGTTCTGAACCGAAAAGCGCCGCGGGCGCGGCGGAGGAGCGGAGAGCGGGAAGAATCGAGGCGCGGGGCCGCGTATCCGCCGCGGCGTGGCGGAGCTGGACAATCCGGCGTTGCCGGAGAGACGTGCACCGTCGGCTATGCGTGGTCCATCAGACTTACGCGCTAATGTATGACCCGACTTACCTGTGATGACGCGCATGAGGTCGTGGCGGACGACGATGTTGCCGCGCACATGCCAGATGGGAGGAGAGCCCCCATGGAGCTGCTCCTGCTGACCTCCGACCCCAACCCCGAAGCGGTGTTGCCGTCGCTGGCGCTGCTGCCACACCATGTGCGACCGGCGCCGACCGAGGTGGCATCGCTGCTCGAGGCCGGTTCCGCCGATGTCGCCCTGGTCGATGCCCGTACCGACCTGGCTGCCGCGCGCGGACTGTGCCGGTTGCTGGGGAGCACCGGATCGTCGGTGCCGGTTGTTGCCGTCCTGACCGAGGGCGGTCTGGTCGCGGTGAATGCGGACTGGGGGCTGGACGACATTCTGCTGCCCGGCACCGGACCCGCGGAACTCGATGCGCGACTGCGACTTCTGGTCGCCCGCAACGGTGGGGCCGCCAGCCCGGAGAACACCGGAAAGATCACCCTCGGTGAGTTGGTCATCGATGAGGGCACCTATACCGCGCGGTTGCGCGGTCGCCCACTCGACCTCACCTACAAGGAATTCGAACTGCTCAAGTACCTCGCCCAGCACGCCGGTCGGGTATTCACCCGGGCCCAGCTGCTGCAGGAGGTCTGGGGTTACGACTTCTTCGGCGGCACCCGCACCGTCGACGTGCACGTGCGGCGACTACGCGCCAAGCTCGGCAGCGAATACGAATCGCTCATCGGCACCGTGCGCAATGTCGGCTACAAGGCGGTGCGCCCGGCGCGCAGCTCCACCAAGGGCGATGTCGCTTTCCCGGATGCCGAGGGTTCGGACGACGAACTGGCGCCGGCGAACGGCACGATGCAGTGAGTTCCGTGCCCGACGATCAGCTTCCCGCCCAGACCGAAATACCGGTGAGCGATCGGCTGCGGCAGCTCGGTTGGGTCGAGCAATTGCCCGCCGCGACCGCGCGGCAGGTGCGCGATCTGCTGGATCGAGCCACCGCTGTCGATGGGGTCGCACCGGTTTCCGAACAAGCGGTGCTATCACTGACCGCCGATGTCACCGGGTGGCATCTGGTGACCGTCGATGAACTGTCCGGCGAGGTCGTCGGCTATGCGAATCTCGTTCCCGCGCACGCCGAACACCCGGCCATGGCCGAGGCCGCCGTCGCTCCGGAGGCTCGTGGCAAGCGCATCGGCACGGATCTGGTGACGGCGGCGCTCGCCGCCGGTGGCGCTGGTGCGCGGGTGTGGGCGCACGGAAATCTGCCCTCCGCACAGGCGGTTTCGGCCCGGTTGGAGCTGGCCGTGGCGCGTGAGTTGTGGCAGATGAAACGCCCTCTCGCTAACTCTGAGCTACCGGAGCTGGCCGTGCCGGAGGACCTACTGCTGCGTACCTACGCCGGTCCGGCCGACGATGCCGAGATCCTGCGCGTCAACAATGCCGCCTTCTCCTGGCATCCGGAACAGGGCGGCTGGACCGAGCGCGAGATCGCTGTCCGCCGCGACGAGTCGTGGTTCGACCCCAAGGGGCTGTTCATCGCCGCCGACCCGGCCGACCCCGATCGCATCCTCGGATTCCACTGGACCAAGGTGCACCTGGACGAGGACCCGCCGATCGGCGAGGTGTACGTGGTCGCCATCGACCCGGCCGCGCAGGGCCGCGGACTCGGCCGCCTGCTCACCCTCGCCGGACTGCACTACCTGCGCGACCGCGAGCTGGGCGAGGTGCTGCTCTACACCGAGGCCGACAACACCGCGGCCGTACACACCTACACCCGCCTGGGATTCGCACCCGCACACGTCGACTTGGCCTACGCGCGATAGTCGCTGCCGCACAGACAGACTCCTCGGCGCAGGCACGCCCCGGACGGCCGCCGTTGGGATGGTGGGATGGCTGTCGGGTCAGCGGGAGCCGCCACCGGGTGACTGCGCGGCAACCGTGATATCCGCAACGCTGCGGCTAATGTCACAGCTACAGGTCGTAATCGCAGAGGGTTGTTCACTTTCCGTTCACCTGCCCAGGTCTAACTGTCTACGTCCCGCCCTTACCTTTCTTGTGGGCGGTACAGAGCTGCCCGGTGGGTCAGTTCGCAGCGAACAGCCACCTACCTCACGCCCGTCCGACCGTTGAGGGGTTGGGCGTGCGGACGTGATTCCCGGAGGATTTTCAGTGAAGCTCAAGCGCAGTAGCGCCCTGGTCGGTGTCCTGGCCGCTGGTGCCATGACTCTCGTCGCCTGCGGTAGCGACGACAACACCGACACCAGTCAGGTGTCGGCGAACTCGGACATCAACTGTGGTGGCAAGACGTCACTGAAGGCCAGCGGTGCCTCCTCGCAGAAGAATGCCATGGAGCGGTTCATTGCCGCTTACGAGGCCAACTGCGACGGCGCCACCCTTAACTACACCTCCAGCGGGTCCGGTGCGGGTGTGAAGGAATTCCTCGGCAGCCAGACCGATTTCGGCGGCTCGGACTCCCCGCTCAGCGCGAAGAAGGACGAGCCCGCCCAGGCGGCCGCTCGTTGCGACAGCCCGGCCTGGAACCTGCCGACCGTATTCGGCCCCATCGCCATGACTTACAACATCGACGGCGTCACCGATCTGGCATTGGACGGTCCGACTCTGGGCAAGATCTTCAATGGCTCGATCACGACCTGGGATGCACCCGAGATCAAGGCGCTCAACCCGAACGCCAGCCTGCCTGCCGCGCCCATCGCCGTGATCTTCCGCAGCGATGAGTCGGGCACCACCGATAACTTCCAGCTCTACCTGGACGCGGCCTCAGACGGCGCGTGGGGCAAGGGCGCTGGCAAGACCTTCGTCGGCGGTATCGGTGAGGGCTCCAAGGGTAATGAGGGCACCTCGGCCGCGGTGAAGAACACCAAGAACGCGATCACCTACAACGAGTGGTCATTCGCCAAGGCGCAGAACCTCTCCGTCGCCCAGATCGTCACCCCGGCCGGTCCGGAACCGGTGACACTGAGCGTCGAGTCCGCGGGCAAGGCGATCGACGGCGCGAAGATCTCGGGTGAGGGCAACGACCTGGTGCTGGACGTCTCCTCGTTCTACAAGCCGACCGAGACCGGTGCGTACCCGATCGTCATGCCGACCTACGAGATCGTCTGCTCCAAGTACAGCGATGCGGGCACCGCCACCGCAGTGAAGGCCTTCCTCACCTCGGCGATCACCAACGGTCAGAACGGCCTGGAGGAGAACGGGTACATCCCGATCCCCGACAAGTTCAAGACCAAGCTGACCAACGCGATCAACGCAATTTCCTGATCGCGAGCCCATGACCGTTCACGATGACGTCACGGCCGCGGACCCGTCGAACACGGCGGATCCGCGGTCGGGCTCTGTTCACCCGTCGGGGGATACTGCGCTCATGCCGACCGACCCCAGCCTGAAACAGAAGGCCGCCGAACCTCCCGCGCCGCGGCTGAGCGGGGCATGGCTCCGCCAAATGGTTGCCAGAATCCGCGCTTGGCGGCCGAATCCGGAAATGCTGTTCCGTTCGGCCGCCACCGCGGCGGGTGGCATCATCGTCGCCGCTATCGCCCTGATCGCACTGTTCCTGCTGATTCGGGCGGTGCCGTCGATCCTCGCGAACGAGGCCAACTTCTTCACCAGCACCGAGTTCAACACCTCCGATGCCGATCATCTGCAATTCGGCATCAAGGACCTGTTCATGGTCACGGTGCTGAGTTCGCTGATGGCGCTGGTGATCGCGGTGCCGATCGGGGTCGGGATCGCACTGTTCCTGACGCAGTACGCGCCGAAGGTGCTGGCGCGACCGTTCTCGGTGCTCGTCGACCTGCTGGCGGCGGTGCCGTCGATCGTGTTCGGTCTGTGGGGCTTCCTGGTGCTGGCGCCGAAACTGGAGCCGGTACAGCGCTTCATCAATGACAACCTCGGCTGGTTCTTCCTGTTCTCCGACGGCAATGTCAGCATTTCCGGTGGCGGCACGATTTTCACCGCGGGCGTGGTGCTTGCGGTCATGATCCTGCCGATCATCACCTCGGTCAGCCGTGAGGTATTCGGCCTGACGCCGCCCGCGCATATCGAGGCGGCGCAGGCGCTGGGCGCCACCAAATGGGAAGTAGTGCGCATGACCGTGCTGCCCTACGGCCGCAGCGGTGTGATCGCCGGTTCCATGCTGGGACTCGGGCGCGCACTGGGCGAGACCATCGCGGTGCTGGTGGTGCTGCGCACCGCGGCGCAGGCGGGCGGCTGGTCACTGTTCGACGGTGGCTACACCTTCGCCTCCAAAATCGCCTCGGCGGCAGCGGAATTCAGTCAGGCACTGCCCACCGGCGCCTACATCGCAGCCGGTTTCGTGCTGTTCGCGCTGACCTTCGTCGTCAACGCACTGGCCCGGCTGGCTGCCGGCGGGAAGGTCAACGGATGAACACCGCGCTGCTCGATAAACCGGTGAAGGCCCCGGCCTTCCGGGCGACCACCCTGGACCGGCGGATTCGCAACAATGTCGCCACCGGCGTGGTGTGGGCCTGCTTCGTCATCGCCCTGGTGCCGCTGGTCTGGGTGCTGTTCATGGTCGTGAGCAAGGGCTTCGAGGCCATCCTCACGTCCAGCTGGTGGACCAATTCGCAGAAGGGCGTGCTGCCCGACCAGACCGCCGGCGGCGTCTACCACGCCATCTACGGAACCGTCGTGCAGACTGCGGTGGCCGCGGTCATCGCGGTGCCGCTGGGCATTATGGCCGCCATCTTCCTGGTCGAGTACGGCCGCGGCTGGCTGGCCAAGACCACCACCTTCATGGTGGACATTCTGGCCGGTGTGCCCTCGATCGTCGCGGCGCTGTTCATCTTCGCACTGTGGATCGCCACGCTGGGTTTCCCGCAGAGTTCGTTCGCGGTATCGCTGGCGCTGGTTCTGCTCATGCTGCCGGTGGTGGTGCGCTCCACCGAGGAGATGCTCAAGCTCGTCCCCGATGAGCTGCGCGAGGCGTCATACGCGCTGGGCATTCCGAAGTGGAAGACCATTGTGCGGGTCGTGGTGCCCACCGCTCTGCCCGGCATGCTCAGCGGCATCCTGCTCTCGTTGGCCCGCGTCATGGGTGAGACGGCGCCGGTGCTGGTGCTGGTCGGCTACAGCAAGTCGATCAATTCGAATATTTTCGACGGCAATATGGCCTCGCTGCCGCTGATGATCTACCAGGAGTTGGCCAACCCCGAGCCGGCCGGCCGGTTGCGGGTGTGGGGTGCGGCGCTGACGCTGATCCTGCTGATCGCCCTGCTGTACGTGGCCGCGGCCGTGGTCAACAAGCTCCTGACGCGGAACCGATAGAGCGGAACGGAATACGAGATGGCAAAGCGGATCGACGTCAAAGACCTGAACATCTACTACAGCGCCTTCCATGCTGTGAAGGACGTTTCGCTGACCGTGCTGCCGCGCAGCGTGACCGCCTTCATCGGTCCGTCCGGCTGCGGCAAGTCCACCGTGCTGCGATCGCTCAACCGGATGCACGAGGTGACCGTGGGAGCCCGCATCGAGGGCGCGGTGCTGCTCGACGGCGAGGACATCTACGGCGCCATGGTGGATCCGGTGGGTGTGCGTCGCACCATCGGTATGGTGTTCCAGCGTCCGAACCCGTTCCCCACCATGTCCATTCGCGACAATGTGGTGGCGGGCCTGAAGCTGCAGGGCGTGCGCAACAAGAAGGAACTCGATGAGGTCGCCGAGCGCTCGTTGCGTAGCTCGAACCTCTGGACCGAGGTCAAGGACCGCCTGGACAAGCCCGGCGGCGGCCTCTCCGGTGGTCAGCAGCAGCGGCTGTGTATCGCGCGCGCCATCGCGGTCTCGCCGGACGTACTGCTGATGGATGAGCCGTGTTCGGCCCTGGACCCCATCTCCACGCTCGCGATCGAGGATCTGATCGCCGAGCTGAAGAAGGAGTTCACCATTGTCATCGTCACCCACAATATGCAGCAGGCCGCGCGGGTGAGTGATCAGACGGCGTTCTTCAACCTGGAGGCCCAGGGCAAGCCGGGCCGACTGGTGGAGATCGACGAGACCGAGAAGATCTTCTCCAACCCGTCGCAGAAGGCCACGGAGGACTACATCTCCGGCCGCTTCGGATAAACCCACTCTGGGATCTCGCACCCCCGGTCCGTTGGACCGGGGGTGCGGTCGTGTGTGTGACGGCTATCTCGGATCTGGTGGTGCAGTCATTGGTGTGTATGAGTAGCGCCCCTCGTGTCTGGTGGGTACAGCCGCAGCCGGGGTCCGGTCCGGCTGGTCGGATACGCCCACTCTGGGATCTCGTGCCCCAGGCCCGTTGGGGCC